>NZ_JPWT01000087.1:0-44119 GCF_000773065.1 Burkholderia sp. ABCPW 111 | reverse complement strand
TGCGCCGTGTGCGCCGTGTGCGCCGTGTGCGCCGTGTGCGCCGTGTGCGCCGTGTGCGCCGTGTGCGCCGTGTGCGCCGTGTGCGCCGTGTGCGCCGTGCGTGCCGCGTGCGCCGCGGCCGCCCGCGAATCGCGCGCCGACGCGCCGCCGATCGGCCCCCGCGCATCCGCCCGTTTTCCCGCGATTTCGTCGCCCGCGAACGCGTATGGAGGGCTGCCCCACCCCGTTCCGGCCGCACCTGCCCGCCGATCCGGTAAAATTACGCGTTTCAGCACAGACCCAAGCCGCGCGCCGCGCGAGCTGCCGGCGCCAGCCCCGCTCGCGCCGTCCGCCCGAAGCGCGGCGCCCAGCGCCACGAAGGCCTCTCATGCTTACGTTTCAGCAAATCATCCTGACGCTCCAGTCCTATTGGGACAGGCAGGGTTGCGCCCTGCTCCAGCCGATCGACATGGAAGTCGGCGCCGGTACGTCGCACGTGCACACGTTCCTGCGCGCGATCGGCCCCGAGCCGTGGCGCGCCGCGTACGTGCAGCCGTCGCGGCGCCCGAAGGACGGCCGCTACGGCGAGAACCCGAACCGCCTGCAGCACTACTACCAGTATCAGGTGGTGCTCAAGCCCGCGCCGGAGAACATCCTCGACCTGTACCTCGGCTCGCTGGAAGCGCTCGGCTTCGATCTGAAGCAGAACGACGTGCGCTTCGTCGAGGACGACTGGGAAAACCCGACGCTCGGCGCGTGGGGCCTCGGCTGGGAAGTCTGGCTGAACGGCATGGAAGTCACGCAGTTCACGTACTTCCAGCAAGTGGGCGGCCTCGACTGCAAGCCGGTGCTCGGCGAGATCACCTACGGCCTCGAGCGCCTCGCGATGTATCTGCAGAAAGTCGAGAACGTCTACGACCTGATCTGGACCGAGTGGGAAGAGCAAGGCCCGAACGGCCCCGAGCTGCGCCGCCTGACCTACGGCGACGTCTATCACCAGAACGAAGTCGAGCAGTCGACCTACAACTTCGAGCAGGCGAACGTCGAGCTGCTCTTCACGTTCTTCAGCAGCTACGAAGCGGAAGCGAAGCGGATGATCGACGCGCAGCTCGCGCTGCCCGCGTACGAGCTCGTGCTGAAGGCGGGCCACACGTTCAACCTGCTCGACGCGCGCGGCGCGATTTCCGTGACCGAGCGCGCCGCGTACATCGGCCGCATCCGCGCGTTGTCGCGGCTCGTCGCGCAGGCGTACTACGATTCGCGCGAAAAGCTCGGCTTCCCGATGATCGGCAACCCGGTGCCGGGCGTGCCGGGCTTGACCACCGACGCGCAAGAGGCCGCGCAGCCCGCGTGGGCGCCGCCGCTGAAGGCCGAACGCAAGATCGATCAGGACTGACGAGATTCTTCACACCATGACGCAAAACCATTCCGCTTCCCTGCTCGTCGAACTGCTGACCGAAGAGCTGCCGCCGAAAGCGCTCGCGCGCCTGGGCGACGCGTTCGCCGAAGGCATCGCGCAACGCCTCGCCGCGCGCGACCTGATCGAAGGCGAGCTCGCGTTCGAGCGCTACGCGACGCCGCGCCGCCTCGCCGTCGTCGTCCGGAACGTGCGCGCCGTCGCGCCCGAAAAGCAGGTCCGCGAAAAAGTGCTGCCGGTGTCGGTCGCGCTCGACGCGCAAGGCTTGCCCACCGCCCCGCTCGCGAAGAAGCTCGCCGCGCTCGGCCGCCCGAACCTGTCGATCGCCGATCTCGAGCGCGCGCACGACGGCAAGGCCGAAGCGTTCTTCGTCAACTACGCGGCGCCCGGCGCGTCGCTCGCCGACGGCCTGCAGGCCGCGCTCGACGAAACCCTCGCGAAGCTGCCGATCCCGAAGGTGATGACCTATCAGCGCCCGGACGGCACCGACGTCCAGTTCGTGCGCCCCGTGCATCGCCTCACCGTGCTGCACGACGATCGCATCGTGCCCGTGTCCGCGTTCGGCATCGACGCGGGCGACACGACGCTCGGCCACCGCTTCCTGTCCGACGGCCTCGTCGCGATCCAGCACGCGAGCGCGTACGCGGACGCGCTGCGCGAGAAAGGCCGCGTGATCGCGCACTTCGCGCACCGCAAGGAAGCGATCCGCACGCAGCTCGCCGCGCACGCCGACGGCGACCAGGTCGTGATGCCGGAAGCGCTGCTCGACGAGGTGACGTCGCTCGTCGAATGGCCCGTCGTCTATCCGTGCCGCTTCGAGGACGAATTCCTGCAAGTCCCGCAGGAGTGCCTGATCCTCACGATGCAGACGAACCAGAAGTACTTCGCGCTCACCGACGCGGCGGGCAAGCTGCGCTCGCGCTTCCTGATCGTGTCGAACATCGAGACGAAGACGCCGGACGAGATCGTCGAGGGCAACGAGCGCGTCGTGCGCCCGCGCCTCGCCGACGCGAAGTTCTTCTTCGAACAGGACAAGAAGAAGCCGCTCGCCGAGCGCGTGCCGCTGCTCGCGAACGTCGTCTATCACAACAAGCTCGGCTCGCAGCTCGCGCGCGTCGAGCGCCTCGAAACGCTCGCGGGCGAGATCGCGCCCGCGATCGGCGCCGACGCGACGATCGCGATCCGCGCGGCGCGCCTCGCGAAGGCCGACCTGCTGACCGACATGGTCGGCGAGTTCCCCGAGCTGCAGGGCACGATGGGCACGTACTACGCGCGCCACGACGGCGAGCCGGAAGACGTCGCTGTCGCGTGCACCGAGCACTACCAGCCGCGCTTCTCCGGCGACGCGCTGCCGACGGCGCCCGTGTCGACCGCGGTCGCGCTCGCCGACAAGCTCGAGACGATCGTCGGCATCTGGGGCATCGGCCTCGCGCCGACGGGCGAGAAGGACCCGTTCGCGCTGCGCCGTCACGCGCTCGGCGTGCTGCGTCTGCTGCTCGAAAAGCAGTTGCCGCTCGATCTCGTCTGGCTGCTGCGCACCGCGTACGAGCGCTTCGCGGCGGTGCCGGGCGTCGCCGAATCGACCGACGCGATCTACGCGTTCTTCATCGATCGCCTGCGCGGCCTGTTGCGCGAGCGCGGCTACACGGCAGGCGAAGTCGACGCGGTGCTGAGCCTGAACCCGACGCGCCTCGACGACATCATCGCGCGCCTCGACGCGGTGCGCGAATTCACGCGCCTCGCGGAAGCCGAAGCGCTCGCGGCCGCGAACAAGCGGATCTCGAACATCCTGAAGAAGTCGGAAAGCGGCGCGAACGGCGCGGTGCAGCCGACGCTGTTCGTCGAAGCCGCCGAGAAGGCGCTCGCCGAGCAGCTCGCCGCGGTCACGCCGCGCGTGCAGTCGCAGCTCGAGGCGCGCGCGTACACGGGCGCCCTCTCCGCGCTCGCGGCGCTGCGCGCGCCCGTCGACGCGTTCTTCGACGACGTGATGGTCAACGCCGAGGACCCCGCGCTGCGCGCGAACCGGCTCGCGCTCCTGTCCGCGCTGCATCAGCAGATGAACTGCGTCGCGGACATCTCGAAGCTCGCCGCCTGAAGCCGGGGGCCACGCAATGCCGACCAGTCCCAGCAAGAAGCTCGTCGTCCTCGACCGCGACGGCGTCATCAACGTCGATTCGGACGCGTTCGTCAAGTCGCCCGACGAATGGATCGCGCTGCCCGGCAGCCTCGAGGCGATCGCGCGGCTCAACCACGCGGGCTATCGCGTCGTCGTCGCGACCAACCAGTCGGGCATCGGCCGGGGCCTGTTCGACATGGCGACGCTGAACGCGATGCATCTGAAAATGCATCGCGCGGCGGCCGCGGTCGGCGCACGGATCGACGCGGTGTTCTTCTGCCCGCACACCGCCGACGACCACTGCGACTGCCGCAAGCCGCAGCCGGGAATGATGAAGCTGATCGCCGAGCGCTTCGAGATCGATCCGCAGAACACGCCCGTCGTCGGCGATTCGCTGCGCGACCTGCAGGCGGGCGCGGCGCTCGGCTTCCAGCCGCACCTCGTGCTGACGGGCAAGGGCAAGAAGACGCTCGCCGCGGGCGGGCTGCCGCAAGGCACGCGCGTGCACGACGACCTGCGCGCGTTCGCGCTCGATTTCCTTTCCGAAGAACACGAGTGATGCCGACCCGCGCGCGTCCTCCCTCACCGTAACGTCACGCCGATGCGCTTCGCCCGCTCCCTGCTGCTATTCGTTTATTTCATCGTCTACACGGCGCTGTACGCGACCGCGTGCTTCATCGCGTTCCCGTTCCTGCGTCCGAACGCGCGCTACTGGATGGCGGCCGGCTGGTGCAAGTCGACGCTCTTCGTCGCGCGCTGGCTGAACGGCATCCGCTATCGCATCGAAGGCTACGAGAACCTGCCCGACGGCCCGGCCGTGCTGCTGCCGAAGCATCAGTCCGCGTGGGAGACGATCGCGCTGCCCGCGCTGATGCCGAAGCCGCTCTGCTACGTGTTCAAGCGCGAGTTGCTGTACGTGCCGTTCTTCGGCTGGGCGCTCGGGATGCTGCACATGGTCCACATCAACCGCAAGGACGGCAAGAACGCGTTCGATTCGGTGATTCGCCAGGGCCGCACGCGAATGGCGGACGGCGCGTGGGTCATCATGTTCCCCGAAGGCACGCGCACGCCGGTCGGCAGTCAGGGCAAGTACAAGACGGGCGGCGCGCGCTTCGCGATCGGCGCGGGCGCGCCCGTCGTGCCGATCGCCCACAACGCGGGACGCGTGTGGCCGCGCAACTCGTTTATGAAGTATCCCGGCACCGTCACGGTGTCGATCGGCAAGCCGATCGACACGCAAGGCCTCACCCCCGATCAATTGAACGAACGTGTCGAGAACTGGATCGAAGCGGAAATGCGCCGCATCGATCCGGACGCGTACCGGCACGAGCGCGACGGCGCACGCGGCGCCGCACGCTCGTCCGACGCCGCGCGTACCTGAAGTCAAGCGAGTTTCACCCATTGCGCACTGCCAAACGAAGCGAACTGATGCCGAAGCGTCCCAGGCCACGGCCGGCCGTCGTGGCTCTCGATCACCGCCAGCTCGACCTGCCGCTCTTCGACGGGCCGGCCGCCTCGGCGTCTCCCGCTTCCCCTTCCGCCGTTCCGCCCGCTTCGTCCGTTGCGCCCGCCGCACCCGCTGCGCCGCCCGACGCCGACCGCTCCCGTCGCCGCACGCTCGCGCTCGACGGCGGCGTCCTCGAATACAAGCTCAAGCGCTCGGCGCGCCGCACGATCGGCTTCGCGATCGACGGCAGCGGCCTCACGATCACCGCGCCGCGCTGGGTGACGCTCGCCGACATCGAAGCGGCGATCGCCGAGAAGCGTCGCTGGATCTTCAACAAGCTCGCCGAATGGCAGACGCGCGCCGAGCAGCGCGCGCTGCCGCAGATCGACTGGAAGGAAGGCGCGCAGATTCCGTACCTCGGCAAGCCCGTCACCATCGCGCTCGCGTCGGCGAAGGGCGCGCTCAGCTTCGACGCGGCCGCCGCGACGCTCGAGCTCGGGCTGCCCGCGCACGCGAGCGAGCAGCAGATCAAGGACCGCGTGCAGGGGTGGCTGCAGAGCGAAGCGAAGCGGATCTTCGGCGAGCGGCTGGCGGTGTATGCGCAGAAGCTCGGCGTCACGTATTCGATGTATGCGCTGTCGTCGGCCGCGACGCGCTGGGGCAGTTGCTCGAGCGACGGCAAGATCCGCCTGAACTGGCGGCTCGTCCACTTTCCGATGTCGATCGTCGATTACGTCGTCGCGCACGAGCTGTCGCATCTGCGCGAGATGAACCATAGCCCGGCGTTCTGGCAGACGGTCGAATCGATCTTTCCGGAATTCCGCGAAGCGCGGCATACGCTCAAGCATCATCCGCCGGAGCTGCTGCCCGCGCTCTGAGCGCGCGGCGCTCGCAAAAGCGCGCCGCCCGTCGCCCGATCGAAAGGGCGGCGGCCGAACGCGGCGAGCGGTAGCCCGGGGGACGCGGCCGCGCGCAACCGCAATCGGACATCGATTTTCGCGGCGCGCTTTCGATGCGGCAGGCGCCGCACCGATTCGATTCGGCGCTTCCGCGCCCGCCCCTCCTCTCGCCGCCGTCGTCCCGCGCCGCACGACCGATGCATGCGCCGACTCGCCCGCCTACGCCCGCGCGCGGCGCGGCGCACGACGCGGCGCATCGCCCGAACCGCGCCGCCGCCCGCGAAAGCGCGCGCAAGCGCGAACGCGAACGCGAACGCGCCGCCGAGCTTCGCAGCCCGAGCAAAACGGGTTCATGAAAAGGAATCGTGGGAGAGGAAAAACGACTCGGCGCGCAGGCACGAACGCATCGCGCGCCGGATGCGAGCCGGCGCGGAGCGCCGCAGCGCCCCGTGCGGCCGGACAGCGCTCAGTGGGACTTGCGCTGGATGAACTCGATCTTGTAGCCGTCCGGATCTTCGACGAACGCGATCACCGTCGTGCCGTGCTTCATCGGGCCGGCTTCGCGCGTGACCTTGCCGCCTTGCGCCTTGATCCGCTCGCACGCCTCGTACGCGTCGTCGACTTCGAGCGCGAGGTGGCCGAAGCCCGTGCCGAGGTCGTACGACTTCGTGTCCCAGTTGTGGGTGAGCTCGATGACCGTGTGGTCCCGCTCGTCGCCGTAGCCGACGAATGCGAGCGTGAATTTCCCGTCCGGATAGTCGTCGCGGCGCAGCAATTTCATGCCGAGCAGCTCGGTGTAGAACTTGATCGAGCGGTCGAGATCGCCGACTCGCAGCATCGTGTGAAGCAAACGCATGATGTACTCCGTGGGGACTTGCTTGAACGTGCGAATGTACCAGACCCGCGCGATTCTCGCCGGCCGCCGCACCGCCCATCCGGGCAGCGGAAGCCATGCACGACGGCAGGCGGCGCGCGGCGCGATCGGTTAAGATCGTCGCGGCAGGCAGCGGTGCGGCATGCGCGCCGCATCGCCGCCCGCCGCACCCCGCGACGAGGCCGCCCGCGCCGCGTCCCGCGACGAATCGAACCACCTTTCCGACAGCCGCTCCCCCGGCCCGCAAACCGTGCAAACCTTCTTCCTCGAACCGAGCTTGTCCGCCGAGCGCCCGGCCGCCGGCATATCCACGGCGCGCGCCACCGCGTTCGGGGGCGTCCGATGAGCGCCGTCGCCTACGCGCCGGCACGCCCGGCGCTCGATCTGCGCGCGATCGGCGTGATGATCCTGCTATGCGCGATCTGGGGCTTCCAGCAAGTCGCGATCAAGAGCGCGACGCACGCAATCCCGCCGATGCTCCAAGCCGGGCTGCGCTCGGCGATCGCGGCCGTCGGCGTGTGGGCGTGGGCGAGCGCGCGCGGCACGTCGCTTTTTCGCGCGGACGGCACGTTCGGCGCCGGCGTCGCCGCGGGCACGCTGTTCGCGGGCGAATTCGTCTGCCTCTTTTTCGGCCTCACGCTGACGAGCGCCGCGCGCATGGCGATCTTCCTCTACACCGCGCCGTGCTTCACCGCGCTCGGCCTGCACCTGTTCGCGCCGGGCGAGAAGATGCGCCGCATGCAATGGATGGGCGTCGCGATCGCGTTCTCGGGCATCGCGGTCGCATTCGCCGACGGCTTCGCGCGGCCGGCCGCGGGCGGCGCATCGACGCTCGCCGGGCTCGCGGGCGACGCGCTCGGCGTGCTCGGCGGCGTGATGTGGGCGGCGACGACGGTCGTCGTGCGCTCGACGTCGCTCGCGCGCGCGAGCGCGAGCAAGACGCTGTTCTACCAGCTGACGGTGTCGGCGGCGGCGCTGCTCGGGCTGGCCGTCGTCACCGGACAGACGACGCTCGCGAACGTGACGCCGCTCGCCGTCGCGAGCCTCGCGTATCAAGGCGTGATTGTCGCGTTCGCGAGCTATCTCGCATGGTATTGGCTGCTGACGCGCTATAGCGCGGCACGGCTTTCCGTGTTTACGTTTCTCGCGCCGCTCTTCGGCGTGAGCTTCGGCGTGCTGCTGCTCGGCGATTCGGTCGACGCACGCTTCGGCGCGGCGGCCGCGCTCGTGCTGGCGGGCATCGGGCTCGTCAACGCGCCGCCGAAAGGGGATCGCGGCAAGTAGGCGGGAAACGGAGGATTATCCGGCCGGCGGCCGTGGCGGGGCACGTTGCAGATTTGCCGTTTAGCCGTTTAGTCGTTTTGCCGATCCGGCGGCTTCGTGGACGCGCCGACATGCCGACACCGGCCGCGCGATCCCGCGACGCGCCGCCCTTTGCGCCGCCCGTCGCCGGCCGCCCGCCCCTCAGTCGCCCCTCAGTCGCCTCTCAAGTCGCCTCTCAACCGCCCGTCCGCCGCACGGCGCCGGCCGCCTGCGCGACGCGCACGTACTCGTCGACGCCGACGTCTTCCGCGCGGCGCGCGAGATCGAAGCCGAGCGCGTCGAAATCCACCAGGTCGCGATAGCCCCCAAGCGTGTTGCGCAGCATCTTGCGGCGCTGCGAGAACGCGGCCGTCACCACTTCGCCGAGCACCGCGACGTCGACGTGAGGCAACTCGTGCGGCGCGTGCGGAATCATCCGCACGATCGCCGAATCGACCTTCGGCGGCGGCTGGAACGATTCGGGCGGCACATCGATCAGCTTGTCCATCGTGTAGCGGTACTGGAGCATCACCGACAGCCGGCTGAACGCCTTCGTGCCCGGCTCGGCGACCATCCGCTCGACGACTTCGTTCTGCAGCATGAAGTGCTGGTCGATCACGACGGGCGCGAACGACATCAAATGGAACAGCAGCGGGCTCGAGATGTTGTACGGCAGATTGCCGATGATCCGCAGCGACGGCGCGCCGCCCGGCCGCGCGAGCGAGCCGAAGTCGAACGCGAGCGCGTCGCCCGCGTGCAGCTCGAGCAGATCGCCGAAGCGCTCCTCGAGGCGTCCGATCAGGTCGCGATCGAGCTCGACCGCGTGCAGCGGCGAATCGGGCGTCGCGAGCCGCGCGATCACGGGCCCGGTGAGCGCGCCGAGGCCCGGACCGATCTCGACCATCCGCTCGCCGCGCTTCGGATCGATCGCCGCGACGATCGCGTCGATCACGCCGTGATCGACGAGAAAGTTTTGCCCGAAGCGCTTGCGCGCGAAATGCCCTTGGTGCTGTCTGCTGTTCGACATCGAGAGATAGAAAAACGAATGACGCGAAAACTCAGCCCGCGCGCCGATGGCGCGCCATCGTCACGGCGGTGTCGATCGCGGCGACGAGGCTGCCCGGATCGGCGCGGCCCGTGCCGGCGAGATCGAGCGCGGTGCCGTGATCGACCGACGTGCGGATGATCGGCAGGCCGAGCGTGACGTTGATGCCTTCGCCGAACGTCGCGTACTTGAGGACCGGCAGTCCCTGGTCGTGAAACATCGCGAGCACGCAATCCGCATGCTCGAGGTAGCGAGGCTGGAACAGCGTGTCGGCCGGGTACGGGCCGCGCGCGTCGATGCCCGCCGCCCGCGCGCGTTCGAGCGCCGGCTCGATCACGTCGATTTCCTCGCGGCCGAGATAACCGTTCTCGCCCGCGTGCGGATTCAGGCCCGTCACGAGGATGCGCGGCGCGGCAAGACCGAAGCTGCCGCGCAGGTCGCGATCGACGATCGCGAGCGTATCGGCAAGACCGTCGATCGTCAGCGCGGCCGACACGTCCTTGAGCGGCAGGTGCGTCGTCGCGAGCGCGACGCGCAGCGGGCGCTCGCCCGTGCCCGCGAGCATCATCACGACGCGCGGCGTGTGCGTGCGCTCGGCGAGATATTCGGTGTGACCGGTGAACGGCACGCCCGCATCGTTGATCGTGCTCTTTTGCAGCGGCGCGGTGACGATCGCGTCGTATTCGCCGGCGAGCGCGCCGTCGATCGCCGCATCGAGCAGATCGAGCACGTAGCGCCCGTTCGCCGGATTCAGCTTGCCGGCTTCGGCCGGCGCGGCAAGCGCGCGATGCACGACGGCGACATGCGCGTCGGCGACATGCGCGTCGGCGACATGCGCATTCCCGACGTGCGCGCCTGCGACATCCGCATTCGCGCCGCCCGCCGTCACGCGCACCCAGTCGACGCCGACCGCGGCCGCGCGCTGCGCGATCAGATTCGCGTCGCCGAGCACCGTGAAACGCGCGTCCGGCCAGCGCGTCGCCGCGTCGGCGAGCGCGCGGGCCGTCAGCTCGGGGCCGACGCCGGCCGGCTCGCCGGTCGTGATCGCGATGCGCAGCGGCTGCGGGCTGGCGGACATGATGCGCCTATGCGCTTACTGGGCGACGGGCAGCTTGATCTGCACGTACGACGAATCGCGCAGCTCGCGCAGCCAGTCCGCGTACGCCTGCTCGGCCTTGCGCTGACCGATCGCCTGGCGAGCGATGTCCATCTGCTGCTGCACCGAGCCTTCCGCGTCGCGTCGGCCGAGCACCTGGATCAGGTGGTAGCCGTACTCGGTGCGCACCGGGTTGCTGACCTGGCCGTCCTGCAGCGCGTTCATCGCCCGCTCGAATTCGGGCACCGTCTCGCCCGGGCTGATCCAGCCGAGATCGCCGCCCTGCGAAGCCGAGCCGTCCTGCGAATAGGTACGCGCGAATTTCTCGAAATCGCTGCCCGCCTCGATCTGCCGGCGGATGTCGATCAGCTGCTGGCGCGCCTGCGATTCGGACTTGCCTTCGCCGACGCGCAGCAGGATGTGGCGCACGTGCGTCTGCACGATCTTCGGCGACGCGGCCGGGTTCTGGCTCGCGCGGCGCTCGACGAGGCGCACGATCTCGAAGCCGTCCGGCACGCGGATGAGCGTCGGGTTGACCTCGCCGGGGCGCAGCTTCGACACGGCGTCGACGACGTCCGACGGCAGCGACGACGGCGACTTGAAGCCGAGATCGCCGCCCTTCTTCGCGTCGTCGGCCTCCGAATTGTTCTTCGCGAGCCGCTCGAAATTGGCGCCCGACGCGAGCGCCTGCTGCAGCAGGCCTTCCGCCTTCTTCTGTGCGACGTCGATGTCCGCTTGCGGCGCGCTCGTCGGGGCCTTCACGAAGACGTGCTCGAGCCGCAGATCCTGCTGCGAGCCGGCGTTCGGGCCGCGCTGGCTCGCGATGTAGCTCGCCACCTCGGCGTCCGACACGGTGATCTTGCTGTCGACTTCCTTCTCGCGCAGCTTCGAGAGCATCAGCTCGGTGCGGGCATCGCCCACGAACACGTCCCACGGCACGCCTTGCGCCACGATGCGCGCCTTGTACTGCTCGAGCGGCATCCCGTTCGCCTGCGCGAGGCGGCCGAGCGTCGCCTGCACGGTGGCGTTGTCGACGACGATGCCGTCGTCCTTCGCCCGTTGCACCTGGATGCGCTCGAGCACTATCTGGTTGAGCACCTGTGCGCGCAACTGGTCCATCGGCGGCACGGGCGCGTTCTGCTGCTGCAGGCGGCGCGCGATCAGGCCGGCGCGCTGATCGAGCTCGCGCCCGGTGATCACGTCGTTGTTGACGACGGCGACCACCTCGTCGGCGAGCGACGCGCCCTGCGCGCGCAGCGCCTGCGCGGACGCGGCCGGCGCGACCGTGATGAGCGACGCGAGCAGACCGGATGCGATAGCCGCGAAGCGAAGGGTTTTCTTCATTGCCACAGGTACTCCATTGAAAGCGGGCTGCGCGAACGCCGCTCGCCGCGAACGCCTCCTCGGCGGTTAATCGTAATTGCTGAAGCGCGACAGCGGCGCCGGCGCGGGCGGCAGCGGCGTGTAGCCCTGCACGCCTGCCCTGAACGCGGTCACGAGGCCGTTGTCGATGCTCGTCAAGCCTTTGAGCACGAGCTGCGCGAGCACGCGGGTCGACGAATTCTGCTGCCCCGACGTGTTCAGGCCGTTCGCGTAGCGCTGGACGCCGACGCCGAACGCCCAGCAGTCGGCATCGTACTGGAAGCCGACGAGACCGTCGACAACCCGGCTGCTCGCGAGGTCGTAGTTGAGGCGGCCGATCGCGTAAAGCCGCCGCGTGAGCGGCCATTGCGCGGACATGAGGATCTGGTTGATCGGCTCGTTGCTGAGCGTCGGGTTCTGCCGCGTGTAGCGATAGCCGACGTTGATCACGCGCCGCTCGCCCGGGCTGTAGCCGAAGCCGACGCTCGACTTCACGAGCTGGTTGTTGTCGACGTTGTACTGGAACGCGGTTTCCGACGCGAAGCCCGCGCCGAGCTTGACCGACGCGCCGAGGATCAGGTCCGAGTGCCGCGCCGTCGCGAGCGCCTCGCTCGGCTGCAGCGTCACGCGCTGGTCGGTGAAGTAGTACTGCTGCGCGATCACGAAGCGCGCGCGCTCGTCGCCCGTCTCCGGATTGATGAAGCGGGTCGTGAGCGCGGCCGTCAGGCGGTTCGCGTCGGCGATCCGGTCGTTGCCGACGAACGTGTTCGGCGTGAAGATCTCCGCGAGCCCGAAGTCCGACACGGCCGTGTCGAAGAGCGGCGCGTCCGACTGGTTCCGGTACGGCGTGTACACGTAGTACAGGCGCGGCTCCAGCGTCTGGATGAAGTCCTGGCCGAACAGGCGCACCGAGCGGTCGAAGATGAGCCCGGTATCGAAGCTGAGCGTCGGGATCGAATACGTGAAACGCTTCGGCTGGCCGGGCACGCCGCCCGTCGTCGTCGTCAGGTCGTACGACGCGATGTGCAACTGCGCCTTCGGGACGACGAAGTAGCCGGGACCGTACAGCCCGTACGACACGTACGGGTTGAACATCACGCGGTCGCCTTCCGGCTGGTCGGCGGTCGTGATCCGGAAGCGCGAATAGTCGGCTTCCGCGCCGAAGTCGAAGCCGCCGACGTTGTACTTCGTGTACTTCACGTTCAACTGCGGCTCGCGGCTGTACGGCTCGCGGCTGTACGGCGCGACCGAAGGCGGCAGCGTCTGCCAGTGCTGGTAGCGCCCGAGCACGGACCACGGCCCGTTGTTGTACGTGAGGCCGGCTTCCTGCTGGTAGACCGTCTGTATCCCGTTCACGAACTGGTTCGTGGAGCCGAGATCCTCCGGATACAGGTTGTCCGATACCTTGTTGTAGTAAACGTAGCCGCCGAAGCCGTTGCCGAAGTTCTGCTGGTGCTGCCAGAAGATCGCGTAGCGGTTACGGTGCGCGACGCGGTCGTCCGGCAGGAATTCGCCCGTCAGCGTGCCCGAGTAGTTCGTCGACAGATAGCGGAACGTCGCCTGCGTGAAGACGCCGCGCTTCGAGATGATGTGCGGCGTGATCGTCAGGTCGCGATTCGGCGCGATGTTGAAGTAATACGGCAGCGAAAACTCGAAGCCGTTCGTCGAGCTGAACGGCGAGAACGTCGGCGGCAGGAAGCCGCTGCGCCGCTCGCCCGACAGCGGAAACGTGAGCCACGGGCTGCCGAAGAGCGGCACGCCCTGGAAGAACAGCACGCCGTTGCGCGCGACGCCTTCGTCCGCGCCGGTATCGAAATCGAACTCGCTGCCCTTGATGTACCACGCCGGGTTCGACGAGCACTGGCAGCCGGTGTACGTGCCGTTCGTGAACACCGAGCGCTCGCTGTCGAGCAGTTGCACCCGCTCGGCGCTGCCCGAGCCGCCCGTCGCCGTGAAATGGTACTTCGGCGTCGTCATGAAGCCCTGGTTCGCCTCGACCTTCAGATGCGCCTCGGGGCCCGAGAACGTCGTGCCGCCGTTCGACACCGTGACCTTGCCGTACGCGTCGGCCATGTCGGTGTCCTGCTCGTAGTGGATCGCCTGCGCCTTGACGACCGCGTTGCCGCGGCGGATCTCGGCCGAGCCCTTCGCGGCGAGATCCTGGTCGGCCGTGCCGCTCGTGTGGTCGCCGAGCACAAACGTCGCCGGCTTGCCGCTCTGTTTTTGCGGATGCTCGTCGAGCTGCGGCGCGAGGCGCAGGTCCCACGGCGAACCAAACGTCTGCGGCTCGGCCGCGACGCCCGTCAGTTGGGCCTGCGACACCGCCGGCACGAGGCCCGGTACGGCCAAAAGCGCGACCGCGAGCCGTTTTTTGCGCGGCGCGGCATCGCAAGCTGGGACGAGCGGGAATAACGTTTTAGGCGGCATCTATCGTTCGGCGAATCGACCCTGTCAAACCCGGCCTTCGCACGCCGCAGCCCGCGCAATCGAACCGTGACTGCGGCTTCGCGCATACCGGGGGAAAACGGGCAAACGGACGGCGTAGCGGGCTGCGGGCCCGCGCCGGCGGGAATTGACACGGGACGCGTCAAAAAAGTCGTGGGGTATTATATGGCAAGACGTTCCCCCTCCCCGACTTTCAATGACGCAGCCTCCAGCCGATCCCCGTCTCACCCGTCTGCGCACCTGGCTCGCCGCTTTCGCCGGCCGCTACGCGCTCGACCCGACGTCGCTCGCCCCGGCGTCCGCCGACGCGAGCTTCCGCCGCTATTTCCGCGTCGCGAGCGCGGCCGCGCCGGGCGGCACGGCGATCGCCGTCGACGCGCCGCCGCCCGAGAAGTGCCGCGAGTTCGTGCAGATCGCGCAATTGCTCGACGCGGCGGGCGTGCACGCGCCGAAAGTGCTAGAGCACGATTTCGACGCGGGCTTCATGCTCGTCACGGATCTCGGCACGCGCTCGTACATCTCGGCACTCGACCCCACCGCGCCCGCCGCCGCGCGGCCGCTGATGCGCGACGCGCTCGACGCGCTGATCCGCTGGCAGCTCGCGTCGCGCGAAGGCGTGCTGCCGCCGTTCGACGAAGCGTTCCTGCGCCGCGAGATGGAGCTGATGCCCGAGTGGTACGTCGGCCGGCATCTCGGCAAGACGCTCCCGGACGACGCGCGCGGCGTGCTCGACCGCACCTTCGCGCTGCTGATCGCGAGCGCGCAGGCGCAGCCGCAGGGCTACATGCTGCGCGACTTCATGCCCCGCAACCTGATGATCGCGCAGCCGAACCCCGGCGTGCTCGACTTTCAGGACGCGGTCTACGGGCCGCTCACGTACGACGTCGTATCGCTCCTGCGCGACGCGTTCATCAACTGGGACGAGGAGTTCGAGCTCGACTGCTTCGCGTACTACTGGGAAAAGGCGAGGAAGGCGGGGCTTCCCGTCGAGCCGGACTTCGGCGAGTTCTACCGGCAGCTCGAATGGATGGGCCTGCAGCGCCACATCAAGGTGCTCGGCCTGTTCGCGCGGATCAACTACCGCGATCACAAGCCGCACTATCTCGCCGACCTGCCGCGCTTTCTCGGCTACGCGCGGCGCGTCGCGCTGCGCTACCGGCCGCTCGCGCCGTTCGCGAAACTCCTCGACGAACTCGAAGGCAAGACGGCCGACATCGGCTACACGTTCTGAACGATGACGCACACACTCGATACGGCGATGATCTTCGCCGCCGGGCGCGGCGAACGAATGCGCCCGCTCACCGACACGACGCCGAAGCCGCTTCTTGCCGCGGGCGGCAAGCCGCTGATCGTCTGGCAGATCGAGCGGCTCGCCGCGGCGGGCATCCGCACGATCGTCGTCAATCACGCGTGGCTCGGCGCGCAGATCGAGGCCGCGCTCGGCGACGGCTCGCGCTGGGGTGTGCGGTTGCGCTACTCGGCCGAGCGCGAGGCGCTCGAGACGGCGGGCGGGATCGCCCAGGCGCTGCCGCTCATCGAGGACGGCGCGGGGCCCAAGGTGTTCGTCGGCGTCGCGGGCGACGTCTACGCGAACTTCGATCACGCGACGCTGCGCACGCGCGCGGCCGCGCTCGCGGCGGCCACCGAGCCCGGCATGCACCTCGTGATGGTGCCGAACCCGCCGTTCCATCAGGCGGGCGATTTCGCGCTCGACGGCGACGGCCTGCTGTCGCTCGACGGCGCGCCGCGCGTCACGTTCGGCAGCATCGCGCTGTACGACACGCGGATGTTCCGCGCTCTGCCCGCCGGCACGCGCCGCGCGCTCACGCCCTATTATCGCGAGACGATCGCCGCGCGCCGCGCGACGGGCGAGCTATACACGGGGCTGTGGGAGAACGTCGGCACGCCCGCGCAGCTCGGCGAACTCGATGCGGCGTTGAGGGCCCCCTCCGGCCGGTCAGTCGGCTGATCGATTGGATGTCCGGTTAGCCGTTCGGCTGATCGGCTGATCGATTGGCTCGGCCGCTCGGCCGGTCGATCGTTTGGCTGCACGCCTGCTCGAGCGCTCGACCGGTCAGCCGCTTGGCTTCCCGTTGCGCTCATGCTCGACTGCGCGGCTTTCGGTGAGTTTCACGGTTTCGCGATTGCTCGGCTTTTCGGCTTTTCGGCTTTTCGGCTTTTCGGCTTTTCGGCTTTTCGGCTTTTCGGCTTTTCGGCTTTTCGGCGCCGCATCGTCGCGGCGGCCGCCGCCGCCGTCAAACCTCTTCCGCCGCCGCGCCGTCGGCCGCCGCGCGCTGCTGCTGCAGCGCCCACATCTGCGCGTAAAGGCCGTCCGCGCGCAGCAGTTGCGCGTGCGTGCCGCGCTCGACGATGCGCCCGTGGTCCATCACGATGATCTGGTCCGCATGCACGACGGTCGATAGCCGGTGCGCGATCACGAGCGTCGTCCGGTGCCGCGCGATCTGCTCGAGCTCGTGCTGGATCGCGCGCTCGGAGCGCGAATCGAGCGCGGACGTCGCCTCGTCGAACAACAGAATCGGCGGGTTCTTCAGGATCGTCCGCGCGATCGCGACGCGCTGCTTCTCACCGCCCGACAGCTTGAGCCCGCGCTCGCCGACCGGCGTGTCATAACCCTTCGGCAAGCTCTCGATGAACGCGTGGATGTGCGCGGCGCGCGCGGCCGCGATCACCTCGTCGCGCGTCGCCGAAGGCCGGCCGTACGCGATGTTGTAGTAGATCGTGTCGTTGAAGAGCACCGTGTCCTGCGGCACGATGCCGATCGACGCGCGCAGCGTTTCCTGCTTCACGTCGCGGATGTCCTGGCCGTCGATCGTGATCGCGCCGCCCGCCGTGCGATCGAGGTCGTAGAAACGGAACAGCAGCCGCGACAGCGTCGACTTGCCCGAACCGCTGTGGCCGACCACCGCCGTCGTCGTGCCGGCGTCGATCGTGAAATCAACGCCGTGCAGGATCTGCCGCGACGGCTCGTAGCTGAAATTGACCCGCTCGAAGCGCACCTGCGCGCCGCTCACCTTCAGCGCGCTCGCGCCGGACGCGTCGTCCACTTCGCGCGCCGCCGACAGCAGCCCGAACATCCGGTCCATGTCGGTCAGGCTCTGCTTGAGCTCTCGGTAGACAACGCCGAGGAAGTTGAGCGGAATGTACAACTGCAGCATGAACGTGTTGATGAGCACGAGATCGCCGAGCGTGAGCTTGCCCGCGAGCACGCCCTGCGTCGCGCGCCACAGGATGAACACGAGCCCCGTGCCGATGATCACCTGCTGGCCGAAATTCAGGAACGACAGCGAATTCTGCGAGCGGATCGCAGCCTTCCGATAGCGCTTCAGATTTTCGTCGTAACGCTGCGCCTCCCATTCCTCGTTGCCGAAGTACTTGACCGTCTCGTAGTTGATCAGCGAATCGATCGCGCGCGAGTTCGCCCGCGAATCGAGCTCGTTCATCGTGCGGCGGAAATGCGTGCGCCACTCGGTCACCTTCACGGTGAACCCGATGTACGCGACGAGCGCGGCGAAGGTCACGTACGCGTAGTACGCCTCGTACTTGACGACGAAGAAGCCGAGCACGAGCCCCACTTCGACGAGCGTCGGCAGGATGCTGTAGAGCGAATAAGAGATCAGCTGCTGGATGCCGCGCGTGCCTCGCTCGATGTCGCGCGACATGCCGCCCGTCTGCCGCTCGAGATGAAAGCGCAGCGACAGGCCGTGCAGATGCCGGAACACCTGCAGCGCGAGCCGCCGCACCGCGCTCTCCGTCACCTTCGAGAACAGGATTTCGCGCAGCTCGGTGAAAAGCGACGTCGACAGCCGCACGAGCGCATAGGCGACCACGAGGAGCGCGACCCCGCCCGCGAGCACGATGCTCGCCGACTGCTCGGCGCGGCCGAGCGCGGTCAGTTGCTGGACGGCGGCGAGGCCGTCGACGATCCGCTTCATCACGACGGGCACGCCGAGGTTCGCGACCTTCGCGCCGATCAGGCACGCGAGCGCGAACGCGACGCGCCACTTGTAGGCAGTCAGATACGGCAGCAGCGAGCGGATCGTCTGCCAGTCGTTGCGCGGCCCGGTCACGACGGGCGCGGGCTCGGAGGAAGCGGGATAGCGGCGCATGGGGAGTTCGTGGTTCGCTTCGTCGGTGAAAGTGCGCGTGCTTGGGGCCGTAGCCGTCGCGCGGTGCGGCGTACGCGGCGGGGCTCCGGCGGCCGAATCGCGCAGATCGTCGCGCATGGTCGAATGGCGTGGCGCGAAGGCTCAACCCGCATGCGACCAGCGCGGCCCGGCGTGCGCCGCTCGACCTACGCAGCCTGACCTACGCGACGCGGCGTGTGCGGCGCGGCCCAAGTTCACACTTTCTCGTACAATTTCATAACTTTGCATTGTCGCAGAAGCCGGTTCGCGCCGCTGCCCGCCGCCTCGCAGGCGCCCGTCCGCGAAAACGCGCGAGCCGGCCGTTTTTCTTACAGGATGGAAGCTTCAACCATGACCGATTCGTCCCTGCAACTCCCGCAAAAACCGCCCGCGCTGCGCGTCGTGCCGCAACCGTCCGACGCGAACGTCCACGGCGACGTGTTCGGCGGCTGGATCATGGCGCAGGTCGACATCGCGGGCTCGATCCCGGCGAGCCGCCGCGCGAACGGCCGGGTCGCGACGGTCGCGGTCAATTCGTTCCTGTTCAAGCAGCCGGTGTTCGTCGGCGATCTGCTGAGCTTCTACGCGAGCATCGTGAAGACGGGCAACACGTCGGTGACGGTCGACGTCGAGGTCTACGCGCAGCGGATGAGCCTGATGAGCGAGATCGTCAAGGTGACGGAAGCAACGCTCACCTACGTCGCAACCGACGCCGATCGCCGCCCGCGCGCGCTGCCGCCGCTCGAATAAGCGCCGCCGCGTTTTGCGCGCGTTTCGCCCGCGTGTTGCACCGGCGCGTGGCCCGCGCGGGCCGCGCACGGGGCGCCGCGGCGATGCGCGCCGCGATTTGCTTTGCCTCGCCCGCTCAGTGCGCGGCGAGGCCGAACTCGCGCATCGCCGGAATGAAGTCGTGATTGAGCTTCGGCTTGCGCGACAGCTTCGCGAGCACGTAGCGCTGAAACGGCGTGAGCGTCGCCCACTGCACGGCGGACGGCGCCGGCAGCCCGGCCAGCCCGCTCTGCGCGACGAGCGCATCCGGCACCATCTCGACGCCGCGCCAGGCCGGATGCTCATCCGGCTGGAACCACGTCGGCTCGACGTTCGCGTGCGTGCGCAGCATCTCGAAGAGCGCATGATCGAAATTCGGCTCGATCACGACGTCTTCGTCGGCCGGAAAGCGCGCGAGCAGCTTGCGATCCTCGATCGGCAGCATCTGCCATTGCTCGAGCGAGATCCTGAGCCCGAAGCGGTCGAGGTTGAAACGGACGATCATCGGAATGTAAGTCAGATCCTCCGACGATTCGATTTCGAAATTGAACAGCAACGGCGCGTCGCTCAGTCCCATGTTTGCACCCACTATGACGTTTGCCGGCACGTTTGGCCCGTCTGGAGTATTTTAGAACCTTCGCGACGAGCGGGGCGTGCCGCCTGACGTCGCGCCCCGCTCGCCCATCCCGCCCAATCGAAGGAGCCCCCCGTGAGCCTGTCCGAAACCGTCGAACCCCGCGGCATCGTCGAGCTCGCGGTGCGCAGGCGGCGCGGCGACGCGTTCGAGGCGGCCGTCGACAGCGTCGGCCAGGAATGGCCTGTCGCGCTCGTGTTCAACGGCATCTCGCATGCGGTGATGATGTGCACGCCGCGCGATCTGGAGGCGTTCGCGGTCGGCTTCGCGGTGTCGGAGGGCATCGTCGGGCGCGGCAGCGACGTGAAGGACATCGAGGTCGTGCTGCACGGCGACGGGCCGCTGCCGCACGCCGAAGTGCAATTGACGGTCGTCCAGCAGGCGTTCGCCGCGTTGAAGGAAAAGCGCCGCGCGCTCGCGGGGCGCACCGGCTGCGGCGTATGCGGAATCGAAAGCATCGATCTGCTCGATCTCGTGCCGGAACGCGTGCCCGATACCGGCTTTCTCGCGCGCCTCGCGCCGGATGCGATCGCACGCGCGGCGCGCGATCTTCCCGCGCATCAGGCGCTCACGCGGCAAACGGGCGGCCTGCACGCGGCCGCGTGGTGCGACGCGGCAGGCGCGATCGTCCATGCGTTCGAGGACGTCGGCCGCCACAACGCGCTCGACAAGCTGATCGGCACGCTCACGCTTGCGCGCGCCGACATGACGAACGGCTTCGTGTTCCTGTCGAGCCGCGCGAGCTACGAGCTCGTGCGCAAATCCGCGCGCGTCGGCATTCCGATGGTCGCGACGATCTCCGCGCCGTCGTCGCTCGCGATCGAGATCGCGCGGCAGGCCGGACTGCGGCTCGTGAGCTTCTGCCGCGAGGCGGGCTACGTCGACTACGGCACCGCGTAGCGCGCCGCCGCATCGCCATTCGCACGCGCCGGCGAGCGACGAGCCGCCGCGCCGGAATTCGCACGCGGACGGGGCGGCCGGCAAGCCGCCGCCTCGCGCAGCCGCCGCAGCAGCAGCGGCCGCAGCCACGCTCAGTCGAATTGACGGAAGTCCGGCTTGCGCTTCTCGAAGAACGCGGTGATCGCCTCGCGCACTTCGGGCGAGCGCAGCATCTTGCCGAACTGCTCGCCTTCCTCCGACATCCGCGCGGCGACTTCCGCGCCGGCCCCCTTCTTCAGGAACGCCTTCGTCGCCCGCAGCGACGACGCCGGCAGCGCGACGAGCTTCGCCGCCTGCTCGGCCGCGAACGCGTCGAGGTCCGCGGCGGGCAGCACGCGGTTCACGAGGCCGATCCGGTGCGCTTCGAGCGCGTCGAACAGCTCGCCGAGCAGGAGCTTCTCGGCGGCGACCTGATGGCCGGCGAGGCGCGGCAGCAGCAGGCTCGACGCCGCCTCCGGGCACAGGCCGAGCTGCGCGAACGGCAGCGACAGTTGCGCGGTGTCGGCCGCATAGACGAGATCGCAGTGCAGCAGCAACGTCACGCCGATGCCGACCGCGACGCCCGCGACCGCCGCGACGATCGGCTTTTGCGCGCTCGCGATCTGGCGCAGGAACTGGAACACGGGCGCATTCTCGTCCTTCGGCGGCGCCTTCATGAAATCGTCGAGATCGTTGCCCGCGCTGAAGTTGCCGTCGCTGCCGCGAATCAGGATCGCGCGCACCGATTTGTCGTCCTGCGCCGCGGCGAGCGCATCGGCCATCGTCTGGTACATCGCCGCGGTGATCGCGTTCTTCTTCGACGGGCGCGCGAGCGTGATCGTCAGCACGCCGCCCGCGTTTTCGACCTGGATATCCATCTGAGCCGTCTCCATGGCTGTTTCCTGCGATAAACAAAAGAAAACGGTGCGCGAGCTGGCCGCCCGCGCACCGTCGTCATCATGCGTCGCGCGCTCCGCTCAGAGGCGCTCGATGATGCCCGCCGCGCCCATGCCGGTGCCGACGCACATCGTCACCATCCCGTACTTCAGGTTGCGACGGCGCAACCCGTGCACGACGGTTGCCGCGCGAATCGCGCCCGTCGCGCCGAGCGGGTGGCCGAGCGCGATCGCGCCGCCGACCGGGTTGACCTTCGACGGATCGAGGCCGAGATCGCGGATCACGGCGAGCGACTGCGCGGCGAACGCCTCGTTCAGCTCGATCCAGTCGATGTCGTCCTGCTTCAGGCCCGCCGCCTTCAGCGCGGCCGGAATCGCTTCCTTCGGGCCGATGCCCATGATCTCCGGCGGCACGCCGCGCACGGCGAAGCTGACGAAGCGCGCGAGCGGCGTCAGGTTGAACTGCTTGAGCACCTTCTCAGACACGACGAGGAGCGCGCCCGAGCCGTCCGACGTCTGCGAGCTGTTGCCCGCCGTCACCGAGCCCTTGTTCGCGAACACCGTCTTCAGCTTCGCGAGGCCTTCGAGCGACGTGTCCGCACGCGGACCTTCGTCGAGCGCGATCACGCGCGTGTTCGTGTCGATCGCGCCCGTCGCGAGATTCGGGAAGCGCTCGATGATCGTGTACGGCGCGATCTCGTCCTTGAACTCGCCCGCCTGCTGCGCGGCGAGCGCCTTCCGGTGCGATTCGACCGAGAACGCGTCCTGGTCCTCGCGGCTCACCTTCCACTGCTCGGCGACGCGCTCGGCCGTGAGGCCCATCCCGTAAGCGATGCCGACGTCTTCGTTGCGATCGAAGATGTGCGGCGACATCGACGGCTTGTTGCCCATCATCGGCACCATGCTCATCGATTCGACGCCGGCCGCGAGGATCGCGTCCGATTCGCCGACGCGAATGCGGTCCGCCGCCATCGCGAGCGCGGTGACGCCCGACGCGCAGAAGCGGTTCACCGTCACGCCGCCGACCGTGTTCGGCAGGCCCGCGAGCAGCGCGCCCATCCGCGCGACGTTCAGGCCCTGCTCGGCCTCGGGAATCGCGCAGCCGACGATCGCGTCTTCGATCAGCTTCGTGTCGAACTCCGGCACCTGCGCGATCGCCGACTTGATCGCGTGGACGAGCAGCTCGTCCGGGCGCGTGTTCTTGAATGCACCGCGGGGCGCCTTGCCGATCGGCGTGCGGCTTGCGGCGACGATGTATGCGTCTTGCAACTGTTTGCTCATTTCTCGCTCCTGTCGACCGGAGCCGGCGCCTCAGCGCCGACTCCGGTCCCATGCAAAGTTGTCCGCTCGACCCGATCAGTTGCGAACCGGCTTGCCGGTCTGCAACATGCCCATGATCCGCTCCTGCGTCTTCTGCGTACCGAGCAGCTCGACGAACGCACGGCGCTCCAGCGCGAGCAGCCATTCCTCGTCGACCGTGCTGCCGGCCTCGACGTCGCCGCCGCACACCGCCTCGGCGATGCGGCTCGCGATCAGGAAGTCGTGATCGCTGATGAAGCGGCCGTCGCGCATGTTGACGAGCTGGGCCTTGATGGTGGCGATCGCCGAGCGGCCGGCCACCGGGATTTCCTTCGCCTTCAGCGGCGCGCGGTAGCCCGCCGCCGCGAGGCCGCGCGCTTCCTTCTTCGCGACGTCGAGCAGTTCGAACACGTTGAACACGATCGTGTCGGACGGCTTCACGTAGCCCATCGCGCGCGCTTCGTGCGCGGACATCGACACCTTCGCCATCGCCGCGTTCTCGAACGACTTCGTCAGGAACTTGAGCAGCTCGCTCGTCATGCCCGCGGCCGTCGCCGCTTCCGCGCCGCGCAGCGCCGCTTCCTTCAGGCCGCCGCCCGCCGGCACGAGGCCGACGCCCACTTCGACGAGCCCGATGTAGCTCTCGACGTGCACGACGCGCTTCGCGCTATGCAGCATCAGCTCGCAGCCGCCGCCGAGCGCCAGGCCCGACACCGCCGCGACCACCGGCACGTGCGCGTACTTCACGCGCAGCATGCCTTCCTGGAACTTCTTCACGAACGGCTCGATGCCCGCAGCGCCGCCCATCATGAACGCGGGCATCGCCTCTTCGAGGTTCGCGCCGGCGGAGAACGGGCCGCCCGGATTGCCGAGCTTGAGCGACGTCGGCTGCCAGATCACGACCGCCTTGTAATCCTTCTCGGCGAGATCGATCGCCTGCGCGAGGCCGTCGATCACGCCCGGGCCGATCGTGTTCATCTTCGACTTGAACGACACGATCACGACGTCGTCCTCGCCCGCGCGGTCGTCCACCCACGCACGCACCGAGTCGGTTTCGAACAGCGTCTTGCCGAACGTCTTCGGATCGCGGCCCGCTTCGCCGAGCAGCGGCGCGCGGAACACCTGATTGTCGTAGACAGCGAGATTCGAGCGCGGCGCGAAGCGCTTCGTCGCGGGCGACCACGAGCCTTCGGCCGTGTGCACGCCGCCCTGGTCGGCGACGACGCCTTCGAGCACCCACGCGGGCAGCGGCACGCCGGCGAGCGCCTTGCCGGCCGCGATGTCTTCCTGCACCCACTCGGCAACCTGCTTCCAGCCCGCGGCCTGCCAGCCTTCGAACGGGCCTTCGTTCCAGCCGAAGCCCCAGCGGATCGCGAGGTCGACGTCGCGCGCGTTGTCGGCGATCGACTCGAGGTGGAACGCGATGTAGTGGAACACGTCACGGAAAATGGACCACAGGAACTGCGCGTGCGGATGCTGCGTCTCGCGCAGGAGCTTCAGGCGCTCCGCGGGCGGGCGCTTCAGGATGCGGCCGACGGTCTCGTCCGCCTTCGCGCCGGAATCGACGTACGAAAGCGTCTTCGCGTCGAGCACCTTGATCGCCTTGCCTTCCTTCTTGTAGAAGCCGCCGCCCGTCTTCTGGCCGAGCGCGCCCTGCTCGACGAGCTTCGCGAGCACGGCGGGCGTCTTGTAGACCGGGAAGAACGGATCGTCGGCGAGGTTGTCCTGCATCGTCTTGATCACGTGCACCATCGTGTCGAGGCCGACCACGTCCGCCGTGCGGAACGTCGCCGACTTCGCGCGGCCGAGACGGCTGCCGGTCAGATCGTCGACTTCGTCGAAACGCAGGCCGAACTTCTCGGCTTCGGTGATCACGGCGAGGATCGAGAAGATGCCGACGCGGTTCGCGATGAAGTTCGGCGTGTCCTTCGCGCGCACGACGCCCTTGCCGACGACGCTCGTCAGGAACGTTTCGAGCTGGTCGAGGATTTCGCCGCGCGTGTGCGTGGTCGGGATCAGCTCGACGAGGTGCATGTAGCGCGGCGGGTTGAAGAAATGCACGCCGCAGAAGCGCGCCTTCAGCTCGTCGGCGAAGCCGTCGGACAGCGTCGTGATGGACAGGCCCGACGTGTTGGTCGCGAAGATCGCGTGCGAAGCGATGTGCGGCGCGACCTTCTTGTACAGGTCGTGCTTCCAGTCCATCCGCTCGGCGATCGCCTCGATCACGAGGTCGCAGTCGGCGAGCTTCGCGATGTCGTCTTCGTAGTTCGCGGGTTCGAGATATTTCGCGTCGTCCTTCACGCCGAACGGCGCGGGCGACAGCTTCTTCAGGTTCTCGATCGCCTTCAGCGCGATGCCGTTCTTCGGGCCTTCCTTGGCGGGCAGATCGAACAGCAGCACCGGCACGCGCGCGTTGACGAGATGCGCGGCGATCTGCGCGCCCATCACGCCGGCGCCCAGCACGGCGACCTTGCGAATGTTGAAATTGCTCACGGGACTCCTCCGGATTGAGCCGCGCGTCGCCGGTCGTGAGGACGCGCGCGCGGCGTGTGAGTGCTAAGAATCGGTCGTTCGGGCGGTGCGCGTCGCGCGCCGCCCGGCGGTCGCGTTAGAACAGCGCTTCGTCGACTTCCATCATCGTCTTCGCGCCGGCGCGCGCGAGACGGATCGACGCCGCCGTTTCCGGCAGCAGGCGCGCGAAGTAGAAGCGCGCGGTCGCGAGCTTCGACTTGTAGAACGGATCGCCCGACGCTTCCTTGTCGAGCGCGATGCGCGCCATCCGCGCCCAGAAGTACGAGAACACCAGATGACCGACGGTGCGCAGGTACGGCACGGCAGCCGCGCCCACTTCGTCCGGGTTCTGCATCGCCTTCATGCCGACTTCCATTGTCAGCTTCTGCACCTTCTCGCCGATGTCGGCGAGCGGCGTGACGAATTCGGACATTTCGGGCTTCACGCCTTCCGCCTCGACGAACTCGGCGACGATCTTGCCGAACTTCTTCAGCTTCGCACCCATGTCGCCCAGCACCTTGCGGCCGAGCAGGTCGAGCGCCTGAACCGAGTTGGTGCCTTCGTAGATCATGTTGATCCGCGCGTCGCGCACGTACTGCTCCATGCCCCATTCGGAGATGAAGCCGTGGCCGCCGTAGATCTGCATCGCGTGGTTCGTGCACTCGAACGCGTTGTCGGTCAGGAACGCCTTGATGATCGGCGTGAGCAGCGCGACGAGATCCTCCGCCTCCTTGCGCACCGCCTCATCCCCGTGCGACAGCACCTTGTCGATCTGCAGCGCCGACCAGTACGTGAATGCGCGCGCGCCTTCCGCGTACGCCTTCTGCGTGAGCAGCATGCGGCGCACGTCCGGGTGAACGATGATCGGATCGGCCGGCTTGTCCGGCGCCTTCGGGCCCGTCAGCGAGCGCATCTGCAGGCGCTCCTTCGCGTACGTGAGCGAGTTCTGGTACGCGACTTCCGTGAGGCCGAGGCCCTGCATGCCGACGCCGAGACGCGCGGCGTTCATCATCACGAACATCGCGTTCAAGCCCTTGTTCGGCTCGCCGATCATCCAGCCCTTCGCGTTGTCGAGGTTCATCACGCACGTCGAGTTGCCGTGGATGCCCATCTTGTGCTCGATCGAGCCGCACTTGACGCCGTTGCGCTCGCCCGGCTCGCCCGACGCCTCGGGGACGAACTTCGGCACGATGAACAGGGAGATGCCCTTCGTGCCATTCGGCGCGTCCGGCAGGCGCGCGAGCACGAGGTGAACGATGTTCTTCGAGAGGTCGTGTTCGCCGCTCGAGATGAAGATCTTGGTGCCGGTGATCGAATACGTGCCGTCGCCGTTCGGCTCGGCCTTCGTGCGCAGGATGCCGAGGTCGGTGCCGCAGTGCGGCTCGGTCAGGCACATCGTGCCCGTCCATTCGCCCGACACGAGCTTCGGCAGATAGAGTTTTTGCAGCTCCGGCGCGCCGTGCGCGTGCAGACATTCGTACGCGCCGTGCGACAGGCCCGGATACATCGTCCATGCCTGGTTCGACGAATTCAGCATTTCATACAGCGCGTTGTTGACGAACGCGGGCAGGCCCTGGCCGCCGTAATCGGGATCGCAGCCGAGCGCGGGCCAACCGGCCTCGACGTACTGCTGATACGCTTCCTTGAAGCCCGTCGGCGTTTTCACGACGCCGTCGCCGACATACGTGCAGCCCTCGCGGTCGCCGACCTGGTTGAGCGGGAAGAGCACCTCCGAGCAGAACTTGCCCGCCTCCTCGAGCACCTGGTTGATCGTATCGGCGTCGAGATCAGCATGCTTGGGCATCTGCTTGACCTCGGCTTCGACGTTCAGAAGCTCGTGCAACACGAATTGCATGTCGCGCAACGGCGCGGCGTACTGTCCCATGACTCTCTCCAAGATAAGGCAATCGGCTCGAGCTCCCCGGCGGCGGTCGTGCCGCCGCTAACGGCTCTCGCTCTGGTACGAAACAATCGTCTTTTCAAGCGCGGCCCACGTGAGGCGCACGGCGTCCGGCTGATGCAGGAAGCGTGCGTCGTGATGCAGACCGAGCGTGAAGCTGTACAACTCGAAGAGCATCAGGTTCGGATCTGTGTCCGCACGCAGATGCCCTTCTTCCTTCGCCTGCGAAATCGCGCGCAGCAGCGCGGCGCGCCACGCTTTCACGCTCGCGATCAACTGCTCGCGCACCGCGCTGTCCGGGCGATCGTCGTATTCGACGGCGCCGCTGATGTAGATGCACCCCGTCGTCACTTCCTGGATGCGCTTCTCGATCCAGCGCGCGAGCATCGCCCGCAAGCGCGGCAAACCGCGCGGCTCGCGCAGGCTCGGAAAGAACACCTCGTTCTCGAAACGATGGTGGTACTCGCGCACGACCTCGACCTGCAAGTCGTCGCGCGATCCGAAGTGCGCGAACACGCCGCTCTTGCTCATCTGCATGCGCTCGGCCAGCAGGCCGATCGTCAGGCCCTCGAGCCCGTCACGGCTGGCAAGGTCCAATGCTGCTTCGAGTATCGCGGCACGCGTCTGTTCGCCTTTTCGCATAGCTTTTAATAACCGTTCAAGGTGACCGAATAAAATCGAACGGCCGTACTATTATTGAGTGCGGCCGTCGGCGAAACAAGGAAATTATTAGAAATCGGTTTCTAACCGTCCCCGCTATTTTGCAGGGTCGCGCGCCCTTGGGAGGAGGCCCTGTGCAGGCCGCGGCGCGCCGCTTGCGCAAGCGAATGAAGCGAATGCTTAGTCGTATCCGCCGACCGTCAGAAGCTTCATCGCGCCCCGGTACGCGGTGTACGCGAACCAGTTGAGGAACCGCTCGACGGCGGGCCGCGCCGCGTAGAGCGCGGGGTCGATCTCGCGGCCGTCGGCGAACGCGGCGGCGATCGCGTCGCGCAGCGCGGCCGTCTCTTCGCGGTGCCGCACGAGCACGACGTTCGCCTCATTGTTCAGCATCAGGCTGAGCGCGTCCAGATTCGACGAGCCGACGGTCGCCCAATGATCGTCGATCACCGCGACCTTGCCGTGCAGCATCGTCCGGTCGTATTCGGCAACCCGCACGCCCGAGCGCAGCAACGCATGATATAGGAACGGCACCGCCATATCGAGCGACGCGAATTCGTTGCGCCCGATCAGTATCCGCACGTCGACGCCGCGGCGCGCCGCGCCGGCAAGCGCGCGGCGCAGCTTGCGCCCCGGCATGAAGTACGGATTCGCGAGCAGGATCGACTGGCGCGCGCGGCCGATCGCGGCGAGATACGCCTTCTCGATCGCGCGCCGGTTCACGACGTTGTCGCGCGCGACGAACGCGGCGCTAGGCTCGGTCACGTTGCGCAGCGCGCCCGCCTTCACCCAGCGGTGGCTGCGCATCCAGCGGCGAAAGCGCGCGGCGAACGCCGGGCTGTCGACGCCGTGCGGCATGAACTCCGCAAAGCGCTTGTGGCCGGCCGCGATCCGGTGCCACTGCACCTCGAACGCCGCGCGTATGTCGGCGACGACAGGCCCTTGCAGCTCGAGCGCGAAATCCCAGCGCGGATACGGCAGGCGCTCGCCGTTCTGCTCGAAGTCGTCGACGATGTTGATGCCGCCGCAGAACGCGTGCGCGTCGTCGACGACCGCGAGCTTGCGGTGCGTGCGCGAGAAGCCGAAGCGGCCGAACAGATAGGGGTTGTAGATCTGGTGCTCGACCCCCGCGTCGGGCCACGTGCCGAACAGCGGCAGGCGCTCGGTGCCGATTCCGTCGGTGATGACCCGCACGTGGACGCCGCGCGCGGCCGCGCGGATCAGCGCGTCGGAGACCGCGCGGCCCACCGCGTCGTCGCGAAAGATGTAGGTTTCGAGCGCGATGCGCTCGCGCGCGGCGTCGATCCGCTCGATCAGCGCGGGGAAGAACGCCGCGCCGCCGTCGCAAAGCCGCACCACATTGCCGGACGTGAACGCGAG
The DNA here is from genome assembly GCF_000773065.1 of Burkholderia sp. ABCPW 111. Lineage (NCBI taxonomy): Bacteria > Pseudomonadati > Pseudomonadota > Betaproteobacteria > Burkholderiales > Burkholderiaceae > Burkholderia > Burkholderia sp. ABCPW 111. Next base: position 15,026 of record NZ_JPWT01000087.1, on the reverse strand, counting down.
CCGCGACGCGGAGCCGCGCTCGTGCAGGAACATCTGCCGCAACTGCGCGAGACGGTGGCGAGTCTTGCCGCTCATGCGGCGCGCGACGCGAGGCGCTCGGGCAACTGCAGGATCGCCTGGGCGTTCGACGGCGAATAGCAGCGCGCGGCCGCGTCGCGATAGGGCAGCCACAGATAGTCGGTGTGCTCGCGCGGCGACAGCGTCACGTCGACGCGCCCCGGCACCTCGAGGCTGAACCAGTGCTCGATGTTGCGCGTGACGCCGGGCGCGTAGCGGTGCAGATATTGCGGGTAGATCGTGTATTCGATCGCGTGATGCCAGTCGACGAGCGCGGCGGGCGGAACGCCTGGGCTGCCGACGACGATGCCCGTCTCCTCGGCGACTTCGCGCGCGGCGGCCTGGGCGATCGGCTCGTCGAGCGCATCCTTCGACCCCGTGACGGACTGCCAGAAGTCGGGCTGATCGGCGCGCTTGATGACGAGCACGTCGAGCGCGGGCGTATGGATCACGACAAGGACGGATTCGGGGATTTTCGGCGGTTTCGTCATCGGGAAGTCATCGGCGCCAGCCCGCGCGAAACGGCGGGCAGCGCGGCACCGTCAAAAAACCATGGGTCCGACTGTACCGCAAAAAACGAAAAAGGCGCATTGCGCGCCCATTTCTGCGGTTTCCTTCGGCTACCGCCGATGCCAGCCAAACGCCATCGAATGCGGTGGCCGGAGACAGTGGCCGAATGCGGTCGGTTGCCGCCGGCCGCGCCGAGCGCGGGCCGATCCGGAAACCGGATTCGGCCGCGGCCGGCGCGCGGCGCGCCTTACGCCTTCGGCTGCTCCGGCTGGCGCAGGCGGATGTGCAGCTCGCGCAGCTGGCGCTCGTCGACGGGGCTCGGCGCCTGCGTGAGCAGACACTGCGCGCGCTGCGTCTTCGGGAACGCGATCACGTCGCGGATCGAATCGGCGCCCGCCATCATCGTGACGATGCGGTCGAGGCCGAACGCGATCCCGCCGTGCGGCGGCGCGCCGTACTGCAGCGCGTCGAGCAGGAAGCCGAACTTCGCCTGCGCCTCTTCCGGCCCGATCTTCAGCGCGCGGAACACCTTGCTCTGCACGTCCTCGCGGTGGATACGCACCGAGCCGCCGCCGATTTCCCAGCCGTTCAGCACCATGTCGTACGCCTTCGCGAGGCAGCGGCCCGGGTCGGTCTCGAGGTATTCGAGATGCTCGTCCTTCGGGCTCGTGAACGGATGGTGCGCGGCGACATAGCGCGCGTCCTCGTCGTCGTATTCGAACATCGGGAAATCGACGACCCACAGCGGCTTCCAGCCCGACTCGACGAGGCCGCTCGCCTTGCCGAACTCCGAGTGGCCGATCTTCAGGCGCAGCGCGCCGAGGCTGTCGTTGACGACCTTCGCGCGGTCCGCCGCGAAGAAGATGATGTCGCCGTCTTGCGCGCCCGTGCGCTCGAGGATCGCCGCGATCGACGCGTCGTGCAGGTTCTTGACGATCGGGCTTTGCAGGCCGTCGCGGCCCTTCGCGCGCTCGTTGACCTTGATCCACGCGAGACCCTTCGCGCCGTAGATGCGCACGAATTCCGTGTAGCCGTCGATGTCGCCGCGCGTGAGCTCGCCGCCCTTCGGCACGCGCAGCGCCGCGACGCGGCCGTCCTTCGTGTTCGCGGGCGTGCTGAACACCTTGAAGTCGACGTCCTTCATCGCGTCGGTGAGCTCGGTGAATTCGAGCTTCACGCGCAGGTCCGGCTTGTCCGAGCCGAAGCGCGCCATCGCCTCGGAATACGGCATCACCGGGAATTTCGCGTCGAGCTCGACGTCGATCGTCGTCTTGAAGATGTGACGGATCATGTCCTCGAACAGGTCGCGGATTTCCTGCTCGCCGAGGAACGACGTCTCGCAGTCGATCTGCGTGAATTCCGGCTGGCGGTCGGCGCGCAGATCCTCGTCGCGGAAACACTTCGTGATCTGGTAGTAGCGATCGAAGTTCGCGACCATCAAGAGCTGCTTGAAGAGCTGCGGCGACTGCGGCAGCGCGAAGAACTGGCCCGCGTTCACGCGCGACGGCACGAGGTAGTCGCGCGCGCCTTCCGGCGTGCTCTTCGTCAGCATCGGCGTTTCGATGTCGATGAAACCCTGTTCGTCGAGGTACTTGCGCGCCTCGATCGCGACGCGGTAGCGCAGGCGCAGGTTGTGCTGCATTTGCGGACGGCGCAGATCGAGCACGCGGTGCGTGAGGCGCGTCGTCTCCGACAGGTTGTCGTCGTCGAGCTGGAACGGCGGCGTGACCGACGCGTTCAGCACGTTCAGCTCGTGGCACAGCACTTCGATCTTGCCGCTCTTCAGGCCGGCGTTGACCGTGCCTTCCGGACGGCTGCGCACGAGGCCCTTCACCTGGATGCAGAACTCGTTGCGCACGCCTTCGGCGGCCGTGAACATTTCGGCGCGATCCGGATCGCACACCACCTGCACGAGCCCTTCGCGATCGCGCAGGTCGATGAAGATCACGCCGCCGTGATCGCGGCGACGTTGGACCCAGCCGCACAGCGACACCGTCTGGCCCAGCAGGTGTTCGGTCACGAGACCGCAGTATTCAGTTCGCATCGACATGATGTTTGCTTTCTTTCGTAGTGGTCAACGGGGAGAGCCGCTCTCTCCCGGGCATTACATAGGCGGCTCGACGGGGCGGCGCGCGGGCGCGGCCGCGGGCGCCGGGGGCGCGACGACGCCCATCGAGACGATGTACTTGAGCGCGGCGTCGACCGACATGTCGAGCTCGACGACCTCGCTTTTCGGCACCATCAGGAAGAAGCCGGACGTCGGATTCGGCGTCGTCGGCACGTAGACGCTCACGTACTCTTCCTTCAGGTGATTGACCACGTCGCCGCCCGGCGTGCCGGTGAGGAACGCGATCGTATAGGCGCCGCGGCGCGGATACTCGATGAGGAGCGCCTTGCGGAATGCGTTGCCGCTGCTCGACAGCAGCGTGTCGGACACCTGCTTCACGCTCGTGTAGATCGGCCCGACGACGGGAATGTGCCGCACGACCGCATTCCACCAGGTGACGAGCTTCTGGCCGATGAAATTCTGCGTCGCGAGCCCGACGACGAAGATGAACGCGAGCGTCAGCACCGCGCCGATCCCCGGCAGCCGGAAGCCGAGCAGCCGCTCCGGCTGCCACGATTCGGGCAGCAGGAGCAGCGTCTGATCCATCGTGCCGATGATGAGCCCGAGCACCCACAGCGTGATCGCGAGCGGGACGAGAACCAGGAGTCCGGTCAAAAACACCGATTTGAGGGTCGTCTTTTTCATCATCTGCCGTCGAAAAATCGCGCCGGTTCGCCAGGCGCGGAGCGCGCCGCCGACACGGGCGGCGCAGCCGTCAAGTGCTGCTCGCGGGCGCGGCGGCGGGCGCGGGCGCGGCCGGCGCGCTCGCCGCCGCGCCGTCCGATGCGGCGGCGGGCGCTGCCGCCTTGTCGCCGCCCGCCTTGTCGCCGTCCGCGGCCGACGCGCCTGCCGACGCGCTCTTGCCGCCCGAACCGCCGCGGAAGTCCGTCACGTACCAGCCCGAACCTTTCAATTGAAACCCAGCCGCCGTGACCTGCTTGCGAAACGCGTCCTTCCCGCATTCCGGGCACTGCGACAGCGGCGCGTCGCTCATCTTCTGAAGCACATCCTTCGCGTAACCGCACGCTTCGCAACGATAGGCGTAGATCGGCATGGTATTTTCCCGCAGAAACAATAACCGGTATAAAAGGCTTGCAAAGCCTTGAATTATAGCCGAAAGGCGGACGCCACCCCGGGTCCGCGCCAGCGGGCCCGCTACAAGCGGCGCCACGCGAGCCAGCGCTCGCGTCCGGCGAACACGGGCAGCGAATCGGCGACGGGCTCGTCCTCGACGAGCGCGAAGTATGGGCAAAGCAGGGCGTCGAGCTCCGCGCGCTCGATTCCGAACGGCGGCCCCTTGCGCGTCGCGCCGATGAAAAAGAAGCCGGCGAGGAAGCCGCCCGCCGGCAGCAGTTCGGCCATTCGCCGCGCGTAGTCGGCGCGGCGGCTTGTCGGGATCGCGCACAGGAACGCGCGCTCGTAGATCCATTGCGGGACGAACGGCGGCGCGTACGTGAAGAAGTCGGCCTGCTCGACGAGCTCCGCGTCGTCGCCCAGCTCGCGGCGCGCGGCCGCGACCGCCTGCGCGGAGAAGTCGATCGCCCGCACGGGCCAGCCGGCGCGCGCGAGCCAGCGCGCCTCATATGCGCTTCCGCAGCCCGGGATCAGCACGGGGCGCGCCGGATGCCGCGCGGCGAACGCGGCGAACGCATCCGGCACGCGCGAGGCGTCCCACGGGATGAAGCCCTGCTCGAAGCGCTCGTCCCAGAACGATGCGTCGCCCGGGTCACGCGTCGCAAATTTCGCCTCGGACGATTCGGACGATTCGGACGGAGCGGCGGGCGCGGCCGGAGCGGCAGGCGCGGCCGTGGTGCCCGAAGTAGCCAAAGTAGCCGGAGCGGCCGGGATCGCCGAAGCCGCCGCGCTCGCCGGTTTCGCATCGCCCGCCGCATGCGCGGCCACATCGGATTTCTTCGTTTCGCTCGTCATACCCGTTGCTCGCCTTTCCCGCGCCGGCTGTGGGCGGCGCTCGTCTGAATTCTGCGCCCCGCGCTCAGCCGCCGTACGCGATGACGATCAGCACCCGCGCGATCACCGCGCCCGCGCCGACCGCGAGCCCGAACACGAGGAGCGCCTGCAGCAGCCGGTTGGTCCGCTTCTGCTCGACGAGTATCTGCCGGATCAGGTCGTCGCTGATCGCGCGCGGCGCCTCGTGATGCGCGGTGAGCGCCTGATGGACGAGGCGCGGCAGCTGCGGCAGCGTCTTGCTCCACTGCGGCGCCTCGACCTTGAAGCGCTCGTACCAGCCGCGCAGCCCGATCTGCTCGGCCATCCAGCGCTCGAGATACGGCTTCGCGGTCTTCCACAGATCGAGCTCCGGATCGAGCGAACGGCCGAGCCCCTCGACGTTCAGCATCGTCTTCTGCAAGAGCACGAGCTGCGGCTGGATTTCGACGTTGAAGCGGCGCGACGTCGAGAACAGGCGCATCAGCACCTGGCCGAGCGAGATGTCCTTCAGCGCGCGGTCGAAGTACGGCTCGCAGACCGCGCGGATCGCGCTTTCGAGCTCCTCGACGCGCGTATCGGGCGGCACCCAGCCGGATTCGAGATGCAGCGTCGCAACGCGATGATAGTCGCGCTTGAAGAACGCGAGGAAGTTCTGCGCGAGGTAATTCTTGTCGAAATCGGACAGCGCGCCGACGATGCCGAAATCGAGCGCGATATAGCGCCCGAAATGCTTCGGATCGAGGCTCACCTGGATGTTGCCGGGGTGCATGTCCGCATGGAAGAAGCCGTCGCGGAACACCTGCGTGAAGAAGATTTCGACGCCTTCGCGCGCGAGCTTCGGAATGTCGACGCCCGCCGCGCGCAGCGTGTCGACCTGGCTGATCGGCACGCCCGCCATCCGCTCCATCACGAGCACGCTCGGCGTCGAGTAATCCCAGAACATCTCCGGCACGAGCAGCAGGTCGAGCCCCGCGAAGTTGCGGCGCAGCTGGCTGCCGTTCGCCGCCTCGCGCATCAGGTCGAGCTCGTCGTGCAGGTATTTGTCGAATTCGGCGACGACCTCGCGCGGCTTGAGCCGCCTGCCGTCCGCCCACAGGCGCTCGGCCCACGTCGCGATGTCGCGCATCAGCGCGAGATCGGAATCGATGATGGGCAGCATGTTGGGACGCAGCACCTTGACCGCGACCGCCTTGCCCTTGTGCTCGCCCTGCTTGAGCTTCGCGAAGTGCACCTGCGCGATCGACGCGCTCGCGACGGGTTCCCGCTCGAACGCATCGAACAGCTCGTCGATGCGCGCGCCGAGCGCCTTCTCGACGAGACCGATCGCAACCGCCGAATCGAACGGCGGCACCTGGTCCTGAAGCTTCGCGAGCTCGTTCGCGAAATCGACGGGCAGCAGATCGCGCCGCGTCGACAGCACCTGGCCGAACTTCACGAAGATCGGCCCGAGGCTTTCCAGCGCGCGGCGCAGCCGCACCGCGGGCGGATCGGAGAAACGGCGCCCGATCGTCGTGATGCGCAGCATGAGCTTCACGCGACGGTTTTCGATACGCGACAGCATCACCTCGTCGAGGCCGAAGCGGATGACGGTGAAGACGATTTTGACGAAACGGAAAATGCGCATGCCTTGCGGCCCTCACTGCGCGCGTCGCGAGCTGCCGCCCGCGCGCGCGTCGATTTTTTGCTCCAGTCGTTCGATCCGCTTCTCGACGCGCGCGAGCCCGTCCCGCGCCCGCGCGAGCTCCGCGTCGAAATCGGCGAGCACGCTCTTGCGCACGACCTGCGGGTTCTCGTCGAGCCAGTATTCGGCGATCGAATCGAGCACGTTGCGGCCGGAACGGCGCGCGTGCTCGCCCGTCGAACGCACGAACGTCGCGATCCGGTGCGCGGCCGCGTCGCCGACGATCTTCGCGAGATCCTCCTCCGGCTCCCAGCGCAGGTGCTCGGCAAGCTTCGCGATCTGGGTCGCGAACTCCGCGTCGCCGTCGATCTTCACGTGCTTCATCACGGCCGCCTGACCGCCCTGCACGAACGCGGCCGCCGCGTCGAACGGGCCGCCCGTGCCGCCGCTCGACAGCGCGATCGACACGTCGAACTGGCGCGCGTCGTGCGCGTCGACGGCGGCGAGATAGCCGTCCGGCTGCACGAGCAGCACGAGCGTCACGGGCGGGACTTCGAGCCGGGCGGTCTTGCCGGCATAGGGAATCAGGCGGTCGCGCGCCCAGGATTCGCGGGCGAGCAGGTGATTGACGGCGGCGGCAAACGGCTTGGCGGCAAGGGTCATCTGGCTGGCAATGAAAAGCCCGCGCAGGCAGGGCGCCTGCGCGGGCTTCTATTGTAACGTCGGTTCGGCCGCGGCCTCGCGAGGCGCGACGCTCGGCACGACTTCCGTCAGTGCGTGCTCGCCTGCTGGATGCCCGCGAGGAGCCAGCCCTGGCTGCCGGCCTTCGACAGATTCCACACTTCGTCGAACGGCTCGGCCGCCGCGCCCTGCGCCTCTCGGATGAGGCCGTGGAAGCGCACGCTCGCGAAGTGCTCGTTGCCGCGATCCTCGACCGCGAGCAGCTCGGCGTCGAGCTGCACGACGTCCGTCTGGTTCGCGCCCGCGCCACGGCCGTCGAGATCGATCTTCACTTCGGCGAACATCTCGGGCGTCGTGAATTCGCGGATGTCGGCGAGGTTGCCCTCGTCCCACGCGGCCTGCAGGCGCACGAAATAGACCTTCGCGTTACGCAGGAACGCTTCGGTATCGAAGCCCGCCGGCACCGCAGGCGCGGCGGCCGCAGCGGCCGTCGTCGCGGCGGCCGCGCCGCCGAACACGCGCTGCGCTTCGCCCGCGTACGAACTGCCCGAGCCCCCGAACGCGCCGTTCGGCGACGCCTCGCGCCGAGCGCCCGCATCCTGGCCGTAACCGCCTTGGTTCAGCGACGGCTGGCCGCCCGCGTAGGCGGGCCGCTGCGCGCCGCGCCGGTTCATGAACTTGCGGACGAGCCAAATGCCGACCATCGCGAGAAGCGCGATCACGATGACGTTCGCCATCATGCTGGCGAACGCGCCGCCGAGCCCCAGATGCGACAGCAGCGCCGCGATGCCGAGGCCGGCCGCGAGCCCCGCGATCGGGCCGAGCCAGCGCGAGCGATTCGGCTGCGCGGCGGGCGCCGGCTGCTGGCGCGGCGCCTGGGCGGGCGCCGCCTGCTGCATCGGCTGCTGCGCGGGCGGCGTCGCCTGGCGCTGCTGCAGCGTCTGCGACTGGCGGCCGACGCTGCGGCCGCCGCCCATGCGCTTCGCCTCGGCGTCGAGCGACGCGAACGTGCCGGCGGCGAGGAGGCCGACCATCAGGAACGTGCCGATTCGCCGCGCCAACGACTTCGGCTCTCTGCTGCGGTTAAACGACGAACGCGATTCGGACATCCTGGCCTCCAAGCTGAAAGGAAATTGTATGGATGGAACCCCTTAATACTTGGTTCCCACGTGTAAAGCTACCACGCCACCTGACAAATTGTAATATTTGACGGCGTCGAGCCCAGCTTGTTCCATCATCGTCTTCAGCGTGTCCTGATCCGGGTGCATCCGGATAGATTCAGCAAGATACCGATAACTGTCGGCATCTTTCGCGAACTTGTCGCCAAGCCACGGTAATACTTTGAAAGAATAGAGATCGTACGCTTTTTTCAGCGGCTCCCAGACTTTCGAGAATTCGAGCACCATCACGCGGCCGCCCGGCTTCGCGACGCGGCGCATCTCGGCGAGCGCCGCGTCCTTGTGCGTCATGTTGCGCAAGCCGAACGCGACGGTGACGACGTCGAAGTAGTTGTCGGGAAACGGCAGCTTCTCCGCGTCGCAGAGCAGCGACGGCGTGACGACGCCCTTGTCGAGCAGGCGGTCGCGGCCCACGCGCAGCATCGATTCGTTGATGTCCGTGTGCCAGACTTCTCCCGTCGGCCCCGCGGCCTTCGCGAACGCCTTCGTCAGATCGCCCGTGCCGGCCGCGAGGTCGAGCACCTTGAAGCCCGGCCGCACGTTCGCCTGCGCGATCGTGAACGCCTTCCACGCGCGGTGCAGGCCCGCCGACATCAAGTCGTTCATCAGATCGTAGTTGCTCGCGACCGAGTGAAACACCCCCGCGACTTTCTTCGCTTTTTCGTTTTCCTCGACGGTCTCAAAGCCGAAGTGGGTTTTGCTCATCGCGTTGATCCTCTATCAATGGCAAACGGCGCCGCCCGGCGCCGTCGTTCAGTGGTGGTGGCCTCGCGGCAGCGAGTCCGCCGGCATTGGCGCGTCTCGCTCGACGCCCGCCGCCTTCAATTTGTCGAAATATTCGCGCCAGAGCGCGTCCTGCCGGGTCGCGAGCTCGTACAGCAGCTCCCACGAATAGATGCCCGTCGAATGGCCGTCCGAGAACGTCGGCTTGAGCGCATAGTTGCCGACCGGCTCGAGCGCCGTGATCGTCACGTCGCGCTTGCCGGTCTGCAGCGTCTCCTGGCCCGGCCCGTGGCCGCGCACTTCGGCCGACGGCGAATAGACGCGCATCAGCTCGAACGGCACGCGAAAGCTCTCGCCGCTCGGATACTGCAACTCCAGCACGCGCGACACCGCATGGACGACGACGCCGGACGGCACGGGCGCCGTCGAAGCCTGGCCGCTCATGCCCGGCCTCCGCTCACCGCCTGCTCGATCTCCTCGTGCACCGCGTTGTGCAAGAGGGTCGCCTGCGCGGCGCGCAGCCGCAGCAGCGCGTCGGACACCGACCGCTGGCGCGGCGCCCAGATCGGCTGCGGGAAATGCGCGTCGTTCGAGAAGCGCGGAATCACGTGCCAGTGCACGTGCGGCACCTGGTTGCCGAGGCTCGCGAGATTCACCTTCGTCGGCTGCATCACCCGCCGCACCGCCTTCTCTACCGCGTAGACGATCCGCATCAGATGCGCGCGCTCGGCCTCGTCGAGATCGGAAAACTCGGCGACGTGCGCATGCCAGATCACCCGGCAGAAGCCCGGGTAATCGGTTTCGGTCGTCGCGAGGACGACGCGCACCGCGTCGTCCTTCCAGAGCAGCTCGCCGCCATCTTCGCGGCAGAATACGCAATCCATCGTCAATTCCTTCACTGGTGGAACGTTCGTCACCTTACACCAGCACGCGCTCGATCCCGCCGTTGTTCGCGCGCGCGACGTAGTCGGCCATCCAGTTCTCGCCGAGCATGTGGCGCGCGATCTCGACGACGATGTAGTCGGCCTCGATGTTCGCGTCCTCGTTGTAGCGCGACAGGCCCTGCAGGCACGCCGGGCAGCTCGTCAGGATCTTCACGTCCGACACGCCGGCGGCCGAGCCGTTCGCGCCGTTGCCCGACACCACCGGAATGTTACGCAATTTGGCGGCGCCCTTCTTGATCTCTTCCTCTTTTCGGAACCGAACCTGCGTCGACACGTCCGGACGCGCGACGGCGAGCGTGCCCGATTCGCCGCAGCAGCGCTCGTTCTTCTCGATCTTGTAGCCGTCGTGCTGCGCGCCCATCAGATCGTTGACGAGCTTGACCGGGTCCATCGTCTTGATCGGCGTGTGGCACGGATCGTGATACATGTAGCGCGTGCCCGTCACGCCGTCGAGCTTCAGCCCCTTCTCGAGCAGGAACTCGTGGATGTCGATGATCCGGCAGCCGGGGAAGATCTTGTCGAATTCGTAGCCGGCGAGCTGGTCGTAGCAGGTGCCGCACGACACGACCACCGTCTTGATGTCGAGGTAGTTCAGCGTGTTCGCGACCCGGTGGAACAGCACGCGGTTGTCGGTGACGATCTTCTCCGCCTTGTCGTACTGGCCCGAGCCGCGCTGCGGATAGCCGCAGCACAGATACCCGGGCGGCAGCACGGTCTGCACGCCCGCTTCCCACAGCATCGCCTGCGTGGCGAGGCCGACCTGCGAGAACAGGCGCTCGGAGCCGCAGCCGGGGAAGTAGAACACCGCCTCCGAATCGACGGTCGTCGTCTTCGGGTTGCGGATGATCGGCACGATCTTGTTGTCCTCGATGTCGAGCAGCGCGCGCGCCGTCTTCTTCGGCAGGTTGCCCGGCATCTTCTTGTTGACGAAGTGGATCACCTGCTCGACGGCGGGCCGCTTGCCGGTCGTCGACGGCGGGTGCGCCGTCTGCTTCTGCGCGACCTTCTTCAGCACGTCGTTCGCCAGGCGCTGCGCCTTGTAGCCCAAGCCCATCATCACCGCGCGCGTCGCGTTGATCGTCTGCGGATTCGTCGCGTTCAGGAAGAACATGCCCGCCGCGCTGCCCGGGTTGAACTTCTTCTTGCCCATCTTGCGCAGCAGGTTGCGCATGTTCATCGTCACGTCGCCGAAGTCGATCTTGACGGGGCACGGCGTCGCGCACTTGTGGCAGACGGTGCAATGGTCGGCCACGTCGTTGAACTCGTCCCAGTGCTTGATCGACACGCCGCGGCGCGTCTGCTCCTCGTACAGGAACGCCTCGACGAGCAGCGACGTCGCGAGGATCTTGTTGCGCGGGCTGTACAGCAGATTCGCGCGCGGCACGTGCGTCGCGCACACCGGCTTGCACTTGCCGCAGCGCAGGCAGTCCTTCACCGATTCGGCGATCGCGCCGATGTCGGACTGCTGCATGATCAGCGACTCGTAGCCCATCAGGCCGAAGCTCGGCGTGTACGCGTTGCGCAGATCCGCGCCTTCGAGCAGCTTGCCCTTGTTGAAGCGGCCCTGCGGATCGACGCGCTGCTTGTACGCGCGGAATTCGGCGATCTCGTCGTCGGTCAGGAACTCGAGCTTCGTGATGCCGATGCCGTGCTCGCCGGAGATCACGCCGTCGAGCGAGCGCGCGAGCGTCATGATGCGCGCAACCGCCGCGTGCGCGTCCTGCAGCATCTCGTAGTTGTCGGAGTTCACCGGAATGTTCGTGTGAACGTTGCCGTCGCCCGCGTGCATGTGCAGCGCGACGAACACGCGGCCGCGCAGCACCTGCTTGTGGATCGCCTGCGCGTCGTCGAGGATCGGCTTGAACGCGCCGCCGTTGAAGATCTGCCGCAGCTCGGCGCGAATTTCCTGCTTCCACGACACGCGCACCGTGCGGTCCTGCGCCACGTGGAAGACGGTGGCGTCCGGCTGCGCGTCGACGCGGTCCGCGAACTTCTCCGCGAGCGCCTCGCAGCCGAGCGCGACGAGATAGTGCTGCGCCTCGCGCAGCGGCATGTCGAGCTTGTCGCGCAGGAATTCCCAGCGCGCGCGCACGCGCTTCATCAGATCGAGCGCCTGCTGCACGCGGTCCTCGAGCAGCTCGGCGCTCGGGATCTCGCTCGCGTCGTCGCTCTTGCCGAGCGGCAGGCTGCCTGCCGTGAAGAACGCTTCGATAGCGTCGACGAGCTGCAGCTTGTTCTTGATCGACAGCTCGATGTTGATCCGCTCGATGCCGTCGGTGTACTCGCCCATCCGGTTGAGCGGAATCACGACGTCCTCGTTGATCTTGAACGCGTTCGTGTGCTTCGCGATCGCGGCGGTGCGGCTGCGGTCGAGCCAGAAGCGCTTGCGCGCCTCGGCGCTCACCGCGACGAAGCCCTCGCCGCTCTTGCCGTTCGCCATCCGCACGACTTCGGACGTCGCGTGCGCGACCGCGTCCGCGTTGTCGCCGACGATGTCGCCGATCAGCACCATTTTCGGAAACGCCTGGCGCTTGCTCTTCGTCGCGTAGCCGACCGCGCGCAGGTAGCGCTCGTCGAGATGCTCGAGGCCCGCGAGGATCGCGCCGCCCTGCTTCGACGTCTCGAACAGGTAATCCTTGATCTCGACGATGCTCGGGATCGCCTCGCGCGCCTGGCCGAAAAATTCGAGGCAGACGGTGCGCGTGTGCGCGGGCATCTTGTGCAGCACCCAGCGCGCGGACGTGATGAGGCCGTCGCAGCCTTCCTTCTGCACGCCCGGCAGGCCCGCGAGGAATTTGTCCGTCACGTCCTTGCCGAGGCCCTCCTTGCGAAAGCGCCGGCCTTCGATGTCGAGCGTCTCGGCGCGCAACAGCTTCTCGCCCGGCGCGCGCGCGCCGTCGAACCACTTGAGCTCGAAGCGCGCGACCGGAATGTCGTGGATCTTGCCGAGGTTGTGCTCGACGCGCGTGACTTCGAGCCAGTTCCCTTCGGGATCGACCATCCGCCACCACGCGAGGTTGTCGAGCGCGGTGCCCCAGAGCACGGCCTTCTTGCCGCCCGCGTTCATCGCGACGTTGCCGCCGATGCACGATGCGTCGAGCGAGGTCGGATCGACCGCGAACACGTAGCCGGCCGCCTCCGCCGCCTCGGTCACGCGGCGCGTGACGACGCCCGCGCCGGAGAAGATCGTCGGCACCTTGTGCGCGACGCCCGGCAGCTCGGTCAGCTCGACGGCGCCCAGCTGCTCGAGCTTCTCGGTGTTGATCACGGCCGAGAACGGCGTGAGCGGCACCGCGCCGCCCGTGTAGCCCGTGCCGCCGCCGCGCGGGATCACGGTCAGGCCGAGCTCGAAGCACGCCTTCACAAGGCTCGCGATTTCCGCTTCGGTATCGGGCGTCAGCACGACGAACGGATACTCGACGCGCCAATCGGTCGCGTCCGTCACGTGCGACACGCGCGCGAGACCGTCGAAGCGGATGTTGTCCTTCTGCGTGCAGCGGCCGAGCACCTTCGTCGCGCGGCGGCGCAGCTCCGCCATCTTCTCGAACTCGTGCGCGAATTCGTCGACCGCGCGCTGCGCGGCCGCGGCGAGCATCTCGACGCGCGCGGCGCGCTCGCGGCCCGCCACGTCGCCGTGCTCGGACAGATCCGCGCGGCGGCGCTTCTCGATCTCGGACAGGCGGTGGTTCAGCGCCTCGACGAGGAGCGCGCGGCGCTTCGGATTGTCGAGCAGATCGTCCTGCAGATACGGATTGCGGCGCACCACCCAGATGTCGCCCAGCACTTCGTACAGCATCCGCGCCGAGCGGCCCGTGCGGCGTTCGGCGCGCAGCTCGTCGAGCGCGGCCCAGGCTTCGTCGCCGAGCAGGCGGATCACGATCTCGCGATCGGAGAACGACGTGTAGTTGTAGGGGATTTCGCGCAGGCGCGGAGCGGGGTCGGCGGCGACGGCGGCTGCCGCGCCGTGCGGATCGAAAACTTGCGGTGCGTTCATGTTCGGACGATTCGGAGGCCGGCGCGCGACGAAGGAGCGCGAATCCGGCAAGCGCGTGGTGCGCGATTTTGGGGAAATCTTCTGTTACCCGGCGCGTGACTGCTTTGCGTGGGCCCGGAGCGCGCGTTCGAGCGCGATTCCGGAACGACCGCTTCGCAAGGAGCCGGAGCAGGCGCTCACGCGCGACTCCGGTCGACACGGCCCGGCGGCGCTCGGTACCGTCAACACGATCGCGCGCGGCGCGCGTGCCGTTGCGCCGCAGGACCCGCGGCGCGCGGCGACGGCTTCAACAGGACGATCCGAGACTGCCTTTGCATCTTCCGATCCTTGATTCAAAACGAAATTCTAACCCAGGTTGGACGAACGCGTTAATCGTCGGCGCGGCGGCCGAATGACCCGTCGAATCCGCCGCGCCGCCCGGGCGACGAGGGTTTGCGGCCGGCGACGCGGCGCGGCGCGCGCCCCTTTCAGTCGCCCGACGGCGCCCGGCAAGCGCCCGATTCGCCGTCCGGACGGTCGGTAACCATTCAGTTAAGGCCGAAACGGCGAGGGTTGGCGCTATCATTGCCTTTTTCCGCCGCATCCACGCTTTTCACGCCCTCTCATGGCCTCCCACGATTATCTGAAGAAAATCCTGACCGCCCGGGTGTACGACGTCGCGCTCGAAACCGAGCTCGAACGCGCGCGCAATCTGTCCGCGCGACTGAACAACCCCGTCTATCTGAAGCGCGAGGACAACCAGCCGGTGTTCTCGTTCAAGCTGCGCGGCGCGTACAACAAGATGGCGCACATTCCAGCCGACGCGCTCGCGCGCGGCGTGATCACCGCGTCGGCGGGCAATCATGCGCAGGGCGTCGCGTTCTCGGCCGCGCGGATGAACGTGAAGGCCGTGATCGTCGTGCCGGTGACGACGCCGCAGGTGAAGGTCGACGCGGTGCGCGCGCACGGCGGCCCGACCGTCGAGGTGATCCAGGCGGGCGAATCGTACAGCGACGCCTACGCGCACGCGGTGAAGGTGCAGGCCGAGCGCGGCCTCACGTTCGTCCATCCGTTCGACGATCCTTACGTGATCGCGGGCCAGGGCACGGTCGCGATGGAAATCCTGCGCCAGCATCAGGGGCCAATCCACGCGATCTTCGTGCCGATCGGCGGCGGCGGGCTCGCGGCGGGCGTGGCCGCGTACGTGAAGGCGGTGCGGCCCGAGATCAAGGTGATCGGCGTGCAGACCGACGATTCGTGCGCGATGAAGCGCTCGCTCGACGCG
>NZ_JPWT01000086.1:0-45033 GCF_000773065.1 Burkholderia sp. ABCPW 111 | reverse complement strand
TACCTTGCCGCCGTGCGTCGTCGTGTCGCCGACGCGGATGATCGCGCGCTTTGCCACTTGGCCCTCTCGTGTCAATTTGCGTGCAAATTTACCATCGAGTGCGGCAGACGCGGTTGTTACGGTTGTGCAGCCACGACACCTGTCAGGTTCGACAGTGGCGCGGCGTCGAGGTCGATCGCGCCGATTGCTGGCGCGTTGCGCCCGGCCGCCGGATGCGCGCTTTCGATCGTTCGTTCATTCGAACCGTCGTGGCGTCTTCGCCGGGCCGGCGTCCGTTTGAGTTCGCGTATCGCATCGCGCTTGCCGTCGGCGCGTGAGCGGCGGCGACGAGTGCTTGCGAATCGAGCGCGTTTTCGCCGTTCGGCGGCTCCGTCAATTGGACGCCGTGAGCGAACGGTACAAATGCAGCAGATCACCGCTAGTCGCGAATCCGTCGATTCGGAGCCAGGATTTTCCCGGCGCGGCGCGCAGCAGCAGAACCGGGTTGTGGTCCATCTTGTCCTGCCGGTAAACGTTGAATGCCTTCTGCGCGGCCACGCTTGCGGCCGTCGTACCCGTGTAATGCTGCCACTGCGGCCCCGCGCCGAATTTCGCGGCATATTCGCGCAGGCGCGCCGGCGTGTCGTTTTCCGGATCGATCGAGATCGACACGATATGTACCTTGTCGCGATCGGCGCCGAGCGCCTGTTGAAGCTGCGACAGCGTCTGGCTGATGACGGGGCAGATCGACGTGCAGGTGGTATAGATGAACGTCAGCACGACCGGACGTCCGTCGTCCAGTTCGTCTTTCAGCGCG
Organism: Burkholderia sp. ABCPW 111; assembly: GCF_000773065.1. Taxonomy (NCBI): domain Bacteria; kingdom Pseudomonadati; phylum Pseudomonadota; class Betaproteobacteria; order Burkholderiales; family Burkholderiaceae; genus Burkholderia; species Burkholderia sp. ABCPW 111. Next base: position 44,237 of record NZ_JPWT01000086.1, on the reverse strand, counting down.
ACGGTCTTGCCGTCGTCGCGCACCAGCATGACGGCCGGCACGGCATAGGCGGCCGTGGACGTTTTCATCCCGGCCATCATCATGTGATGCTGCGCGTGGTGATCCATCTCCATCGGTTCCTGCGCCCGCGCGGTGTGTCCGGCGAACAAGGCGCCCGCGATCACGAGATCGGCGAGCAGGGGAAGCTTCGGGAACGTGTTCATTTTCGTCTCCTCATGGTGTGGGCCGCATGGCGCGTCCCCGGGGCGGGAAGCCCGCTTGCGGCGCGGCAGAGCCGTCGTCCTGCGAATGCGGCAGGGCGGCGTCGGCGTCTACGTCTACGGAACGGTCCAGGCCCCGTCGGCCACGATGCGCGTACCGCTCATATCGGCAAAGTGGACCATGTAGCCGCCTTTCGATGCGAGGCGCTGCCCCGGCGCGAGCGTCAGGCGCGGGTAGTAGCCCGTGATCACGCGCTGCTCGAGCGTGTCTTCGATGCGCTCGACGAGATAGTCGCGCACGTAGGCGCCCGTGACATGGCCCAGCGCTTCCTCGAGCAGCACGCAAGCGAGGAACGTGTCCGCCTGCACCTGCTGGTCGACGATGGCGACGTGCCGCGCCGCGGCCCAGTCCAGCATGTAGTCGACGCGACGCCGGACGCGATCGGGCAGATCGAACGGATACGCGATGTGCGTGATCGCGCGCCAGCGCTCGGGCAGCGGCGCATGATCGAGGCCGCCCATCAGTCCGGACATGTAGACGGTTCGCGCACGCGCGTCGCGGCCCAGCGACGCGATATCGGCGGGGCGCAGCCACAACACGAGCGCATCGTCGCCGGAGAGGCCGCTCAACGCCTGCTCGACGCGATCGCCCGGCATCAGCGCATCGCGCGACACGTCGAGCCCGCGTGCGCGCAACGCAGCGGCGAGCGCTAGCGCGCCCGCTTCGCCGCTGTCGCCGACCCGGTACACTTCGCGAATCGCGCGCGGGGCGCGTTCGCGATCGCCGCTCTCGATTTCCGCGGCGATCAGCGCGGCCTCGAGCAGCACGCCTTTCGAGAAGTAGATCGAATAAAAGTCGCCGTCGCGGACGTCCGGCACGTCGACGTTCGGAAACAGACACGGAATCCGCGCGTGCTCGCAGAACGCGCGAACGGGCGCCCAGTTTCGCCCGCCCATTCCGGATATCACCGCGAACACCGGTTCGGCGGCCAGGTGGCGCGCGAGTTGCGCTTCCCATGTCGACGCCGCGCCGTTCAGCTCCCAGACGTGCAGCCGCCAGCGGCGTGCAGCGGAGCCCGGGTCCGCCGTCTGCAATCCCTGCGGGGCCGCGCTCGTCGGAAACGCTTCCTTGTCGGCGAAGTAGTGCCGCAAGACGTCGAGCGTTGCGCGGCGCTTCACGGGATCGGCGTCCGGGGTGACGATCGTCGCGAAATGCAACGCGGTGTCGGTGACGCCCGGCGCGGGTAGCGGATCGAGCTGTTTCAGATAGCGGATCAATGCGGCCATGTCGTCGTCGGCCATCACGAAGTGCGGCATCAGGTAACCGAGCTGCCTGCCTTGCGCGTCGATTCCGCTTCGAATCGCGCGGGCGAGAGTCTCGTCGGAATAGGCGGCCCGCTCGCTTCGCATGCTTTCGACGTACGGCATGCCGGGATTCTCGCCGCCGAGCGTGCTTGCGTGGAGCAGGTAGGTTCCGGCGATCGGCGGGATCGTCGTGCGTCCCGACTTGGCGCCGAGCCCGCTGCGCCGATGGCAATTGACGCATGCGGCCGCGGCGCCTTCCATGCGCAGGCCGCCTTCGCGCAGCGCGCGCAGCGGGGCGCCGGAAGCGAGCACGCCGTGGCGGTAGATGGCTTCGCCGGGGACGTCGTCGGGCGATGCGGCGGCCCGTAGCGTCGCGATGGCCGACAGCGCGAACGTCAGCACGAGCAGCGAGGCGAGCCGCTCCAGCGCGCGCGCCGCAACGGCAGGCGAGCCGGCGGCGCACGGCTCGGCCGTCTGCATCGAAGCGCGCGGGCGAGCGTCTGAGCGCGCGCGCGCCGGGGGCGGCGGAGGCGAGCCGCCGCCGTGCGTCGTCGACGCCCGCACGGGCAAATCGTCGTTACGGCGCATCGATCAGCGCTTGAACCAGACTGCCGGCGATCGGGCGTCCGAGTCCGGTTACGTAGTCGTAGCCGCGCATCGCATCGCACAGCGAGCCGCAAGTGCCGTTCGAGCCGCTCGTGACGTCGTAAAAGGCCGTCTGGTACGAAGCCGACGCGATGCCGTACAGGAGCGCTTCGACGGCGCTGAGCGCACTCAGCGTGGATTTGCCTCGTTCGACGCGCACGCTGTTCGCGATCGCCAGCAACGCCGACCATTGCGGCGCGCCCGCGCTCGTTCCGCCGACCACGAACCAGCCGCGCTGACCGCCGTATCCGTACGAATCGTATATCGCGAAGCCGGACGCGGGATCGCCGTCGTAGGCGACGTCCGGCACGCCGCGTGCGCCGGGCGCGTCGAACGGTATCCCGAAGCGCGTCTGATAAGGCGGCTCCGATTCGATCGCGCTCTGGCCGCCGCCGCTTCCCGGCCATGCGGTTTCGCCGACGTAGCGTCCGCTCGCGTCGGTGGCGATCGTCGTCGCGCCGACACCGAGTACGTACGGCGACGCGGCGGGATAGTCAACGGCGTTGCCGCCGTCGCCCGACGCGGCGACGAACGACACGCCGTTCGCGCTCATGAACAGCCCGTCGTACTGCGTTTCCGACAGGAATTCGCTGCCGCCCCAGCTCATCGACACGACCTTCGCGCCGACGCCTTTGGGCGGCGCGGCGACCGCGAGCGCCACGGCGCCCATCATGTCGCCGAATGCGTCGGATGCGGCTTCGATCAGCACGATTTTTGCGTCGGGCGCGATGGCGTGCGCCCACTGCACGTCGAGCGAGCTTTCCAGCGCCCAACCCGCATCCGCCGGCGGGCGGCTGCGGTCGGCGCTCGCGTAGACCTTGGCGAAGCATCTGTTCGCGGCGTTGCAGGGGGGAAGGGCGAATCGACGGCTGAACACGTCGAGATCGGCCTCGGCGGAAGGGTTGTCGAATGCGTCGATGATCGCGATGATCTGCTTGCCGCCCCGAAAATCACTCGGCAACTGATCGAAGCCGTAGAAGTGCCGGATCTGCGCCGGCGACATGCCGGCCGGGGCCGCAGCCGCGCGTCCTTGCGCGTGCAGATGGAACGGCGGGCGAACGAAGCCCTGAAGCGGCCGGCCGGCTTGCTGCGCGAATGGCGCCGCCGGCGAGAGCGCGAGCGCGGCCGATCCGGCGAGAATGCACAACGCGTGTCGCAACGTGTGTCGCAACGTGTGTCGTTTCATGTCGTCCCTCCGACGTGAGCGATCCGGATGGCGCGGCCGACTTCCGATCGCCCGATCGGGAATCGGCCGCGCCTATCCTGCGTCGCGGTCGCGCCATTACAGCTTGGCGCTCGTGAACGCCAGGGCCGTTCCCGCGCCCGCGATCACCAGCCAGTTGGTCGGATCGGTCGTCACGACGGTGGCGCTTCCCCCGGTCACGACCGGCAGCTGGAAGGCGTTCTTCGGCAGCAGCCACGTCACGTCCTGCAGGCTCGTCGGCTGGGAAGCGGCGAACGACCAGCTGCTGCCCGTGTCCGTCGCCGTCCACGTGACGAGCAAGCGCTTTCTGTCGAACTGGGTCAGCTGATCCATCGTGTACCACTTGTATTGCCCCGTCGCGATCAACGTGTTCGCATAGGTGAAGATCGTCGAGAGCACGCCCGGATACCACGACGCGCCGAGCGGATGCATGTAGATGAGCCGGGTCGTGCGGTTGGCCACGACGAAGTTCATCAGCGCTTCGTACCAGTTCGTGACGTCCGTCGTCGACACGCCGAACTCCTGGAATTCCTCGAAAGTCGCGTACTTGCCGAACGGCATCACCGGGAATGCCCAGATGCCGGGGTTCAACAGCGCGCCGTTCCGGTAGGCGCGCGTTTGCGCCATGCCGGTGTGGCCGGTGAAGTAGTAGCCCGAATAGCCGTTGCTTTCGAGCCAGGTGACGGCCCAGGTCGGCGTATTGCCTTCGGGCGCGGCCCATTCCACATCCGGCTTGCCGGTCACCGTCTGCACCGCCTGGTGATTCAGCACGAGGTATTGCTGGAACGTGCTCTGATCGGTCTCGCTGGCATTGGCGCCCCAGTAATCGTGATCCCAGCCGCCGTGGCTGCCGATGTTGTGCCCCTTGCTCAACAGGTACGTCATCAGCTGCTTCGCCTGCGTGTTGTTGGTCAGATTGATGCCGAGCCCGTCGCCGATCGCCGCGTCGTCCGGGCCGGCCGTCACGACGATCGAGAACGGCCCGTTGTTCCAGATGCCGAGCGACTTCAGATACTGGGCCGGCTGAATCATCTCTTCCGCGCAGAAATGCCAGTTGAGCACCATGCCCGCTTGCGCCCTCGGTTCGAGCGACAGGTGCGGCATCGACAGCACGTTCGTCGTGAAGTAGTGCAGGAAGCCGTGCAGCGGCATGCCGTCGGTCTGCCCTTCGAGGTAGCTGAGCGGCATGTTCACGAACAGCACGCCGCCGCTGCCGTACGGGTTATAGCCGGCGACGAGGCCGAAGTTCGGCGAGGTCAGCAGGGCCGTGCCGCTGTACGTGCCCTGCGTGACGAAGCTCGGGTAAGTGAGGAAGCCGTACACGTAGCCCGAGATGCCTTCGAGCGTGTCGGTGGTCGCGGCGGGCGACGTCGTGGCGAGCGCGGTCGCGCCCGTCGTCTTCTTCGTCGACGAAGACGTGCTCTTGGTCGACGTTGCCGTGTACGTGCCCGCCTTGACTTGCTGGCCCTTGGAAATCCGGCCGAGATCCAGACTGATATTCGACGCGAGCCCGTTCTCAGTCTTGTAGTTGAAGTATGCGTTGTGGTTGTAGCCGGACAATCCGCCGGGGTTGGACGGGCTCGGTTGCAGGTACAGAACCTGGCCGGGCGACGCGGACACGGACACCAGCGCCGACGTCTTGACGGCGGTCGTCGGGGTGGAGCCGCTCGTCGACCACGCCATCGACTTTCCGGGCGGAATCTGCAGCGCGCGCAGCGTGCTTCCCATGCCGGTCACGGGGCCGAGCCCGATCATGTTGCCGCCGAGCGAGTCGTACAGCACGTAGCTCACGCCCACCATCGAGCTGAATCTCGACTGAGGAACGGGATAGAAGCCGGTCGACGTGAGCGCGCCGAAATCGTAGACCATCATCACGCGCCCGCCGTTGAGCGCGTAGTTCTGGATCGCCGTCACGAGCGCATCGGCCGCGACGGTGTGAACCTGATCGGGAAGGATGAGGCCTTGATACTGTTGCAACGACGCGCCGGCCTGTTCGAACTGGCTGTCGTAGATGATCGAGATCTGCAGGCCTTCCTCGGAAGCCGCGTCGAGCCACGCCGACACGCGCGGATCGGGCAGCGTGAAATTGTCCGGCAACAGCAGCAGCAACTGATTCGAAACTGCATGGGCCCGTCCGGGAAGAATCGCGAAGCATAGCGAAAGTAGGATCAGGCACGTCCTGAAGAACCGAAATGACTTGACCAACATGGTGCTCTCCGTCGGGATGGACGATTGGTGATTTCCAACATTCCGAGTACGCGCCTCGTCCTGATGAGCTCGTCCGCGACGCGTGCGAAGCATCGACGGGGAGGAGGATTTTGAATGTTCGGACAACCGGCGCACTGTCAGCCCGTGGCGTCGAGACGAATCGGACATGCCCCGGCAGGGCTTCCGTGAGGAAGCGCCGGATGACACGTCGTTCTTGAATGCGCGTCGAGCCCGCCGTTGGCAGCGTGAGGAGACAAGCTAGCGGCGTGCCAAGCCGGTCGGGCGCCGGACGTATCGGGGCGCGGGGCGCAAGCGGGCGGCTGCTCCATAGGGAAATCGACGAGAAACGTCGCAGCATTGATACATGGCGCGTCCGGCGCGAGGCGTGCCGGATCGGGTGGACGACGCGGCCCAGCGGGCCAACGGCGAGCCGATGCGGCGCGGCGGCGCGACGCGATGCCGGCGTGCCGCCGGTGCGGCGACGGACGCCGGCATCGTGTGACGAATGCGTCCGCGCTAACCGGAGGATCGGGCGACTACATTGAGGCCGCGCGCAGCGCGGTGAAAGTGACGAAAATGCGGCGGATGTGCAACGTCGGTTCGCGTCATTTCACCTTGAACGAATAGTCACCCTGTGTCCGGTGGCCGTCGGAGGCCACGGCCACCCAGTGGACGACGTATTTGCCGGGCGCCAGCGCGGGCAACGCGACGCTGATCGTCTTCGCGTCGTTCGGCGCGACGGTCGCCTTCGCGCGGCTCACCGGCTTGCCGGTCGCGTCGCTGACCGTCAGCGCGCTGAACGCGGGCTCGAGCCGTCCGTCGAACACGATCGTCACGTTCGCGGGCGGCGGCACTTCGGCGCCCGCCGACGGAGTTTGCGATTGCGGGAAGGCATGCGCGAACGCCGCCGGCGAAGCGACGATGCCCGCGACGATCGCCGCCGCGGCGCACGCGGGGTGAATTGGGCGAATTACGGTCACGTTCATTCTCCTTTGCCGAAGAGCGGCTTGCCGAGCGAGTTGGGGAGCACGTCGTCCAGATAGAGATGGGCTTGCAGCAAGACTCCGACGCCTTTTCCGCTGGCGCGATTGACGGGAATCTGCGCCTCGACGCCGAATTGCCCCCAGCGATTCAGCCAGAGCAGGCCGGGGTTGACGGTGCCGGTCGTATGGCCGGCGCACGGTCCGCCGGTGCAGGTGTTCATCGGAAATTCGACGATCGGAATCAGGTTGCTGAACGGGGCTTTGAGCCCGACGTCCTGCACGAAGTTCTGCAGGTACGGCAAGCTGTACTGCAACGTCACGCCCCAGTTCAGCGAGTCGGGATCGGCGCTGCTCGTCGTCAGCCGCGGCCCGACGGTGGCCGTGACCGCGAACGGGCGCAAGTATTTCAGGGCGTCGGGCAAATCGCCGAAACCCTTGCCGACGTACAGCGTCGGAGTCAGCGCCGAATGCGGGTCGGCGATCGCTTTTGAGCCGGTTCCGCCAAGCTCGGCGATCACGCCGACGGACGCCATGAATTCGTGTGCGGCGCTCACGTAGAAACGATACTTGGCGCCGAGCGCGAAGTTGTCGAACCCGCGCGCCGAGCCGCCGTTCGGCGCGTTCACGTTCACGTAGGTGCCGGTCAGGGACAGCGCGAAGCTCGGCGTGATCAGCTTGTCCCATTCGAGCGACGTCGTATTGGTGCCTTGGGCGTCGCCGTCGTCCGTTTGCGATTTGAGGTGGCCAAACTCGAGATTGAGTTCGTCGCCGACGCCGGGATCGTCGACCGCCATCGTCGCCGGGAACACGCGATTGCCCGCAATCGCATGGGCGGCGGCAACGCAGGGCGCGAAAAGCGTCGCGGCTACGGCAGCCGGGGCGACGAGCGTCGAGAGCGCGGGCAAACCGCCGCGAGGGGTAATGGTGCGCATGACTTATCCGTGTCGAAGGGTTGCATGGGGGCGATCGCGCGTCCGTTGGCGGACGCGCGACACCGCGGCGACGCAATGACGCGTTCGTCGCGGCAAGACTGCTTCAGTCAGGACAGGGCGGGCGGCGCGCGCGGCTGCGCCGTGGTGAACGGGACGCGGCGACGTATCGGCTGAACCGGTGCGGCCGATGACGTATGGCGCGCCCCGTTCTCGGGGGCGAATTCGGCGGTCGCGCTCGGTACCACGGGCACGTGGGCGAGCAATCCGCAATATGCGCACGCTTGCTCGTGAATCGCCTTTTCGGACGACGAGGATGTGTCGGACGGCGTCGCGTTTGAGCCGTCCCGCGCCGAGCAGACGGCGCCCGGCAGCGTGCCGGAATGACGGCTGTTCGACAGCGAGTGCGAGACCGTCGGCGCGAGCGTCGCCATCAGGATTGCGAACAATCCGAGAAGGCTGCCGATCTTGCGGTGGAGAAGGCGACGCATGGCCTTGAAAGGATGACGAACGAGCCCGAATGCTGCGGCGAATTATGGCATGCAACGATGATCCTTCCGATAGGAACATCTCTTTAAAAGGCAGGGCGAGATCAAGACGGATCGCTTCGAGCGTATATCGGAGCGGTGATGCGTGAGTTTGTCTTTCCATGAGCTTTCAGCGGTGGGTTGTCGTTGCCGCCTTTGCCCGTTCGTCGTCGGATGCCTGGGCGCTTGGCGCCGAGCCGCTTTCTCTCCGGTTGCCGAGCTTTCAAGCGCGGGCGCGTTTTCCTCGCGTGTTTCGGCCAAGGCGGGGCACGCGCATGGACGCGCTCGTGATTGGCGGTAAGTAGAGGCGTCGTGCGCGGGTTGCGTCGGCGCTCGATCTTGACTGGTTGACGGCTTGTCGAGCGCGATGGTTGCCGAGGCGGATGTGCGCGCCGATGAACCGTGGATAACGCGGCCGCTTCGCGTGCGTGCCCGCATGACGACCACGTGCAAGGTCGGCCGCTGCAGATTCGTTGGATATCGTCGCGCGAATCGACGTTGGGATGCCCGGCTGCCTGTGCCGGTCGGGGATTTTTCCGGCGTTCACGCGCCGGCGCAGCAGCAATGGGGCGCCGGCAGCCGCTTGCCGTATGCGCGACGGCGGGCCGTATGCGTGGCGTTCGACGCGAGAGCGTCTTGTGGCGGTACGGCAAGAAGTACGGCCGACCGGTGATCGCCGATCGGCCACGATCTGATTGACGATGTGAACGCTGCTGCTGGGCTATCGAATGGCGAAGTGGCTTGCCGGCGCTCCGTTGTAGCACGCATTTCCGTAGATGTAGAAATCCCTATTTTCGGAGAACGCCGAGTATATGAGCGGGAAGACTTCTCTTTCGCTAAATGAGTACGAGGCGTCGAGAATCGTGGCCACGAGATTGCCGTTCGAGTCGGTTTCGATTTTGTTGATTTTTCCTGATTTGCAAACGATGTCTGCGGAGGCATAGGAGGAAAAAAGCATCATGACTGAAAAAAGGATGGTCGAGAATATTTTCATGGTCTTCCTCTCGTTGAGCGCGTTGATGGCGTGGAAAAAGGAGCTGCTGGGCGGCACTGCATTGCCTCCGGGCAGGGAGTGATCGACGTCCGGATTGGCAATCTTTTTTAATGTCTGGTTCTGAGATATTGATGGAATGAGTTGTAATTATTTATCGGCGTTAAGCGTGGTTTATGGGTGGTGCTGCGGCGCAGAATGGAGATTATGATTCGCACCTGGGTAGTTCAAATGGTATTAATTTATCATTGTTGATTTTCGATAGAGCGCGCCGGATGGTTTTGATTTTAAAAACCTCGAGCGTGATTGTTTTCGGTAAATGGGCGAAATGCGGCTGCGTATTGAATGTCGGATGTCGACGTTGCGCTCGGTGAAGGATGACGATGCTCGGAGCGGTCGATAGAGGCGGAAGCGAACGTGCGCCGATGCGGCGGAGCGTCGAGCGTCGCGTGCGCATGAGCACAAATGGTTTCGGTCTCCGTGACGAGGGGCTGCGTCGAGGCGGACGTTGCAGGCAGCGGCAAGACTAGAAGGCGGGCAAGCGGCGGTCGGGAGCGGATATCGATTCGGTGGTGCGAGTGAATTGCAATCGTGCAGCCGCTTTTGACGCATGCGGATTCATGCCGCCCGGCAAAGTCGCGCAGATCGGCGTGACTCCGGCTCGCGCCTCCACACCAAGCCCCCGATGCGCGGCGCTTTTCTTTTTTTGTTTTCCTGTTCGTTTTCTCGCCTTCCGGTGTGACAATCGCGTTCGGTTTGCATTCGCGGCACGCCGCGCGCGACGATCTGCTTCGATCGCGCGAGCGGCCGTCCGTTTGACGTTCGACCGGGAGCGCTCTTGGAACCGATTCATTCGAATTCGCCCGCGCCGTCGGGCCGCGTGTCGACGTCGGCGTCGATGTCGACGCAAACGGAACCGCGCGGCGGCCGCCTGCGTCGATTCTTCTTCGGCCGCGACGGCTTGCGCGCGCCGTGGGGCGCCGCGTTGTTCGTCGCGATCTTCGCCGGCGCGATCGCGGCATTCGCGTTCGTCTCGCACCGGTTGGTGCCGATGCCCGTGGGCGACGAGGCGCTGCCCGTCGCGAACGGCGCCGCCATGGAAGCGATGCAGCTCGCATCGGTTGCGCTCGCCACCTTTTTGCTCGCGTGGATCGAGCGTCGCTCGCCGTTTTCGTACGGACTGCAAGGCAGCGCACGCGCGTCGCGCTTCGCGGGCGGCGTGGTGTGCGGCTTCGCGGCGATATCAGCGCTGGTATTCGCGTTATGGCAAGCGGGGCTGCTGCGCTTCGACGCGCCGGCGATCCACGGCGCGCGCGCATGGGAATACGCGGCCGTCTGGGCCGCGATGTTCGTGATGACCGGGATTTTCGAGGAATCGCTGCTGCGCGGCTACCTGCTCCACAAGCTCGCGCGCTGGCTCGGCTTCTGGTGGGGCGCGGTGCTGCTGTCGGCGCTGTTCGGCGTGCTGCACGCGATGAGCCCGGACGAATCGATCATGGGGCTCGCGTCGGCGATGCTGTTCGGGCTCGTCTTCTGTCTGTCGCTTTGGTACACGGGATCGCTCTGGTGGGCGATCGGCTTTCATGCGGCGTGGGACTGGGGCGAATCGTACTTTTACGGCGCGCCGGACAGCGGCCGGCTCGTCGAAGGCGTGCGGCTGACCGCGCACCCCGTCGGCCATGCGCTGCTGAGCGGCGGCGCGGCCGGGCCCGAGGGCAGCGTGCTGGTTTTACCGTTGCTTGCGATCATCGCGCTCGCGATGTGGGGCTGGTGGGGGCGCGGCGCACGCGCGTCGCGGGTTGCGCTGCGCGGCCAAGGCGGCGGAATCGTGCGATAGGCGCGGACGACCGAAACGCGTGGCGCGAAGCCGGCCGCTTTCGGCCGGTTCGATGAAAGGGCGGCTGGGCAACCGGTGCGCGGCCACCGCGATCGGGGCGACGTGGGTGTGTCGGTCGCGCCTTCTGCGTGAGGAGGGCTATGCCGACGCGCGTGCGCGGCATGGCGGTCCGCCAGCAGACGGTTCATACCGCGCATGCAAAAAAGTCTCGGTTAGGCTCGGGCGGCGCGAGGAACGCATTGGCCGCATCCTCCGTGACGAAGGCCATGTCGATGCCGGGAAGCGCATGACATGGCAGCGGCCTTCGCCGCACGCTGACGCATCGCGCGTGACGTTGCGGATAGCTTCGCGCAAGGCAAGTTCGCCGCCGCGGCGTCCGCGTGCGAAGGCCATGCCCGTAGCCAATGAGTCGCGTCGTTGTCGTTGTATGCGGCCGGCGCGGCGCAGCATGCATCGGTCGACGCCGCGCGCGCAGTCGAAAGACGGGCCGAACGGTTCACCGGCGATGGTGTCCGCCGTGCGCGTCGGCATCGCCGGGGTACCCGTGTTATTCGCCGCGCCGCACCGCGTTTTCCCACGCGAGCTCGACGAACACCCGGCACAGCGCCTCCATCCCTTTCGCATCGTCGTCGTCGAAGCGGCCGATCAGCGGGCTGTCCACGTCCCATACGCCGATCAGTGTGCCGTCGCGCGCGACGAGCGGCACGACGATCTCCGATTGCGACGCCGAATCGCACGCGATGTGGCCGGCAAACGCGTGCACGTCGCGCACGACCTGCGTGCTGCGCGTCTGCGCGGCCGTGCCGCATACGCCTTTGCCGAGCGCGATGCGCACGCACGCGGGCTTGCCCTGGAACGGCCCGACGACGAGCTCGCGGCCATCGTAGAAATAGAAGCCAGCCCAGTTGAGGCCGTCGAGCGAGTGGTAGACGAGCGACGAGAAATTCGCCGCGTTGGCGACGACGTCGGTTTCCGTCTCGACGAGCGCACGCGCCTGCGCGGCGAGCGTTTCGTAGAGCGCGGGCTTCGACGACGGAAGGGTTTCGGAGAGCGCGAACATGAGCGATTGACGTGACGATTGAACGGCGGCCGCGCGCGGCCGTGGCTTGCGCAGTCTACGGGAATTCGGCGTGACGCGCGGCGTGGCCGTGCCGTCGACGGGGGGCGATCGGGCGCTCGAACAGGCGCTCGAACGAACGCACGCTTGGACGCCCATCGAGCGGCGCGCCGAGCGTCCGGGCGCACGTCTAGTCGGGCTCGAGCGCGGCGAAGCGCTGCGCGAGAAAGTCGAGCAGCGCGCGCACGGACGGCAGCAGCCAGCGGCGCGACGCGAACACCGCGTGCACGATCTCGCGCCGCGGCGCCCAGCCGGGCAGCAGTTGCCGCAGCTCGCCGCGGGCGAGCTGGTCGCGGACCATCATCGTCGGCAACTGGACGACGCCGACGCCCGCGACGGCCGCCGCGCGCAGCGCGGGCATGCCGCGCGTGACGAGCCGCGGCCGGTGACGGATCGCCGCGTGCGCGCCGTCGGGACCGTGCAGATTCCACACGTGCTCGTCTTGCGGCAGGCCGAGCGCGAGGCTCGGCAGCGCGGCGAGATCGGCGGGCACGCGCGGCGCGCCGGCGCGCTCTAGCAGCCGCGGGCTCGCGACGAGGCATTGCCCGCGCTCCGCGAGCACGCGCAGCACGAGATCGCTGTCCTCGAGCGGCGGCGGCCGCACGCGCAGCGCGACGTCGATGCCTTCGCCGACGACATCGACGCGCCGGTTCGTTTCCTCGAGATGAATCTCGACGAGCGGACATTCGGCCATGAACGCCGCGACCATGTCGCCGACGAGCGCATCGAGGAGCACGACGGGGCAGGTCACCCGGACGATGCCGCGCGGCTCCGCGCGCATCAGCGCGACCGCCTCGTCGGCCGCATCCGCCTCGACGAGCATCGCGCGGCAATGCGCGTAATAGGTCTGGCCGGTGTCCGTGACCGCGAAGCGCCGCGTCGAGCGCTGGATGAGGCGCATGCCGAGCCGCTCCTCGAGCAGCGCGATCCGGCGGCTCAGCTTCGACTTCGGCATGTTGAGCGCGCGCCCGGCGGGTGCGAAGCCGCCGTGATCGACGACCTGGACGAAGTAATAGAGATCGTTCAGATCCCGCATGATTCATCGTTCTCCATATGGAACGCTGAGTGCGATTTTCGCGCACTACCGAAGGTATCGTTCAGATTCTATCTTCTATCCATTGATCGAAGCGATCGCTTCGGCCAGGAACGAAAGGAGAGGAACATGAAGCAAATCGTCGGGGTGTACAGCGCGCCTCGCTCGCATTGGGTCGGCGACGGCTTTCCGGCGCGGTCCCTGTTCAGCTACGACAGCCACGGCGCGCATCTGAGCCCGTTCTTGCTGCTCGACTACGCCGGCCCCGCGCGCTTCGAGCCGACGGCCCGCCGGCGCGGCGTCGGCCAGCATCCGCACCGCGGGTTCGAGACGGTGACGATCGTCTATCAGGGCGAAGTCGACCATCGCGACTCGACGGGCGCGGGCGGCCATATCGGCCCGGGCGACGTCCAGTGGATGACGGCGGCGGGCGGCATCCTGCACGAGGAGTTCCATTCGGAGCAGTTCGCGCGCAATGGCGGCACGCTCGAGATGGTGCAGCTCTGGGTGAACCTGCCCGCGAAGGACAAGCTGTCCGAGCCCGGCTACCAGACGCTGCTGAGCGACAGCATCCCGAGCGTCGAGTTGCCCGACGGCGCGGGGCGCGTGCGGGTGATCGCGGGCGAGTTCGACGGCCGCCGCGGGCCGGCGCGCACGCACACGCCGCTCGACGTGTGGGACGTGCGCCTCGAGCAGGGCGGCCGTGCGCGGTTTCGCGCCGAGGCGGGCCGCACGCTCGCGCTCGTCGTGCTGCGCGGCACGGCGCTCGTGAACGGCGAGGAAGTCGTGCGCGAGGCGCAGTTCGTGCAGTTCGCGCGGGACGGGAGCGACGTCGAAATCGAAGCGAACAACGACGTGACGCTGCTGTGGCTGAGCGGCGAACCGATCGACGAGCCGATCGTCGGCTACGGTCCGTTCGTGATGAACAGCGAAGCGCAGATCCGTCAGGCGGTCGACGATTTCAACGCCGGCCGCTTCGGCAAGATGAGCGCTTAGCGAAGGAAGACGGCCCCGCGACGAGCGGGGCTGCTTTCGTGCGTCGTGCGTGCGGGGCCGCGTGCGGACGCGAATGGCCGGCCTGCGTCGAGCTCGTGGGCGCGCGGCCGCTGCCGTGCGGCGCGCGCGTCGGCCTTGCATTCGCGAAGCGGCCGCGCGCCCGTTCGAGGCATAATCGATCGTTCCGCGCTTTGCAGCAGCGCCGCCAATCATTCGGAATATCGATCATGTCCACATCCACGACGGCGGCTTCGTCCGCCACCGCCGCGCCGCCGCCCGTCGCGCTCGACTGGCGCTGGAAGCCGTTCGACGCGCTGACGCCGCGGGAAATCTACGCGATCCTCTCCGCGCGCAGCGACGTGTTCGTCGTCGAGCAGAACTGCGTGTACCGCGACATCGATCACGCGGATTTCGACGCGTGGCACCTCGGCGCATACGACGCGCAGGGCCGTCTCGCATGCTACCTGCGGGTGCTGCCGCCCGACGCGGCGGAGCCGGACGTGCGGATCGGACGCGTGCTGACGACGCAGCCGTTTCGCGGCATGGGCCTCGGCAACGCGATGCTCGCAGCCGCGCTCGAGCGCGTGCGCGTGCAGTGGCCCGGCACGCCGGTCAGCCTGCACGCGCAGGCGCATTTGCAGAAGTTCTACGGCGCGTTCGGCTTCGCGCCGAGCTCGGACGTGCACGACGAAGACGGCATTGCGCACGTCTGGATGCGCTCGATCGCGTGAGGCCCGCCGCGAGCGGCCGCGCCGAACTCGCCGACTAAGCGCAGATTAAGTGCCGATCGAGCGTCGATCGAGAACCGATCGAGAACCGACTAAGCGCCGACTAAGCGCGGGATCTGCATGGGTTCGGCGCGCGCCGCGCGATCGTCAGGGCGTCGCGCGGGCGGCGCGGATGCGCGCGAGCTCGGCGCGCGCCGCGCGCTCGTCGGACAGCCGGCCGCGCGCGGACAGGCGCATCCAGTGTCGCAGCGCGATCAGCGCGCCGATCACGCTCATCATCGAGCCGGGAATCCACAGCAGCAGCCCGCCGATCTGCTGGTCGCGCAGCGGGCTCAGCCACGTGAACGCGCGCCCGCAGATCGAATAGATCGGATAGAGCTCGTGCGGCGTGAAGAAGATCAGCGCGCCGAGCACGATCTGCGGCGGGATCGCCGCGACGACCATCAGGATGCGCCGCCCCGGCGCGAGCCGCGCGGGCGGCGCGGGCCGCGGATCGACGACGAGCCACCAGAACAGCAGCCCGTCGATCACCATGCTCCAGTTCATCACGCGATAGAGCCGCCAGTCGAGCATCGCGACGAAGTGGATCGGCGAGAGCAGCCAGAAATAGATCAGGCCGACGAACAGCACGACCGCGACGACCGGATTGAACAGCACGTCGAGCGTTGCGCGCACGAACGGCTGCGCGAGCGCTGGGCGCACGTAGCGCTGCCGCCACGAGAACGGGACGCCGGCGCGGATCGCCGCGCCCGGATACGACAGCGCGATGAAGAACGGCCCGAGGTGATGCAGCACCAGATGCTGCGCGCGGTGCATGAAGAACTCGTGCTCGAAGAAGTAGTCGAGGCGCGTGTGCAGCGCGACGTACAGCGCGGCGAGTCCGAACCAGAACGCGACGCGCCGCGACGTCGACACCTTCGCCTTGCGCGCGCCGCGCGCGAACAGCACGCCGGCCGCGAGCACCGCGATCACGACGGTGGGCGACGGCTCCCACGGCTCGAGCCAGTACAGCAGGTTCATCGCGCGACGCTTACTTGGCGGCGGGCGACTTCACGACGAACGGCGCGTCGAGCTTCTCGCCGTCGGAGAACTGCATGCGCAGATGCACGGTGTCGCCCGGCTTGATCGCGCGCTTCGGCTCCTCGAGCATGAAGTGATAGCCGCCCGGCGCGATGTCGACCTTGCCGCGCGCGGGGATCGTCAGCTTGTCGACCATCTCCATCTTTTGCGTCGAGCCGTTCGACACGGTCTGGTGCAGCATCGTCATCCCGTATTCGGGGCTGTCGACGTCGACGAGATCGATCGGCTTGTCGCTCGCGTTGACGAGCGTCACGTAGCCGGCGGCGGGCAGCTTGTTCGGCAGCCAGCGCACCCACGCGTTCTGCGCGCTGATCGAAGCGGCGCCGGCGGCGTACGCGTGCAGGCTGAGCGAGAGGGCGGCGAGCGCGGCGAGGGATTTCGGTTTGAGCGTCATCGGCTTGTCGGTAAGTGAGTTCCGGTTCAGGAACGGTTGGCGATGATCCGGCGCAGATCGGCGGCGATCGCGTCGGGGGAATCCTGGTCGGTGGCGAGCAGGCGCGCGCGGCCTTGCGCGTCGAACACGTAGACGGCGGAGCTGTGCGTGACTTCGTAGTTGCCGTTCGGATCGCGCTTTTCCATCTGATACGCGACGCGGTAGCGCTTCGCGAGCGATTCGATCTGCCGCTCGCTGCCCGTGAGCCCGTATGCGTGCTCGGCGTCGAACGCGCCGACATAGTCGCGCATCGCGGCCGGCGTGTCGCGCGCCGGATCGACCGACACGAACAGGATGCGCACGCCGCCGCGCGCGTCGGGGCCGAGCAGCGCGAGCACCTGCATCAGGCGCGCCATCGTCTCGGGGCACACGTCCGGGCAATGCGTGTAGCCGAAGTAGACGAGCGCGATGCGGCCGCGGAACGCGGACGCGTCGATCGGCTTGCCGTCCTCGCCCGTGAGCGAGAACGTCAGGTCGGGCAGATGGCTCGTCACGTTCGTGAGCCGCCACGGCTCGCCGCGCGGCGAGCAGCCGGCGAGCGCGGCCGCCGCCGCGCAGGCGGCGGCGAAGCGGATCACGCGCGTTGTGCGGGCGCAAGCGGGCGAGGCGGCACGCGCGCGCGCCGCGAAAAGGGGAAGCGGCATCGGCGAATTCGGTTCGAAGCAATCTTGCGCGACGGCGAAGCGCGGCGGTTTCGGGGGCGATCGAGGCGTCGTCCGCGATGGCGTCGTCCGCGATGGCGGACGCATCGATCATGCCGCGCCTCTGGCGCGCGGCCGCGTCCCGGCTCGTGCGTCGGGCCCGGCCGCGAGGGCCTCGGATCTCGGCTCCTCGGCTCGAGGATCGAGGATCGAGGATCGAGGATCGCGGCGCATCGGCGTCTCGCTGTTTCTATCGGCGGTTGCGACTGTAGCGCAATTTGATCGGGATCGTCTTTTCGAAACGCGCACCGCGCATCGAACCGGGGCAAAATGTCGCAGCGATGCGCATGCCGGCCGCGCGTCGCAGGCCCGCGCTTTTGTTCATCGTGCACGAGGCGCGGTAAGATGCGCACATTCGCCCGGCGGGCGCGCCCGCCGGCAGCCATTCTCATCAGCGAATCGATGCAATCCGTCCCGCTTTCCCTTCCCCTTGCCCGCACCGCGTTCTTTCTCGACTTCGACGGCACGCTCGTCGACCTCGCGCCGACGCCCGACGCGATCCAGGTGCCGCCCGACGTGCCCGCGCTCGTCGACGAGCTGCGGCGGCTCTCGCACGGCGCGGTCGCGATCGTGTCGGGGCGCGGCATCGGCAGCATCGACGCGTACCTGAACCTGCCCGATCTGCCGGTGGCGGGCCTGCACGGCGCCGAGCGGCGCGACGCGAACGGCGACACGCAGCGGATCGGCTTCGACGATCCGCGCCTCTTGCGCATCGAGCGCGAGCTCGCGGCGGTCGTCGAGCGGCATCCCGGCATGCTGCTCGAGATCAAGGGCGCGGCGCTCGCGCTGCACTTTCGCAACGCGCCCGAGCGCGAGGGCGTCGCGCGCGCGGCGGCCGAGCGGCTCGTCGCCGACTATCCGGACGCGTACGTGCTGCAGCCGGGCAAGATGGTGTTCGAGATCAAGCCGAAGGGCGTCGACAAGGGGCGCGCGGTCGCCGCGTTCCTGAACGAGCCGCCGTTCGCCGGCCGCATGCCGGTGTTCGCCGGCGACGATCTGACCGACGAGCTGGGCTTCGCCGTCGTCAACGCGAACGGCGGGCTGTCGATCAAGGTCGGCGCGGGCGACACGTCGGCGCGCGCGCGCGTCGAATCGGTCGCCGCGTTCCGCGAGCAGCTCGCGCGCTGGATCGACGCGGGGCGCGCGCTCGCATGAGTCGTCTCATCATCGTCTCGAACCGGGTCGCGCCGATCTCGGAAGGGGAGCCGGCTGCGGGCGGCCTCGCGATCGGCGTCTACGACGCGTTGAAGGAAACGGGCGGCATGTGGTTCGGCTGGAGCGGCGATGTCGTCGCGTCGGGCGCGCCGCAGATTCGCGTCGAGGAGCACGGCCCCGTCACGTTCGCGACGATCGGTCTGTCGCGGCGCGATTACGATCAGTACTACCGGGGCTTCTCGAACGCGACGCTGTGGCCCGCGTTCCATTACCGCGCGGACCTGATCCAGTTCGACCGCCACGAGTTCGAAGGCTACTCGCGCGTGAACGTGTGGCTCGCGCAGCAGCTCGTGCCGCTCTTGCGCGACGACGACGTGATCTGGGTGCACGACTATCACCTGATCCCGTTCGCGAAGGCGCTGCGCGCGGCGGGCGTGAAGAACCGGATCGGCTTCTTCCTGCACATTCCGTTTCCGGCCGCGCAGGTGCTCGTGAACGTGCCGCCGCATCGCGAGCTCGTCGACGCGCTGTGCGCGTTCGACCTGCTCGGCTTCCAGACCGACACCGATCTGCGCGCGTTCTTCGAATACGTCGAATACGAGGCGGGCGGCGCGGTCGACCGCACCGCGCATCCGGCGCGCGTCGACGCGTTCGGGCGCTCGCTGCGCGCGGCCGCCTATCCGATCGGCGTCTATCCGGACGAGATCGCCGCGCTCGCGAAGGCGGGCGAGAACGGCCGCGCGGTGAAATCGCTCGCGGCGTCGCTGCGCGGGCGGCAGCTCGTGATGAGCGTCGACCGGCTCGATTACTCGAAGGGGCTCGTCGAGCGCTTTCGCGCGTTCGAGAAGCTGCTCGAGCACGAGACGTCGTTCCGCAACCACGTGTCGTTCCTGCAGATCGCGCCGTCGACGCGCGCCGACCTGCGCGCGTACCAGGACATCCGCCGGCAGCTCGAAGGCGAGTCGGGGCGCATCAACGGGCGCTTCGCGGAGCTCGACTGGGCGCCGATCCTCTACATCCACCGGCAATACGAGCGGCCGGTGCTCGCCGCGCTGTACCGGCTCGCGCGCGTGGGCTACGTGACGCCGCTGCGCGACGGGATGAACCTTGTCGCGAAGGAGTACGTGTCCGCGCAGAACCCGGACGATCCGGGCGTGCTCGTGCTGTCGCGCTTCGCGGGCGCCGCGTGCGAGCTCACGGGCGCGCTGATCGTCAACCCGATCGACATCGGCGGAATGGCCGACGCGTTGTCACGCGCGCTGTCGATGCCGCTCGCCGAGCGGCGCGCGCGCCACGCCGACATGCTCGCGCGGCTGCGCGAGAACAACGTGTCGGTGTGGCGCGACAACTTCTTGCGCGATCTCGGGAAATAGCGCGCCGCGCTCGCGGGAGCGGCTGAGGGTTCGCGGGTTGGGCGCGGCGCGTTCGTGCCGGTCATGCGGGCGACGCGTGCCGAATGCCGAATCGCGCGGAGCCGAATCGTGTGGAATCGGCGAGATTCGCGACGCGAGCGTCGAAAGTCGAAAGTCGAAAGTCGAAAGTCGAAAGTCGAAAGTCGCGAATGCTTGGAGGCCGCATCGACCGAACGCCTTCCCGATCGTCGCCGACGAGCGCAACGAAAAGGCCCGGCCGGCATATGCCGGCCGGGCCTTTTTTCTGGCGGGGCGAGGATTGCGTACAGGCGGCAGCCGGGCGACGATCGGCTCGACACCGCCGCCCGCCGCCCGCCGCCCGCCGCCCGCCGCCCGCCGCCCACCGCCCACCGCCCACCGCCCACCGCGCGGCGCGCGCCGCGGTACACGCCGCACACGCGGAGCACCCCGCTAGGCGACGCGCTCGTCGTCGTCGGACGCGGACGAATCGTCGTCGCCGTTGCCGTCCGCGGGCGCCGGCGCGGGCGCGGGCAGATGCCGGCCGTGCTGCTTCGCGAGCAGGTCGCGATAGAGGCCCGGGCGCTCGCGCAACGCGTCGGGGCTGCCGTCGTCGATCACCTTGCCCGCGCTCATCACGATGATCCGGTCGAAGTTGCGCAGCGTCGACAGCCGGTGCGCGATCGCGATCACCGTGCGGCCCGTCATCAGCCGGTCGAGCGCCGCCTGGATCGCTTCCTCGGACGCGCTGTCGAGCGCCGACGTCGCCTCGTCGAGCAGCAGGATCGGCGCGTCCTTCAGGATCGCGCGCGCGATCGCGATCCGCTGCCGCTGGCCGCCCGACAGCTTCACGCCGCGATCGCCGACGATCGTCTCGAAGCCCTCCGGCATCGCCTCGATGAACTCGGTGCAGCGCGCCTCGCGCGCGGCGGCGAGCACTTCCTCGTGCGTCGCCTCGGGGCGGCCGTACGCGATGTTCTCGTAGATCGAACGGTGAAAGAGCGAGATGTCCTGCGGCACGAGCGCGATCGACTGGCGCAGGCTTTCCTGCGTGATCGAGCCGAGGTCCTGGCCGTCGATCCGGATCGAGCCTTGCTGAATGTCGTAGAAGCGCTGCAGCAGCGCGAGCACGGTCGATTTGCCCGCGCCCGACTTGCCGATCAGCCCGACGCGCTGGCCGGGCTCGATGTGCAGGTCGAAGTGGTCGAGGATCGGCCGGCGGTGCGGATACGCGAACGTCACGCGCTCGAAGTCGACGCGGCCGCCGCGCGGCGCGAGCGCAATCGCGTCCGAGCGGTCGGGCATGCCGTGCGGCTCGAGAAGCGTCTTCACCGCTTCGGCGAGGCGCGCGACGTGCTGCGTGACGTCGACGAGCGCGACGGCGAGGTCGCGCGTGCCGTGCAGGATCGTGAAGCCGAGCGAGCTGACGAGCACGATGTCGCCCGATGTCGCGCGGCCCTGGTCCCACAGCCACAGCGCCCAGCCGAGGAGGCCCGCGGACAGCATCGCGGTGATCACCGCGTGCAGCAGGCGCAGCTTCTCGAGATAGAGCAGGCTCTGCTGCCGCGCGTCCATTTCGGCCTTGACGGTCGCGCCGAAGCGCTTCTGCTCGCGCAGCGTCATCCCGAATGCGCGCACGAGCCCCATGTTGCCGATCACGTCGACGAGCTCGCCGTCGACGGCCGCCGCCCTCGCGGCGAAGCGGTGATGGCGTACCGAGCCGCGCTTGGCGAGCTTGAACAGCACGATCGCGAGCACGCCCGAGCACGACAGCAGGCCGAGCGCCATCAGCGGATTGACGACGATGATCATCAGGATCGCGCCCATCACCGCGATGCACGGCGGCAGCACGTTCCACGCCATCGTGTTCTCGGCCGTGTAGATCGCGTTCGACGTCGCGGTGATCCGGCTCGCGAGCGTGCCGGGCTGCTTCTCCGCGTAGTAGGTCTGCGAATGGCCGCTCAGATATTGAAACAGGTCGCGGCGCAGGTCGCCCGTCACCGCGACGAACGTGTGCGCGGCGACCCAGCCGCCGACGCGCCATAGCAGGTTGTCCGCGGCGATGAGGCCGACGAGGAGCGCGAACGCGCCCCAGAGCGGGCCCGGATGATGGCGGCCGGCCGCGAGCACGTCGATCAGATGCTTGATCGCGTATTGCGAGCCGAGCGCGCAGCCGACCGCCGCGAGCACGCTGGCGAGCACGATGACGTGCGCGACAGGGTGCATCCGGATGTAGCGGAACAGGAACGCGAGCGGCCGGTCGGCATAGCTCGCGAGCTTCGCGTTGTAGACGTTGCGCTGGGCAGGGGTGAGAGCTTCCAAAATCAGTGCGTGTGGGTGAAACGAGGGTTGAACGCCGCGTCCGAACGTCGCGCCGAGAAGCAGGCGAAAGCCGGCATTGTAATCAAGCCGGTGTGTCGCGCTGCCGCCGAGTTGCGTAACGCCGGGGTATGCGACTCATTTTGGGATAAAATTTTGCGCTTCGTGGCGTGTTCCGCTCACCGATCGACGAAAAACCGTCGCGCGCACGGCCTGTCGCCGCGGGGAGCGGGGCAGACGCGACTACTCTAAAACGGTCTTCCTGTCAGAAGATTGGCAAAGTGTTGCGTCTTTGTAACAACGTAAAGACTTTGAAATGTTGTGCGCCGCACTGATCGCGACCCCCGATAATCGACTTCGGGTTTGTCCTTAGGTGTTTTACTGGAACCTGTCAACGGATTTCCCGCTGAAACGTTAACTGCCCGTGCGGTGCGGCCTGCGAGGCGACGCAGCCTCAGTGTCGCGAGCCGGCTCGCCTAGCGTCCAACCGACGTCGCGGCGGCGTTCGGCAGGCGGGCGATCGTCCCGCTGTCTTATTGTTTGCCGATTTTTTAGGAGTTACGCATGCGAATCGCTCAAATCGCTCCGTTGCACGAAGCGGTTCCCCCGAAACTGTACGGCGGTACCGAACGGGTGGTGTCCTATCTGACCGAGGCGCTCGTCGAGATGGGGCATGACGTCACGCTCTTCGCGAGCGGCGATTCGCAGACCTCCGCGAAGCTCGAGGCCGTGTGGCCGCAGGCGCTGCGCCTCGATCCGACGATTCGCGACGTGATGGCGCCGCACATGCTGCTGCTCGAGGAAGTGCGCCGCCGCGCGGACGAGTTCGACGTGCTGCACTTCCACATCGACTACTACCCGTTCCCGCTGTTCTCGCGCCAGCCGGTGCCGCATCTGACGACGCTGCACGGCCGCCTCGACCTGCCGGAACTGCAGCCGATCTTCAACACGTTCAGCGACGTGCCCGTCGTGTCGATCTCCGACAACCAGCGCATTCCGCTTTCGCAGGCGAACTGGCTGCAGACGACCTACCACGGCCTGCCCGAGAACCTGCTGAAGCCGATCCCGGACGTGAAGCCGGGCTACCTCGCGTTCCTCGGCCGCATCTCGCCCGAGAAGCGCGTCGACACGGCGATCCGCATCGCCGAGCAGGCCGGCATGCCGATCAAGATCGCGGCGAAGCTCGACAAGGCAGACCGCGCGTACTACGAGGAAAAGATCAAGCCGCTCTTCTCGCTGCCGCACGTCGAATACATCGGCGAGATCAGCGAGGCGGAGAAGGCCGAGTTCCTCGGCAACGCGCACGCGCTGCTGTTCCCGATCGACTGGCCGGAGCCGTTCGGCCTCGTGATGATCGAAGCGATGGCGTGCGGCACGCCGGTCATCGCGTTCAAGCGCGGCTCGGTGCCCGAAGTGATCGAAAACGGCGTGTCCGGCTTCGTCGTCGAAGACGAGCTGTCGGCCGTCGCCGCCGTCAAGCGCCTGGCCACGCTGCCGCGCGAGCGCGTGCGCGCCGCGTTCGACGCGCGCTTCACGTCGAAGGTGATGGCGCGGAACTACGTGAAGGGCTACGAAGAGTTGCTGCGCCAGAAGCGCCGCACGGTGCTGCGCGAAGTCAACGCGGGCTGACGCGCTTCATGTGCGCCGCGCGCGACGTTGCGCGGCGCAGCGCCGTCGAGCGCCGGAAGTTTGATCGATGCCCCGCCCGGGTCGACCGGGCGGGGCATTTTGCATTCGGGGCCGGTTTTCCGGCCGGCCCGGGGGGCGCACCGCGCGCGCCATCTGTTGTATTCACGCCGCGCCACTGTGTCCGGAAACGACGCAATCCGGCGATTTGCGGCGCACGGGCATCAGTCGACCTAGTAATGTCCCTATAATGGCCGTGCCGTAAAATCGGGCCCCGGCAAGGCCGTCAAGAGGAGAGCGTTTTGGCGAGAACGAAACCCACGCGTGCGAATCCGGCTCCCGGCTCGGGCGTCATTTTCGCGTTGCGAGCCATCGGTCTCGTGTTGCTCGCCCGCTGGCTCTTCTCGATGTCGCTGATGGGCTATCGCGCGTCGCTGTCGGCGATGGCGTCGTCGCCGTGGGCGTGCATCAACGTCGTCCTCATGTTCCTGCTGCTGGTGCTCCCGGGCGCGCAGGCGCGCGCCGAGCGCCCGTTCCATCCGCTTCCGCAGTGGCTGCGCCAGGCGCTGCGCTTCTTCGCGCTGCTCGGCTTCCTGTTTGCCGTGTGGTCGGTCGGCGTGTTCACGTGGGCGGCCGGCTGGCGCCGCGCGCTGCATGCGCTGACGCTCAGCAACGGCTGGCTGCTCGCCGCGCCCGCGCTCTATGCGGCCGTCGTCTGGATGTGCCGGCCGCGCGCGCTGTGGCGCACCAACGTCGCCGCGCGCCGCTATGCGATCGGCCGCTACGCGATCTCGCTCGATACGCTCACGCGCACCGTCGTCGTCTGGATGGAAAGCCGCAAGGTCGGGCAATACGACGCGCGCGAGCTGTCGGTCCGCTGGCCGAACGGGGCCGAGCCGCAGCCGTCCGCTGCGTCTTGTTCCGCCGTGGCGGGCGCCGATGCGCCGGGCGCCGATGTGCCGGTGATCGATGCACCGGCCGCCGTTTCGGGCAGTGACGCCCCGGTCGCCGCCGCGCAACCGGATCTCGCCGCGCAGCCGGGGGCCGCCGCGCCGGCCGCGCCCGCCGCGCCGCCTGCGTCGACGAAAACGCCGTCGTCGGCGCGGCCCGCGCCGCCCACGGGCGGACGGTTCGCGCGGCCGAAGCTCGAGCTGCTGTGGGATTCGCCCGCCGCAGTCGGCCATAACCGCCAGATCGTGATGCGCACGCCGCTCGCGACGGAAGGAGACCGCGTCGCGGCGCGTGCGCTTGACGCATCGCTCAAGCAGGTCGCGTGACGCCGGCGGGCCGGCTCGCGCCGCCGCGTCCGCCTGGCCGACACAAGGAGGACCGATGCTGACCGTTCGATGGTTGCTCGCCGCCGTCCATTTGCTCGCATTCGGTTTCGCGCTCGCGTCGATCGCCGCGCGCAACCGTGCGCTCAAGCGCGTCGCCGCGTCGCGGCAGTCCGCCGATCTGCCCGACGTGTTCAGAGCCGACGCGATCTGGGGCGTGTCCGCGCTCGTGCTGATCACGACGGGCATCGTCCGCGCGTTCGGCGGCTTCGAGAAGGGCGGCGAATACTATCTGCACGCGCCGCTCTTTCATCTGAAAATGGGCGCGCTCGCGCTGATCCTCGTGCTCGAACTGATTCCGATGACGGGCCTCATCCGCTGGCGCGTGACCGCGCGGCGCGGGATGCTGCCGGATCTCGCGCGCGCGCCCGCGTACGCGCGGATCGGCCACGTGCAGGCGATGCTTGTCGTCGCGATCGTGTTCGCGGCGGCCGGGATGGCGCGCGGCGTCGGATTCTGACGCGCCGCAGGCGACGCATGGGGGTGTGTGCGCGCCTGCGCGAATGAGGGGGCGGGCGCCGCTGCATCGCGGCACGCGTCGCCGCCGAGCTCGTTCGCGGCTTGCGCATGCGTCGCGCTCGCGGCGCCTCGGGCGCGTCTTCCGTCAAACGACGTTCTTCTCGACGATCGGCCGGCCTTCCAGCACGCGCTCGAAGCCGAGCGGCGACAAATCGAGCGAATCGTACCGTCCGAGCGCGATCAGCTCCGCGACGCCGCGCCCCGTCGCCGGCCCCTGCTGCAGCCCGTGCCCCGAGAAGCCGTTCGCGAAGATGCAGTTGTCGACGTCCGGATGCGGCCCGATGATCGCGTTCTGGTCGAGCACGTTGTACTCGTAATAGCCGGACCAGCTGCGCGCGACCCGCAGCGCCTCGAACTGCGGCACGCGGTGCGCGAGGGTCGGCCAGATCAGCTCGTCGAAGAGCGCGTGGTCGACGTCGTCGAGCGGCAGATCGTCGAAGTCGCGCTCGGGCGGCGGCGCCGCGCCGCAGATGAACGACGCGCCTTCCGGCCGGAAATAGACGCCGCTCGGATCGATGACGAGCGGGCAGCGCGGCAGCACGGCGGGCGACGTCACGTTGAAGATGCTGCGGCGGCGCGCGTGAACGGGCAGGTCGACGCCGACGAGCGCCGCGATCGAGCGCGCCCACGGGCCGGCCGCGTTGACCATCGCGTCGCAGTCGAACGCGCGGCCGTCGGCCGTCAGCAATTGCGTGACGCGCCGCCCGTCGACGCGCGCGCCCGTCACGTCGGCGCTCACGTATTGCGCGCCGAGCGCGCGCGCCTTCCGGCGCAGCGCCTGCACGAGCCCGTAGCCGTCGAACCATCCTTCGCCGCGCTCGCCGTAGCAGCCGGCGGCGAGATCGTCGGCGTGCAGCCATGGAAACGTCGCGGCGAGCGCGTCGCGCGGCAGATAGCGGATTTGCGCGCCGAGCGACGTCTGCAGCGCGTGGTTCTCGCGCAGCGTCGCGTCGCCCGCGGGCGTCGCGAGAAACAGGTAGCCGCCTTCGTGCAGATCGATCGATGGGCGCTCGCCGTCCACCGCGAGCCGCTCGCCGAGCGAGCGCAGGAATTCGATTCCGAAGAGCGACATCCGGATCGACAGCGGCGTCGAGAACTGCTGGCGGATCGACGCCGCGGACAGCGCGGACGACGCGCGCGCATACGTTGGATCGCGCTCGATCACGGTCACGGAGATGCCCGGATCGAGCGTGCGCAGGAAATAGGCGGTCGCGCTGCCGATGACGCCGCCGCCGACGATGACGACATTCGAATGCATCGAAACTCCAAGGCAAAGGCGCGATGCGCGCCGGTCGGGAAAAAGGCCGCGCGCGTGCAGCGCGTCGCGTGCGGCCCGCCGAATTCAGGGGCGGCCGATCAGCCCCCCTTCGTGACGATCGTCTGCCATGCGCCGTTTTTCACCTGATAGAGCGTCGACATCCCGCTCTTGAGCGATCCGTCGCCGCCGAACGCGATGCGCCCGGTGATGCCCTCGAAGTCGATCTTCTTCAGCGCGGGCTGATACGCGCCCGGCTCGGTCGAGCCCGCCGCCTGCATCGCCCTGATCGCGGCCCACGTCGCGTCGTAGCCGAATTGCGCGTACGACAGCACGTCGACGCCGAAGCGCTTCTTGAAGCGCGCCTCGAAATCCTTGCCCTGCGGCAGCTGGTCGAGCGGCCGGCCGTATTCCCACGCCATCGCGCCTTCGGCCGCCGGGCCCGCGATCTTGATGAATTCGGCGTCCTTCACGCCGCCGCCGCCGACGAATTGCGCGGCGAGGCCGAGCTGCTTCATCTGCTTGATGAAATTCGCCGCGAGCGAATCGAGGCCGCCGAAGAAGATCAGATCGACGTTCTTGCTCTTGAGGCTGGTGATCTGCGCGCGGAAGTCGACTGCCTGGTTGCTCGTGTATTCGCGCGCGACGATCGCGCCGCCTGCGGCCTTCACCGCCTTGTCGAATTCGTCGGCTTCGCCCTGGCCGAACGCGGTGCGGTCGTCGACGATCGCGATCCGCTTGGCCTTCGACACGTCGATCGCGTAGCGGCCCGCGTTGCCCGCGTTCTGGCCGTCGGTCGCGATCACCATGAACACGTTCGCGAGCCCGCGCGACGTGATGACGGGATTCGTCGCGGCCGGATCGATGACGGGGACGCCCGCCTTGTCGTAGACGACCGATGCGGGAATCGTCGTGCCCGAATTGAAGTGGCCGACGACGACCGACACCTTCTTGTCGACGAGGCTCTGCGCGGCCTGCACGCCGATCCGCGGATCGGCCTGATCGTCCTCGACGACGAGCTCGAAGCGCGCGGGCTTGCCGGCGATCTTGATCTTCTGCGCGCGGGCGTCGTCGATCGCGAGCTGCACGCCGTTTTGCAGATCCTTGCCGTAGCCCGCGTTGACGCCCGTGAGCGGCGCGGCGAAACCGATCTTGACGGGCGTGTCGTCGGCGGCGCGCGCGGCGCCGGTTGCGCCGCACGCGAGCGCGGCGGCGAGGGCGAGGGAGGACAGGGGCGAGCGGAGTCTCATGTTCTTTCCTTGTAGGCGATGCGCGAACGGGACGCGAGTGGCGCGGATGCACGAAGCCCGCGTCGCGGCCGGCGGGTCGGCTCGGCGCGGCGAAGCTGGCTTTCCGATTTATAGAAGGCCAAATTGGGCGAGTCTTGTCGATTTGCGGCGCATCGGATGCGGATTTGCGCATAGCCGCGCGACGGCGGGCGCGGGCGGGAAATGGCGGGGAAGCCTCGATTCCGCAGACTGTTGGCGACTGGCGCCGCGCTTGCGTGCGTGCGGGTGAGCGGCGCATTGCGGCAGAAGGCGGCGAGGCGGCGCCCGGCGGCCGTGAGCGGGCGGAGGGGAGGGTGATCGAAAGAACGGCGGATGGGCCGCTCGCAGGTTGCGCTTCGCGCAAACGGGGCGATGCTCGATGCCGGCGAACGGCGAACGGCGAACGGCGAACGGCGAACGGCGAACGGCGAACGGCAAACGGCGAACGGCGAACGGCGAACGGCGAACGATGAGCAGCACGCAGAGAGCGGAAAACGGAAGGCGGGAGAAACAGAAAGACGGGAGCGGAAGCGCGGCAAGCGGAAACCGATGTGATCGCGGATGCAGCGAGTGCGCGCCGTCGACGAAGAAGGTACGGCCCACCGTTCTCGCCGCTCGATGCGATTCCGATTTCGTGCGACGGTTCGCCTGCGCGCAACCGATCGGTCGTCACGCAACGCAACCCAACGCGACGCGACGCAACGCAACGCAACGCAATCAGGTGCGACGCGCCGTGCCGCGCGCGTCGCGCCCCGTGTTTCTCGTAACCGTTCGGCCGCCGCCGCGCGATCACGCCGCCGTGCGAGCGCCCGTCGCGCAACGGCGCGATCGCCGGCGCGCGTTGCGCTCGCCGCGCGCACCGCCGAAGCGGCGCGCGCGAGCGTGCGCGTCGACGCTCAGACCGTCGCGATCAGCGGATCGCTCGTGCTCGGCCGGCCCGTCTCGACGTGCCCCGCGAAGCGGCGCAGGAAGCCGTTCGGCGCGCCGTCGGAGACGGTGAGGTCGTACCAGCTGTGGCTGTCGCGCAGATCCCAGTAGTCGTTGATCCGCTGGCCGGGCTTGAGCTCGTAGACGCGCGGGCTGTCGTTGCCGTACGCGTTCGTCACCGTGAGCCGCACCGTCGCGCGGCCGCGGTTCGACAGGCGCAGCGTGACGTTGCCGTTCGCGACGTCGTAGCCGTAGATCACTTCCGGGTTCGCGGCGAGGCCGAGCGCCGCGGCGGTCGAGCCGCGGAACTGGCACAGGAAGCCGTTCGGGCCGTAGACGGTCAGGTCGTAGATGCTCAGCGTGAGCGCCGTGCTCCACTCATCGGACAGGCGCTTGTGCGCGTCGACCGTGTACGCCCACGGGCCGTCGGGGCGATTGCCGGCCGTCACCTGGAACGACGCGCCCGCGCGGCCCGTGTTCGCGAAGGTCAGCTTGAACTTGCCGGTCGACTTGTCGATGCGGCCGAGCACGAAGAGCTCGTACGGCAGCGCGCGCGCGGCGCGCAGGCCCGCTTCCTGTTTCGGCATCGATTGCGCGACGGGCGGCACCGGCACGTAGCTCGGATGGCGATTGCGATCGGGCGGCGCGTAGGCGCTCGTGTCGGGCAACTGCGGCCAGCTGTCGTCGGGGCTCGCGAAGTTGAACGCGGACGTGAGGTCGCCGCACACCGTGCGGCGCCACGGCGTCACGTTCGGCGCGCGCACCGAATAGCGATCGTTGAAGCGCGCCTCGACGAATTGCAGCAGCGACGTGTGATCGAACGTCTGCGAGCAGACCCAGCCGCCCTTCGTCCACGGCGACACGACGAGCATCGGCACGCGCGGCCCGAGCCCGTACGGCCCGGCCATGTGCGTCGCGTCGCCCGGGAAGATCTCGCCCGCCGCCGACACCGTCGACAGCCCGTTGTCGCGCGATTGCGGCGCGAACGGCGGCGCGACGTGATCGAAGAAGCCGTCGTTTTCGTCGTACGTGATGAAGAGCGCGGTCTTGCTCCACACGTCCGGATTCGACGTCAGCGCCTTCAGCACCTGCTCGACGTACCATGCGCCGTAGTTCGCCGGCCAGTTCGGGTGTTCGGAATACGCTTCCGGCGCGCAGATCCACGACACCTGCGGCAGCGTGCCGTTCTTCACGTCCTGCTGCAGCACGTCGAAGAGGGTGCCGCCCGCGCTGACGTTGGTGCCCGTGCGGGCCTTGTCGTACAGCGGCGTGCCCGGCTGCGCGTTGCGGTACTGGTTGAAGTAGAGGAGCGAGTTGTCGCCGTAGTTGCCGATGTACGGATTCTGCGTCCAGCCCCACGAGCCCGCCGCGTCGAGGCCCGTGCCGACGTCCTGATAGATTTTCCACGACACGCCCGCCTGCTCGAGCGTCTCCGGATACGTGCTCCAGCCGTAGCCTTTCTCCTCGTTGCCGAGCACGGGGCCGCCGCCCGCGCCGTCGTTGCCGACGTAGCCGGTCCACATGTAGTAGCGGTTCGGATCGGTCGAGCTCGGGATCGAGCAGTGGTACGCGTCGCAGATCGTGAACGCGTCGGCGAGCTGGTAGTGGAACGGAATGTCGTCGCGCTCGAGGTACGCCATCGTCGTCGTCCCCTTGTTCGCGATCCAGCGGTCGTAGCGGCCCTTGTTCCAGGCGCCGTGCATGTCCTGCCAGCCGTGCGGCAGATCCTGCAGGAACTGCATGCCGAGATTCGACGCGTCCGGATGGAACGGCGGCAGCTCGGCCGGGCCGAGGAGCATCGGTTGATGGAACACCGACTTGCCGTTCTGCATCACGAGCGGGCGCGGATCGCCGAAGCCGCGCACGCCGCGCAGCTTGCCGAAGTAATGGTCGAACGAGCGGTTTTCCTGCATCAGGATCACGATGTGCTCGATGTCGCGGATCGTGCCGGTGCGGCGGTTCGCGGGAATCGCGAGCGCTTCGCGGATCACGGGCGGAAAGAGCTGCAAGGCGGCGGCGCCCGCCGTGCCGGCGGCGAGGCGCAGAAAGTCGCGGCGATTCTGATTGGTCATGTTGTCGCTTCCTTGTCTGGAGTGGGGCGAGACCGCCGGAGCGGCAGCGGCCGAAGGGGAGTTGGTCGCGATGCGTGATGCCGTCTTGCGCGGCAGCGCCGCCGCGCAACGCCGCCGGGAGGATATCGGGGAAACGGTGTCATCCGGATGAACGTGCGCCGGTGCGCATGCGGATGCCGTGTCGCGCGCGCGAGCGCGACGGCGCTCGCCGGCGCGGCGAGACGGGCGCAGGGGGGCCGGCGAGATTTCGTCGTGTGGCGCGAGCGGGCCCGCGACGCGCGCGGCCGACGTCTCGACGAAGGCGCGCGCGCCGATTGCAGCGGTGGCCGCGAGGAAGGTGGTTGCGGTGAGGTTGAGGGTGAAGGCGACGGCAACTGCGACAGCGGAAACAGCGGAAACAGCGGAAACAGCGGAAACAGCGGAAACAGCGGAAACAGCGGAAACAGCGGAGACAGCGGAGACAGCGGAGACGGCGGAGACGGCAGAGACAGCGAGGACAGCGAGGACAGCGAGGACAGCGAGGACAGCGAGGACAGCGAGAGCGGAGAGAGCGGCGAGAGCGGCGAGAGCGGCGAGAACCCCCCACGCGGCGGCGTCCGGTGCAAAAGCGCGCGACGGAGCGTGCGGGTCAACACGCGGACGGGTGCGCGCGCCGCATCAATCCGCGCCCGTGACCCAGGCGCCGAACCACTCGCTCGGCTGCGCGATTTCGTCCTGCGCGGCGACGAGCTCGAGCTCGTAGCGCCGCGCGTCGTAGGTCGCCTTCACGACCGCATGCACGGCGGCGAGCGTGTGCTCGAACGCGGCGCGCACGCTGTCGCCGCGCAGCCGCCGCGCGACGAAGACCGCGCTCGTCAGGTCGCCGACGCCGACCGGATGCCGCGGAAACGCATACAGCGGGCGCTGGCCGATCCACGCTTCGGTTTCGGTGACGACGAGCATGTTGAAACGGTCGGCAGGGCTGTTGCGGTCGTGCAGATGCTTGACGAGGATCACCTGCGGGCCGCGGCGAATGATCGAGCGGCACGCGTCGACCGCCTCCGCGACCGTCTCGACGCGCTTTCCGGCGAGCTTCTGCAGTTCGCCGTGATTGGGCGCCATGCCGTCCGCGAGCTCGGGCAACTCGGCGACGATGAACTCCTCGACGCCGGGCTCCGGGCGGATGCCGCCCGTCTGGCCCATCGCGGGATCGCAGAAGTACCACGCATTCGGGTTCGTCGCCTTCACGGTGCGCACGATCTCGACGGCCGCGCGCGCCTGCGCGGGCGAGCCGAGGAAGCCCGAGAGGACCGCGTCGCAGCGCTTGAGCGCGCCGATCGCCGCGATGCCGTCGACGAGCTGCTCCATCTTCGCCGCGTCGATCGCGCTGCCCGCCCAATGACCGTACTGCATGTGGTTCGACAACTGCACGGTGTTGAGCGGCCAGACGTTGACGCCGAGCCGTTGCATCGGAAACACCGCGGCGCTGTTGCCCGCATGGCCGTAGATGACGTGCGACTGAATGCTGAGGACGTTTTTCATGATCGAGTGTGCCTGCGCGCGGCGGGCTCGTCGGACTACGTCGAACGATACATGACTTTTCCGCATTCGCGGAAACATCTGGTAATACAGTAACGAGGGTGTCGTCAACCCGTCGAAAGTAAAATTGCGTGCGGCCCGCGCGAATGTCCGGCCGGCCGTTTCCTTCTCTCTTCTCGGCTTCGATGATGTTCCAGATTCGCATAATGCGGTTCGCGCGGCTCGCCGCGATGTCCGCGGCCGCCGCGGTGACGGCGATGCCGCAAGCGCCGGCGTGCGCAAGCACGCCGGTCGTCGCGGGCGCGCCGTCGGCACGCGCATCCGCGCCGTCGGCGGCCGTTGCGGGCGTCGTCCCGGGCGCTGCTTTGGCCACGGCTTCGGGCGCCGCATCGGCCACGACCTCGGCCGCGACCTCGGCTACGCCGCAAGCCGGCGCGGCGTCCGCCGTCGCCGCGCCGGCGAGCGCCGCCGCGCGCGCGAAGGGCGACGGCCCGGCGTACGGCGCGGAGCTCGAGGGCTTCGCGTATGCGTATCCGGTGCATCGCTACGCGTTCACGTCGCAGCGCGAAACGCTGCAGATGGCGTACCTCGACGTGCTCCCCAGGCGCCCGAACGGCCGCACCGTCGTGCTGCTGCACGGGAAGAACTTCTGCGCGGGCACCTGGGAGCAGACGATCGACGTGCTCGCGAAGGCGGGCTACCGCGTCGTCGCGCCCGACCAGATCGGCTTTTGCAAGTCGACGAAACCCGCGCGCTATCAGTACAGCTTCCAGCAGCTCGCGCACAACACGCACGCGTTGCTCGAATCGATCGGCGTGAAGGAGGCGACGATCGTCGGTCACTCGACGGGCGGCATGCTCGCGGTGCGCTACGCGCTGATGTACCCGAAGGACACGCAGCAGCTCGTGCTCGTCAACCCGATCGGCCTCGAGGACTGGAAGGCGCTCGGCGTGCCGCCGCTGTCAGTCGACTACTGGTACGCGCGCGAGCTGAAAACGACCGCGGACGGCATTCGCCGCTACGAGCAGCGCACGTACTACGCGGGCGGGTGGTCGCCCGCCTACGAGCGCTGGGTACAGATGCTTGCTGGCATGTATCGCGGGCCGGGGCGCGACGCCGTCGCGTGGAACTCGGCGCTCGTCTACGACATGATCCTCACGCAGCCGGTCGTCTACGAATTCGGCGCGATCACGGTGCCGACGCTGCTCCTCATCGGCGACAAGGACACGACCGCGATCGGCAAGGACGTCGCGCCGCCCGACGTGCACGCGAGGCTCGGCCATTATCCGGCGCTCGCGAAGCGCGCGCAGGCGGCGATTCCGGGCGCGGTGCTCTACGAATTTCCGGCGCTCGGCCACGCGCCGCAGATCCAGGACCCGGCGACTTTCCACAAGGCGCTGCTCGACGGGCTCGCGGACGCGAGGCCCGCGCACGCGGCGCGCGCGCCAAGCGAATAGGCGCGACCGCCGGAAGGCGGCGTGGCAGGGCGGGGCGGACGGCGGACCGGGGGGCGCGCGTGGCTCGTCCTGTTCGCGTTCGCGGCGGATTCGGCGGTCGTTCGTCGGCCGCTTTGTTGGCACTTTCGTGCACGAAGATACGCGCGTTGCCGACAGATGTATCGTCGTTGCCGCATCCGCATCCGCATCCGCATCCGCATCCGTGGGCGTAGCCGGAGCAAGATCCGCAGCAATAGCGGCATCTGCGTCAGCGGCGACGTTACCGATGACGACGCCGACGCCGGCGCTGATATCGCATCTAGATCTATACCGCCACCGCCACCGCCACCGCCACCGCTGCCATCGCCATCGACATCGCCATCGACATCGACATCGACATCGACATCGACATCGACATCGACATCGCGCCGCCGCGCCTCCCCATCAACCCGCGACCTCGTCGCGAAGCGCGTCGCGCACCTGCGCGGCGATCTCGTACGAGCGCACCCGCGCGCCGTGATCGTAGATCTGCGCGGCGACGATCAACTCGTCCGCGCCCGTCTGCGCGATCAGCCGGCGCAGCCGCTCGCGCACCGTATCGCGCGAGCCGACCGCCGCGAACGACAGCGCCTGCGCGACGCTCGCGAGCTCCTGCTCGGTCGCGCCGAGCGCATCGAGCGACTCGACGGGCGGCGGCAACTGCCCGGGCGTGCCGCGCCGCAGCTTCAGGAACTGCTGCTGCAGAGACGTGAACAGGCGCCGCGCGTCGTCGTCGGTGTCGGCGGCGAACACGTTCACGCCGACCATCGCATACGGCTTCGCGAGCGCCGCGGACGGCCGGAACTGCGCGCGGTACACGTCGAGCGCGCGCATCAGGTAGTCGGGCGCGAAGTGCGACGCGAACGCGAACGGCAAGCCGAGCATCGCGGCGAGCTGCGCGCTGAAGAGGCTCGAGCCGAGCAGCCAGATCGGCACGTTCAGGCCGGCGCCCGGCACTGCGCGCACGCGCTGGCCCGGGGCGGGCGCGGCGAAGTAGCGCTGCAGCTCGACGACGTCGTCCGGGAACGCATCCGCGCTGCCGATGAGGTCGCGCCGCAGCGCGCGGGCCGTCGTCTGATCGGTGCCGGGCGCGCGCCCGAGGCCGAGATCGATGCGCCCGGGGTACAGCGACGCGAGGGTGCCGAACTGCTCGGCGATCACGAGCGGCGCGTGGTTCGGCAGCATCACGCCGCCCGAGCCGACGCGGATCGTCTGCGTCGCGCCCGCGACGTGGCCGATCACGACCGCGGTCGCGGCGCTCGCGATGCCGGGCATGTTGTGGTGCTCGGCGAGCCAGTAGCGGCGATAGCCGAGGCGCTCGGCGTGGCGGGCGAGGTCGACGGAATGGCGAAACGCCTGTGCGGCGTCGGCGCCGGCGGGAATCGGCGCGAGGTCGAGAACGGAGAACGGGATCATGGCGACGGCGGAACCGATGGCGTAGGGGGACGGAACATGGGCCGACGCGCGTGCGGCGCGGCCCACCGGTGATGCGTGCACACAACAGTTGCCGCTGATTGTGCCAAAGCGCTCCGGATCGCGTCGGCGGCCGAAAGATATCCCTGCCGTCGTCAGGGGCGAGCCGCGGCGTCAACTTGACGCGGAGCGGCGCGAAAGATTGTTCTGTAATAGACTGTAATCGCAAGAAATTTGATGAAATCCGGGACGATTTGGCTCGAATATTTCATCTGGTACAAAAATCCACAGAAACCCTTACGTTTTGGACAGCGTGCTTCCTGCAAAGCGCTTACGCTAAGAGGAGGGCAATTGCGCGGAAATTGATTGCATCTGCGTGGATTTGCCGTTCAGAAACAGTGCTTTTCGGTACGCGCGGCAAGCGCTGCCCGCGCGTCGCTGCTAAAATTCGCGGCCTACACACCAATCGCGCTCACGGATTCCGTTCAATTCTCCCTGCGCTTGCCGCGAAAAGCCGCACGAGGAGCCTCGGGATTGCGGCCGTACGGCCGGTTCCGGTGCGTTGCGCGTCGTTGAAAGTGCAAGTAAGAGGAGTTGGGATCGTGTTCGAATTCGTCCCCGCCGAAGCATCGTGTCCCCGTTTCGCCCGCCGTCCGATCGTTCGGAGGCGAGCGGCATGACGGAATCGCTTTCCATCGTCGGGTGGGTGCTGCTCGCGCTCACCTGCGCATCGTGCGGCTATGCGGTGCTCGCGGCGTTCGCGCCGGCACCGCGCACGCCGCGCACGGCCGTGCGCGACGGCTTCGAGCCCGTCAGCGTGCTGAAGCCGCTGTGCGGGGCGGAGCCGCATCTGTACGAAAATCTCGCGACCTTCTGCGAGCAGCGGCATCCGCGCTACCAGTTGCTGTTCGGCGTCGCGTCGGCGGCCGATCCGGCCATCGCCGTCGTGCGGCGGCTGCAGGCCGATTATCCCGACTGCGACATCGAGCTCGTGATCGACGCGCGCGTGTACGGCTCGAACCTGAAGGTCAGCAACCTCGTCAATCTCGCCGAGCGCGCGCGCCACGGCCGCATCGTGATCGCCGACAGCGACATCGCGGTCGAACCCGATTATCTGACGCGCGTGACCGCGCCGCTCGCCGATGCGTCGGTGGGCGTCGTCACTTGCCTGTATCATGCGCGCAGCGTCGGCGGCTTCTGGACGCGGATCGGCGCGCAATTCGTCGATGCGTGGTTCGCGCCGTCGGTGCGGATCACCCACCTCGGCGGGTCGAGCCGCTTCGGATTCGGCGCGACGCTCGCGTTGACGCGCGCGACGCTCGATGCGATCGGCGGCTTCAAGGCGCTGAAGGACGAACTCGCGGACGACTACTGGCTCGCCGAGCTGCCGCGTCGGCTCGGGCTGCGCACGGTGCTCTCCGAGGTGAACGTGGCGACCGACGTCGCGGAGCCGTCGTTCGCGCCGCTCTGGCTGCGCGAGACGCGCTGGCTGCGCACGATCCGCTCGCTGAATCCGGCGGGTTTCGCTTTCCTGTTCATCACGTTCACCGCGCCGTGGCTCGCGGCCGGCGCGGCGCTCGCGGCGTGGCTCGGCCCGGCGTCGGCGGCGGGTGCCACGGCCGGCGCGGCCGCCGCGATCGGCACGCTCGCGCGGCTCGCGCTGCATGCGCGCGGCTCGGCCGGCTGGCGTGCGTTCTGGCACGATTTGCCGCTCGTGCCGGTGCGCGACGCGCTGCTCGCGCTCGAGTGGCTCGTCGCCGCGTTCGGCACGCAGGTCGTGTGGCGGGGCGCCAGGATGACGGTCGTCGGCGGCGACGCGCGCGCGACCGTCGTCGAAGCGGGCGACGGGCGCTGAAGGGCGCGCGACACGGCGCGACACATATACGGGATGCGCGGGCGGCCACGGGCCGCCCGCGGTTTTCGAAACATTTGTACTGGAACGAATTGATATCTATGCAGCAGGCTACCGGAGCATTCATGAAAACGCTGTTCTTGCAGGCACCGTCGTACGACGGCTTCGACGGCGGCGCGGGCTCCCGCTATCAGGCAAAGCGCGAGATCCGGTCCTTCTGGTATCCGACGTGGCTCGCGCAGCCGGCCGCGCTCGTGCCGGGCAGCCGCGTGCTCGACGCGCCGGCCGACAGCCTGTCGGTCGAAGACACGCTCAAGATCGCGAAGGACTACGATCTCGTGATCATCCACACGAGCACGCCGTCGTTCCCGACCGACGCGATGTTCGCGGAAGACCTGAAGAAGATGAAGCCGTCGATGCTCGTCGGCATGGTCGGCGCGAAGGTCGCGGTCGATCCGCACAACTCGCTCACCGCGACGGAAGCGATCGATTTCGTGTGCCGCGAGGAGTTCGACTACACCTGCAAGGATATCGCCGAAGGCAAGCCCTTCGCCGAGATTCTCGGCATGAGCTACCGCGCGAAGGACGGCTCGATCGAGCACAACGGAGCGCGTCCGATGATCGAGAACATGGACGAGCTGCCGTTCGTCGCGCCCGTCTACAAGCGCGACCTGAAGATCGACAACTATTTCATCGGCTATCTGAACTACCCGTACGTGTCGATCTACACGGGCCGCGGCTGCCGCTCGAAGTGCACGTTCTGCCTGTGGCCGCAGACGGTGGGCGGCCACCGCTACCGCGTGCGCTCGGTCGAGAGCGTGCTCGCGGAAGTGAAGTGGATTCGCGACAACATGCCGGAAGTGAAGGAAATCATGTTCGACGACGACACCTTCACCGACTTCAAGCCGCGCGTCGAGGAGATCGCGCGCGGGCTCGGCAAGCTCGGCGTCACGTGGTCGTGCAACGCGAAGGCGAACGTGCCGTATTCGACGCTGAAGATCATGAAGGAAAACGGGCTGCGCCTGCTGCTCGTCGGCTACGAGTCGGGCGACGACCAGATCCTCTTGAACATCAAGAAGGGCTTGCGCACCGACATCGCGCGCCGCTTCAACGAGGATTGCAAGAAGCTCGGCATCAAGATCCACGGCACCTTCATCCTCGGCCTGCCGGGCGAGACGAAGGAAACGATCAAGAAGACGATCGAGTACGCGAAGGAAATCAATCCGCACACGATCCAGGTGTCGCTCGCCGCGCCGTATCCGGGCACGCGCCTGTACAACCAGGCGATCGAGAACGGCTGGATGGAGGAGAACAAGACGATCAACCTCGTCAGCAAGGAAGGCGTGCAGCTCGCGGCGATCGGCTATCCGCACCTGTCGAAGGAAGACATCTACCACGAGCTCGAGCATTTCTACCGCGAGTTCTACTTCCGCCCGTCGAAGATCTGGGAGATCCTGCGCGAAATGCTGACGAGCTGGGACATGATGAAGCGCCGTCTGCGCGAGGGCGTCGAATTCTTCCGCTTCCTGCGCGCGCACGAGGCGTAATCGGTGGCTGCCTCCGACGCGGCGCGGCGCGCGCTGATCTTCACGGCGGACGATTTCGGCCTGCATGAGCGGGTCAATGCCGCCGTCGAGCGTGCGCACCGCGACGGCGTGCTCGCGGCCGCGAGCCTGATGGTCGGCGCGCCGGCCGCGCGCGACGCGATCGAGCGCGCGAAGCGCCTGCCGTCGCTCGCGGTCGGCCTGCACGTCGTGCTCGCCGACGGGCCGGCGACGCTGCCCGCAAGCGAGATTCCCGCGCTCGTCGGCCCCGACGGCCGTTTCGGCGACGCGATGGCGAAGGACGGCTGCCGCTTTTTCTTCCTGCCGCACGTGCGAGCGCAACTGCGCCGCGAGATCCGCGCGCAGTTCGAGGCGTTCGCGGCGACCGGGCTCGCGCTCGATCACGTGAACACGCACAAGCATTTCCATCTGCATCCGACCGTGCTGTCGATGCTCGTCGAGATCGGCCGCGAATTCGGGCTTTCCGCGATGCGGCTGCCGTACGAGCCGTCGACGCCGTTCTGGCTGAAGCCGTGGATCGGGCTCGTGCGCGCGCGGCTCGACCGCGCGGGCATCGCGCACAACGACTACGTGGTCGGCATCGAGCACACGGGCGCGATGGACGAGGCCGTGCTGCTCGACGCGCTCGCGAAGCTGCCGCCGGGCGTCGGCGAGATCTACTCGCATCCGGCGGAGGCGGGCGACGGCCCGATCACGCCGTCGATGCGCGATTACCGGCCGGCCGACGAGCTCGCCGCGCTCCTGTCGCCGCGCGTCGCGGCCGCGGTGCAGGCGGCGGGCGTCGCGTGCGGCGGCTTCGCCGACGTGTTCGGCGATCGCGCGCGTGCGCGCCTGCCGCGCGGCGCGCGGATCACCGGGGCGCAGCCGTCATGATCCGCTGGATCAAATGGCTCGGCTGGCCGATCGGGATCGCGATCCTGCTCGCGCTCGTCGTGCACGAGGGCGTCGGCGACGCCGTCCGCGTGATCGGCCAGGCCGGCTTCGCGCTGCTGTGGCTCGTGCCGTTTCACGGCCTGCCGCTGCTGCTCGACGCGCACGCCTGGCGTTTGCTGCTCGACAAGCGCGCGTCGCTGCCGTTCCTCTGGTGGATCGCGACCGTGCGCGAGGCGGTGAATCGCCTGCTGCCCGTCGTCGGCGTCGGCGGCGAGATCGTCGGCATCCGGCTCGCGCGCTGGCGCGTGCCCGATGCGAGCCGCGTGACGGCGTCGGTGATCGTCGAGGTGCTGGTGACGATCGCCGTTCAGTACGCGTTCGCCGCGCTCGGCCTCGTGCTGCTGCTCGCCGCGACGCAGCAGAGCGTCGGCGCGAAGACGATCGGCGTCGCGCTCGTGCTGTCGCTGCCGATGCCGGTGCTCGCGTTCGCGCTGATGCGGCGCGGCGGTGTCTTCCATGCGATCGAGCGCTTCGCGAGCCGGCTGCTCGGCGATTCGCACAGGCTGCTGCAAGGCGTCGACGGCAAGCGCCTCGACGCCGACATCGACGCGCTGATGTCGCGCGCGGGCCTCTTGTTTCGCGCATTCTTCTGGCAGCTCGCCGGCTACGTGGTCGGCGCGCTCGAAATTTACTGGGCGCTCGCGCTGCTCGGCCATCCGGTGTCGATCGGCGGCGCGATCGCGATCGAGGCGATGACGCAGGCCGTGCGCCACGCGGCGTTCATGGTGCCGGGCGGGCTGGGCGTCCAGGAGGCGACCGTCGTGCTGCTCGCGCAGATGTTCGGCGTCGATCGCGAGGCGGCGCTGTCGCTCGCGCTCGTCAAGCGCGTGCGCGAGCTGCTGTTCGGCGCGCTGGCGCTCGGGTCGTGGCAGCTCGTCGAGCTGTCGCGCACGCGACGGCGGATTCGCAGCCACGCGCGGCGCGCGGCCCGCGTCGCGGCCGCCGAGGCGCGGCGCGAGCGCGAGGTCGAGACGCTGCTGTGAGCGCGTGGTCGGGCGACGCGGCGCTTCCTTTCGGCTGTTGACTCGCCGGGCTGCCGAATCGATCGTCCGAAGGCACGAAGGCACGAAGGCACGAAGGCTCAAAGGCTCAAAGGCTCAAAGGCTCAAAGGCTCAAAGGCTCAAAGGCTCAAAGGCTCAAAGGCTCAAAGGCTCAAAGGGGAGCCGACCGCGCGCACGCTCGGCGGTTCCGCCGGCGATCGTCCGGCCGTGCGGCTAGGGGCGTTGCGATTCTCCTCCTTTCGCGTCGCGAAGCCGGGGCGATTGCCAACCGCGGCTCGCCGCCGAGTGCCGTCTCGACACGGCGCGACACGATGAGAAGCCACGAGAAGCCGTGAGCAGCCGCGAGAAGCGACGCGTCGCGGTGAAACGGACCACACTTCGAGCGCTTCATCGAGTCGCGCTTTCCGCGCACGATGATCGCGGTGCGGTATGCTTGCGCGCGTGTTCGATGTCACGCGCAAGTCGCGCCATTTCCCGATGACGATGTTCCGATTCCGTGTCCTTCCCGTGGCAATGCTCGGCGCGGCGCTCGTGCTCGCCGGCTGCGACGACCAGCAAAGCGAGCAGACCGTGCAGCGATTCAAGGATTTCTTCAACGCGGTCAAGCCCGCGCCGCTGTTCCTCAAGGGCCTCACGCCCGGCGTGACGACGGAGGCCGAGAT
Source organism: Burkholderia sp. ABCPW 111 (assembly GCF_000773065.1). Taxonomy (NCBI): domain Bacteria; kingdom Pseudomonadati; phylum Pseudomonadota; class Betaproteobacteria; order Burkholderiales; family Burkholderiaceae; genus Burkholderia; species Burkholderia sp. ABCPW 111. The sequence continues at coordinate 3,055 of NZ_JPWT01000086.1, read as the reverse complement.
CCGCGGCCAGATGGGCCGGCCCGAAACCGAGCGCGTCTATACCGACGGCTCGAAGCGTCTCGAATATCCGCGCGGCCCGATGGGCAACGAGACCTACATGGTCGACATCGACGCGAACGGCCGCTTCGTCGCCGCGACGCAGGTGCTGACGGCCGCGAACTTCGCGAAGGTTCGCCCGGGCATGTCGGAGGACGAGGTGCGGCGGCTGCTCGGCAAGCCGACCGAGGTCGCGCGCTATCCGCTCAAGCCGGAGACGGTGTGGAGCTGGCGCTGGCTCGAGGACGGCGTCAATCAGGATGCGTTCTTCAACGCTCATTTCGGGCCGGACGGGCTCGTCTATACGACGTCGCGCTCGGACATCCTGAAGGGGCACTGAGCGTCGAGGCGGGGCTGCGTCGAGGGCGGCCGGCCCCGTGGGGCGTCGGCGCGTGGCCAAATCGGTTCGTATTCGTCCGTCGCGCCTGCGCGTACGCGAACGCAGGCATGTGCGCCGCGTGCGCCCGAGCGCCTGCCGCGCCTTGCCGGCTCTTTGCGGCGCAATGGCCGGTTCGTCGTCATGAGCGGCTTGGCCGATCGCGGACGCTCGCGAGCGCGCTCGCAAAATCTGTCGGCGCTCGGGGTGACTCGCAGGCCGTCGGATTTCTCCTCGGCGCCGGCAGGCACTCGCTGACGCCGGCTTCTCACGGCGTCCTCGCTTCGTCGTCGCTTCGTCCTCGCTTCGTCGTCGCTTCCTCGAGCCATCTCGTCATCTCGCGGCTTTCGCCGCGCGTGCCGGTCAATGCCGCGCAGCGCGGCCGACGACCACTGGCGCTGTCGGCGCGCGTCATTCACGCCTTTCGAGGCCATCCGGAGCCGTTCCAGGCGCTCAGACGCGCTTCGAGGCGCTGCCGACAGTGCCCGACTGGTTGCGAGCGGCTCGAACGCCCGCGAACCCGCTGCCGATCATCGTGCGTCGCCGCGAATCGTCCGCTGCGGCCGCTCGTCCGCGCCCGTCGTCCCTATCGCAAAAGCGACTCGAAACTTACAAAAAAGCTGCGCACGACGCGCGGCCGGCAATGCCCGCCGCCGACGTTTACCCCGCTAAAACAGTGCTGTGCGCGTGCCGCGCGCCGGCGTCGCCGTGATATTGCGGCGCAGCATTGCGCGCCACCGCCATTTGAGCCGATTTTTTTCGCTTGCGACTATCCGCGTCAAACCGGCGCAGCCGTCCGTGCGCCGCTCCCATCACGATCACGGAGACAAGCGTGTTTCTATACGGCTTTGGCCCGCTCATCTGGGCCGGCACCGTGCAGACGATCGAGCTGTCGGTGCTGTCGCTCGCAGCCGCAATCGTGCTCGGCCTCGTCGGCGCGGTGGCGAAGCTCTCGCACAATCGCGCGCTGCGCGCGATGGCGACGGGCTACACGACGCTCATCCGCTCGGTGCCCGATCTCGTGCTGATGCTGCTGCTGTTCTACAGCATTCAGATCTGGCTGAACCAGTTCACCGATCTGATGAACTGGGATCAGATCGACATCGATCCGTTCGTCGCGGGCGTGCTGACGCTCGGCTTCATCTACGGCGCGTACTTCACCGAGACGTTTCGCGGCGCGTTCCTCTCGGTGCCGCGCGGCCAGCTCGAGGCGGGCAGCGCGTACGGGATGAGCGGCATGCGCGTGTTCGTGAGGATCATGTTTCCGCAGATGATGCGCTTCGCGCTGCCCGGCATCGGCAACAACTGGCAGGTGCTCGTGAAGGCGACCGCGCTCGTGTCGATCATCGGCCTGGCCGACGTCGTGAAAGCCGCGCAGGACGCGGGCAAGAGCACGTTCAACATGTTCTTCTTCATCCTCGTCGCGGCGCTCGTGTATCTCGCGATCACGACGGTCTCCAATCTCGTGCTCCGGCAGCTCGAGAAGCGTTATTCCATCGGCGTGAGGCACGCGGAACTATGATCGAGATTCTCCAGGAATTCGGGCGCGCGTTCTTCTACTGGGACGGCCAGCGCATGTCGGGGCTTGCCGTCACGCTGTGGCTGCTCGTCGCGTCGCTCGCGATCGGCTTTGCCTGCGCGGTGCCGCTCGCGGTCGCGCGGGTGTCGAAGAACCGCTGGCTGTCGACGCCCGTGCGCTTCTACACGTACGTGTTTCGCGGCACGCCGCTCTACGTGCAATTGCTCCTCATCTACACCGGGATGTACAGCCTCGCGTTCGTTCGCGATCATGCGTTCCTCGACGCGTTCTTCAGAAGCGGCTTCAACTGCGCGATCCTCGCGTTCGCGCTCAACACCTGTGCGTACACGACCGAGATCTTCGCGGGCGCGATCCGCGCGATCCCGCACGGCGAGGTCGAGGCGGCGCGCGCGTACGGGATGAGCCCGCTCACGATGTACCGCCGGGTGATCCTGCCGTCGTCGCTGCGCCGCGCGCTGCCGCTTTACAGCAACGAAGTGATCCTGATGCTGCATGCGACGACGGTTGCGTTCACGGCGACCGTGCCCGATATCCTGAAGGTCGCGCGCGACGCGAATTCGGCGACGTACATGGCGTTCCAGTCGTTCGGAATCGCCGCGCTGATCTATCTTGCGGTATCGTTCGCACTCGTCGCGGCCTTTCGTCGGGCCGAGCGCCACTGGCTCGCGTATCTCGCGGCCGGCCGTCATTGATTTCACTCCAGGGAGAGCCAGTTGGCAGAGACCACGACCACGACCGCCGCGTGCAAGCTCGAGGCGCGGGACATCCACAAGCGCTACGGCGACAACGAGGTGCTCAAGGGCGTGTCGCTGAACGCGAAGGCGGGCGACGTCATCAGCATCATCGGCGCGAGCGGCTCCGGCAAGAGCACGTTCCTGCGCTGCATCAATTTTCTTGAGCGGCCGAACGCGGGTCAGATCGTCGTCGACGGCGAGACGGTGCGCACGAAGGCCGATCGCGCGGGCAGCCTCGAAGTCGCCGATCACAAGCAGCTGCAGCGGATTCGCACGAAGCTCGCGATGGTGTTCCAGCACTTCAACCTGTGGGCGCACATGAACGTGCTCGAGAACGTGATGGAGGCGCCGGTGCACGTGCTCGGCCTT
>NZ_JPWT01000085.1:0-48415 GCF_000773065.1 Burkholderia sp. ABCPW 111 | reverse complement strand
GTCGCTTCGTCTTGCGTCGCTTCGTCTTGCGTCGCTTCGTCTTGCGTCGCTTCGTCTTGCGTCGCTTCGTCTTGCGTCGCTTCGTCTTGCGTCGCGCTCGCGCGATGCGCTTCACGCGACGCGCGCACATCACGCGCAATCGCGACGCCCCGCACGCACGCCCCGCGTGAACGGCGCGCAGCGTCGCAGCGTTCGATCCACGCGGTCAAACGCGATTCGATCGAATCGCGACGAGCGGAGCGGAGCCACGCAGCGCGGCGTCGCTTCGAAGCGCACGCTGTCCGCGCGAGCGCCGCCCCGCGATCCGGCGGCATCCGCCCGCGCCCCGCGCCGCCGCGCTCCGCTATCTCCGGCTCGCGCCCCCGTCCGTCAACGGACCATACGCGTCAACGCTCCGCCAGGCCGCGCTCCAGCGCCGCCGCCACGCGCGCGACCACCTGCTCGCGCCGCGCGAGCACCGGCTTCGACCGCTCGCGCACGCGCTCGACGATCCGCGCCGGCGCGGTGTCCGGATCGCCCGCGTCGAACGGCGGCGCCGGCGCGTATTCGAGTTGCAATTGCACGGCCTGCGCAACGTCCTCGCCGACGAGTTCCGCCGCGAGCGTCAGCGCGAAATCGATCCCCGCCGTCACGCCGCCGCCCGTCACGAGGTTGCCGTCGCGCACGACGCGCTCGCGCACCGGAATCGCGCCGAGCGGCGCGAGCAGCGAATGGAACGCCCAGTGCGTCGTCGCGCGCCGGCCGCGCAGCAGCCCCGCCGCGCCGAGCACGAGCGCGCCCGTGCACACCGAGCTCACGTAGCGCGCGTGCGCCGCCTGCCGGCGGATGAACGCGAGCGTGTCCGCGTCCTCCATCAGATCGGCGACGCCCATGCCGCCCGGCACGCAGATCACGTCGAGCGGCGGACAGTCGTCGAACGTCGCGTCCGGCGCGAGCGCGAGCCCGCTGCTCGCCGCAACCGGCTCGCGCGTTTTCCAGACGAGCCGCGCCGTGACGCCCGGCAGCGACGCGAACACGTCGTGCGGCCCGGTCAGGTCGAGTTGCTGCACCTGCGGAAACAACAGTAATCCCACTTCGATGGCCATTCCTCACCTCCTCCTTTTCGCGGTTGTCGCACCGCGCCGCGCGCCCGCGCCGGCGTCGTGGACAAACCGACTGTACGCAAGTACCGTATGGCGGATATGCCAAAGTCCCCACGAATCCCGCCAGCCGAGCCGCTCATATCCGTGCCCGCGCCCGCCGCCGCGCGCCGCGCCGTACACGTGCTCGCCTTCGACGACGTGCAGTTGCTCGACGTCGCCGGGCCGCTCCAGGTGTTCTCGACCGCGAACGACTTCGCGGCGCAACGCGGCCTCGCGATTCCGTACGCGCCGCGCGTCGTCGCCGCGAACGCGCGTTCGGTGGCGTCGTCGGCGGGGCTTGCGTTCTTCGCCGCGCCGCTGCCCGCCGCGCGCGAGCCGTCCGACACGCTGATCGTCGCGGGCGGCTGGGGCGTCCACGACGCGACGCGCGATCCGCGGCTCGTCGACTGGGTGCGCCGCCGCGCGGCCCGGACGCGGCGCGTCGCGTCGGTGTGCTCGGGCGCGTTCGTGCTCGCGGCGGCGGGGCTGCTCGACGGCCGCCGCGCCGTCACGCACTGGTCGCGCTGCGAAGAACTCGCGCGGCGCTACCCCGGCGTGCGCGTCGACCCCGATCCCATTTTCGTACGCGACGGCAACGTCTGGACGTCGGCAGGCGTCACGGCCGGCATCGATCTGGCGCTCGCGCTCGTCGAGAACGATCTCGGCCGCGCGCTCGCGCTCGACGTCGCGCGGCATCTCGTCGTGTTCCTGAAGCGGCCGGGCGGCCAGGCGCAATTCAGCACGGCGCTGACGCTGCAGCATGAAGGCGGCGGCTTCAGCGAACTGCACGCGTGGGCGGCCGCGAATCCGGGCGCGGATCTGTCGGTCGCGGCGCTCGCCGCGCGCGCCGGCATGAGCGAGCGCAGCTTCATGCGCCGCTATCGCGAGGCGACCGGCAAGACGCCCGCGCGCGCGATCGAGCAGATGCGCGTCGAGGCGGCGCGCAATCTGCTGGCCGGCGGGCCGCTGCCGATCAAGCGCATCGCCGCGCGCTGCGGGTTCGGTTGCGAGGAAACGATGCGGCGCAGCTTCCTGCGCATGCTCGGCGTGACGCCGCGGGCGTACCGCGAGCGGTTCGCGCCGCATGGCGCGAGAACCGAAAATGTGCGACCCTAGCCGCATGCCCACGCAGCTTCCTCCCCTCTCGCACTGCTGGCGCCGCGCCTGACGCAGCGGCATAGTCACATCCCGTTCACGACCATGCCGCCGCATCCGGCCGGCATTGCGTCGATCGCGCCCCAGCTCGGCCCGGATTGCGGCGGTTCTTCCCGGAGAAACCGTTCATGCAAGACGACATCTCGATCCCGGCACGAGCGCCGATCGCGCTGACGGGCGACCGCCCGACCGGCCCGCTGCACCTCGGCCATTACGTCGGCTCGCTGAAGACGCGCATCGCGCTGCAGGACACCCACCGGCAGTTCATCCTCGTCGCCGACACGCAGGCGCTGACCGACAACGCGCACGATCCCGACAAGGTCCGCCGCAACGTGATCGAGGTCGCGCTCGACTATCTGGCCGTCGGCATCGATCCGCGCAGGAGCACGATCGCCGTGCAATCGGGGCTGCCCGCGCTCGCCGAGCTGACGCTCTTCTATCTGAACTTCGTCACCGTCGCGCGCCTGGAGCGCAACCCGACGATCAAGGACGAGATCCACGCGCGCGGCTTCGGCCGCGACATTCCCGCGGGCTTTCTCTGCTACCCGGTCGCGCAGGCGGCCGACATCACCGCGTTCAAGGCCGACACGGTGCCCGTCGGCGACGATCAGCTGCCGCTCATCGAGCAGACGAACGAGATCGTCCGGCGCATCAACCGGCAGGCGGGCGTCGACGTGCTGCCCGAGGCGAGCGCGCTGATCTCGTCGACGGGGCGGCTGCCGGGCGTCGACGGCCGGGCGAAGATGAGCAAATCGCAGGGCAACGCGATTGCGCTGTCGTCGCCGCCGGCGGCGATCGCCGATGCGGTCAAGCGGATGTACACCGATCCGAACCACTTGCGCGTGTCCGATCCGGGCACGGTCGAAGGCAACGTCGTGTTCACGTATCTCGACGCGTTCGACGACGAGCCGGACGAAGTCGAGCGGCTGAAGGCCGCGTATCGCGCGGGCGGGCTCGGCGACATGACGCTCAAGCGCCGCCTCGAAGACAAGCTGCAGGCGCTGATCGCGCCGATCCGCGAACGGCGCGCGCAGCTCGCGCGCGAGCCGGGCTACGTCGTCGACGTGCTGAAGGAAGGCACCGCGCGCGCGAACGACGTCACGCAACGCACGCTCGACGACGTGCGCGATGCGCTGGGCGCGTTTTCGTACCGGCGGTTCGTCGGGTGACGCGCGCGTCGGCGCGGAGCGACGTTGCGCCTTTTCGCCTTTTCGCCTTTTCGCCTTTTCGCCCGTTTCACCGTTTCACCGTTTCACCGTTTCATCGATTCATCGATTCATCGATTCACCGTTTCGACGTTTCGCCGCAGCACCGGGACGCTGGAGCGTCTGGGTATCGCTGCATGGCGGCATCGCTTGGCGTGTGCCGTTCGAGCGTGTCGGTCGGATCGCTCGACGCACGCGCTCGACAACGCGCCGTTTCCTCGGACGAATCGTTTCACCGGCCCGAAAACAGCCGTCCAGGACGGGATTTCCGCACGCGCCGACCGCGCGGCTACAGACTTTACACACTGTTACGCGCGGCGCTCATCCAACGATGACGGCATTCCCTATACTGCCGCCGTGCAATAGCAACCACCCGCTACCATGAACACGAAGCCCATCCGAAAGACGGCAACGCAGCGCCCGGCTTTCACGAAGACTGCTCTGCTCGCGTCGCTCGCCGCGACGGCCGCGCTGTCGCTGAGCGCATGCGTCGCGCCGGGTGCGTACGGACCGTATGGTTCGCAGCCGCAGTACGGCGCGCCCGTCTATTCGCAGCCGTCGTATGCGCAGCCGTCGTACTCGCAACCGTCGTACGCGCAGCCCGATTACTCACAGCCTGCACAGCCTGATTACTCGCAGCCCGGTTATCCGCAGCAAGGCTACGCGCAGCCCGGCTATCAATCCGGCTATCAGCAGGGCTATCAGCCCGGCTACTCGACCCAGTACGGCACGATCGCCGGCATCCGCCCGATCGGCGGCGCGATCGGCCCGTCGGGCGTCGCGGGCACGGTCGTCGGCGCGCTCGTCGGCGGCGTGCTCGGCAACCAGATCGGCCGCGGCCATGGCCGCGACGCCGCGACGGTCATCGGCGCGCTCGGCGGCGCGGTCGCGGGCAACCAGATCGGCCAGCAGATGGGCACGCAGCCGAGCGCCTATCGCGTCGACGTGCAATTGAGCGACGGCTCGATGCGCTCGTTCGACCTGCAGACGCCGGGCGATCTGCGCCCGGGCGATCGCGTGCGCATCGACGGCAATCAGATTTCACGGTATTGAATCGCGCCGCCCGACAGCGGCGGCGGCCGCGTACGCGGCGCATGAGCAAAGCGACGGAAAGCTCGGGGCCGGCCGTTACGGCCGCCCGGCTCCCGTCGTTTTTTTATGCGGCGTCGCGAAGCCCGTCTCGAACGTCCGGCCGCGTGATCGTTCGACGATTCGCGGCATGCGCCGGACTGCACGAGCCGACGCATCCTTGCGTCCCTTTCGCCTTCCTCGTCTTCGCGAGCAGGCGTACATCGACTTCCTTGGCCTCGTCACGCGCGTCGCCGGACACCTCGCGCGGAAGCCGATCCACTATCGCGCGAGGCTCGCCGCCGTCGGCGACATCGACGCGGCGCTCGCGCGCGGCCGCGCGTTGCGCGAACTCGTGCACGAAACGAATCGCGGCGACGCGTTCTGGTTCGTCGCGGATGTCGGCGCGCTCGCGCAACGGCTGCCCGAGCGCAGCCGCGCCGCCGGCGCGCGCTGAGCGCGCGGAGCCATCGCGTCGCGCGCGCGCCGAACCGCACGGATCGCGAACCCGAATCGGCGCGTCGATCCCGTGCGGCGCCCAGCGCGAGGCGATGCGAACGGCGTTGCGGCGCACCCGACGCATCGCCGCCCGCCCCGGACGCACGCGCTGAAACCGCTCGCTGAACCCGCGCGAGGCCCCGCCGCGCATCGCGCGACACATCGCGACCATTCTCCACAATCCGCGACACCACATTTCCTCGCGCCGGATGTACCATTCGGCCCGGTACGCGCCGCATTCCGAGACCTGGCCGAGCGACGTACGCGAAGGCAATTCGTAAGCATTTCCATCGAAAAACCAGTGACGCGCAAATGGGAGATGTGAACAAAACCGGCTGGCCGCCCCCGTCATCGCCTCGACTCAAACGCATCTGGTACGGCGCCCACGGCCTGCGAACCGGCTGGGCCGTGCTGCTGTATGCGGCGATCGTCGTGGCGATCGTGCTCGCGCTCGGCTACGCGGCTCGCATCGCGCACCATCCGTTTCGTCCGCACATCGAGTCGAGCGCGGCCGGCCAGATTCCGTTCGAGCTCGCGCTGTGCGCGGCATCGCTGATCGCGACGCGCGTGATGAGCCGCATCGACCGTCGCTCATGGCTCGACTACGGGCTGCGCGCGCCGCACAGCGCGTCGCACTTCGTCTGGGGCGCGCTCTGCAGTCTCGTCGCCGTGTCGGCGATCATGGGCCTGCTCGTGCTGACGGGCGGCGCGACGATCGAATACTCGGGCGCGAGCCGGGCGGCCGCGCTCGAATCGGCGCTCGCGTGGGCGGCCGCGTTCGCGCTCATCGCACTCGCCGAGGAAGTGGCGTTTCGCGGCTACCCGTTCTTCAAGCTCGCGCAGCGCGCGCATCCCGTCGTCGCGGCGGCGCTCACGTCGCTCGCGTTCGGCATGTCGCACGTATCGAATCGCAACGAGAACATCGCGGGCATCGTGCCCATCGTGATGTACGGGCTCGTCGCGTGCGTCGCGATCTGGCGCACCGGCTCGCTGTGGTGGGCGCTCGGCGAGCATGCGATGTGGGACTGGAGCGAGTCGTTCCTGTTCGGCGCGGCCGACAGCGGGCTCACCGCGCACGACACGCTGTTCAGGAGCCACGCGATCGGCCCCGTCTGGCTGAGCGGCGGCACGGTCGGCCCCGAGGCGAGCGTGCTCGTGTTTCCGGCGCTCGCGGCGCTTGCATACGTCGCATGGCGCCTGCCGCCGCGCGCGGCGTCGAACGATCCGGCGCTCGCGCACAAGCGCCGACAGATGATCTGAGCCGCCTGCGGCGGTCGATTCGCAATCGGCGCGCGGCCGGCGCGCTGCAACGCGCCTTTAGAGGTCACGCACGCGCCGCCCCGTCCCCACGCGCCGCGGCGCGCGCTCACCTCGCCGCCGCCTCCTTCGCAGCCGGCTGCGCGACGCTCGCTTCGCCGCGCGGCCCCGGCAGCTTCGCTTGACCGACGCGCTGCGCGCGATAGATGCCCGCCTGCCCGGAGAACAGATACGCGACGACGCAGGCCAGCGCCGCATACACGCCGATCGGCGCGCCGAACAGTTCGATCGCCATGATCGTCGACGCAATCGGCGTGTTCGCCGCGCCGGCGAACACCGCGACGAAGCCGAGCCCCGCGAGCACGGGCAAGGGCAGCGCGAGCAGATGCGACAGCGCGTTGCCGAGCGTCGCGCCGATGTAGAAGAGCGGCGTCACTTCGCCGCCCTTGAAACCCGACGCGAGCGTGACGACCGTGAACGCGAACTTGCCCGCGAAATCGTAGACGGGCAGCGGCCCGCGAAACGCGGCTTCGATCGTCGGAATGCCGAGGCCGAGATACTGCGGCGTGTGAAGGAGCGTCGCCGCAAGCGCGACGAGCGCGCCGCCCGCGACGGGACGCAACGGCGCATAGGCGATCCACCGCTTCGCGCGCGCGCCGAGCGCATGCGTCGCCGCGGCGAACAACCGGCCGACGATGCCGAACGCGATGCCGGCCGCCACCGCCGACGCGGCGCCCGCCGCGCTCAACGCGGGCACGAACGGCACCGCATAGACAGTGTGATGGATGCCCCACATCCGGCACACGGCATCGGCGACGACCGACGCCGCGACGCACGCGAGCAGCGCATCGTAACGCAGCCGTCCGATCGCGAGCACTTCGAGGCCGAACACCGCGCCCGCGAGCGGCGTGCCGAACACCGATGCGAAGCCGGCGGCGATCCCGCCCATCAGCATGATCCGGCGGTCGTCGCGGCCGAGTGCGAAAAGCTGCGTGACGCGATCGGCGAGCGCGCCGCCCATCTGCACCGCGGTGCCTTCGCGCCCCGCCGAACCGCCGAACAGATGCGTGAGAACGGTCGCGGCGAGCACGAGCGGCGCCATCCGCTTCGGCACGATGCGCTGCGGATCGTGGATCTCGTCGATCAGCAGGTTGTTGCCGCGCTCGACGGACCGGCCGGCGCGATGATAGACCCAGCCGGTCGCGAAGCCCGCGGCGGGCAGGAGCCACAGCAGCCACGGATGCGCGACGCGCGCGCCCGTCGCGAGATCGAGCGCCCGGAGAAAGAACGCGGACGCCGAGCCGGCGAGCGCGCCGACGACGGCCGACAACGCGAGCCAGCGGCACAGATGCGCGAGCGCCGCGACGGGCTCGAGGGTGTGCAGACGTTTCATGGATTTCCAGATTCGACAGGACATCAAACCCGGGCGGCAGGATGCCGCTTGTTGACGGATGGCCTACGACCTCCTGCACCCAGGAACGCGTAGGCATCATCAGCCGGCTCGCCGGCGGTTGTACGGAGGCATGCCATCTCCGGTCGCCGCGGATTGTACGCGATGCGGCTCGCGCGCGGCAACCGTCGCGGCGAACGCGGCGCGGCGGTTGCCGCGCGCCCTCGGCCCTCAGCGCATGCGCGGCCGGTCGAGGCACGGCGCGCGGCCCGTCGCCCGGCCGCGCGCCGCGTCGCTCGTCACGCGCCGAGCCGCTGCGCGAGTTCGACGAAATCCGCCGCGACGACGTCCCAATCCTGCTCCGCGCGCAGATCCGTCGTCTGCGCGGGGCCGTGCTCGCGCGGGCGCGCGACGAACGCGCTGCGGTAGCCGCAGCGCCGCGCGGCCGCGAGATCGCCGTTGTGCGCGGCGACGAGGCACACCTGCTCGGGCCGCAGCGCGAGGATGTCGGCCGTGCGCAGATACGCTTCGGGCGTCGGCTTGTACGCCTGCGCGAGTTCGGCGCCGAGGATCGCGTCCCACGGCAGACCGGCGCGCTTGGCCATGTCGATCATCAGGATCACGTTGCCGTTCGACAGCGGCGCGATGATGTAATGCGCCTTCAGCCGGGCGAGCCCCGCGACCGAATCGGGCCACGGATCGAGCCGGTGCCACGCGAGATTCAATTCGTCGAGATCGGTGTCGGGCACGCTCGCGCGATCGACGCCGAACGCGGGCAGGATCGCCTCGAGATTCTCCCGGTGCAGCACGTCGAGCCGCGTGAACGGCCGCCGGCCGCTTCGCACTTCCTCCATCGCGGGCGAATAGCTCGCGCGCCACGCATCGGCGAACGCCGCGGGATCGGCCCCCGCGCGGCCATACTTCGCCAGAAAGGGGCCCGCGTCGCGAATGATGCCCGCGCGCCAATCGACCACGGTGCCGAACACGTCGAAAACCAACGCCTTCACGCCAAGCGCTTGCATGATGCTCTCCTGAGTCGTGGGATGAAGTTTCAGGATGCAGCGGGCCCGTCGGGGAAATCGTGCGGTGCTCGTCGGCCGTGCGCGCGCGGCCGGCTCGTGCCGCGGCCGGCCGCGCGGGCGGGATCGACGAACGCAGAACCGCCCCGTGCGGCCGCCGAACGCAAACTGCCGAACGCGGACCGCCGCTCCTGCACGTCTGGAAAATCGCACATCTGCCGCTCGACATTATCGGCGAATAGCGCGCGCGCTTTCGCTAGGACGCAATCGAGGCAGAAGTCGATGTCGATGTCGATGTCGAATTGGAAGCCGAATCCGCGGTGCGAAGGGGAACTCGGGGAAGACTTCGAACGCTTCGAACGCTTCGAACGCTTCGAACGCTTCGAACGCTTCGAACGCTTCGAACGCTTCGAACGCTTCGAACGCTTCGAACGCTTCGAACGCGCGCTCAGCGCCAGCGATGCTTGCTGCGCGGAACGAGCGAGATCAGTTGATCGGCGATCCGGTCGAGCGGCAGCACGGCGGTCGCCGCGCCGATCGCGGCGGCCGCCTTCGGCATGCCGTACACGGCGCTCGTCGCCTCGTCCTGCGCGATCGTGTAATGCCCCTTCGTGCGCATCGCCTTCAGGCCAAGCGCGCCGTCGCGTCCCATGCCCGTCAGCAGCACGCCGATCGCCCCGCCCTTCCAGTGCTCGACGATGCTGTGAAAGAACACGTCGACCGACGGCCGATAAGGCGTCTCCTCCGGCCGCCGCGTGTAGCCGAGCAGCCCGCGCGGCGTCAGATGCAGGTGATCGTTCGTCGCCGCGAGCAGCACCTCGCCCATCTGCGGCACGCTGCCCTGCCGCGCGATGCGCACCGGCAGCGGCGAGTAGCCGTCGAGCCATTGCGCCATCCCGATCGCGAACGCCTGATCGACGTGCTGGACGATCACGATCGCCGCCGGGAAATCCTCCGGCAGCCGCCGCAGCAGCGCGGTCAACGCGGTCGGCCCGCCCGCCGACGCGCCGATCGCGACGAGCGGCGGCAGCGCGCCCTGCGGCGCGGGCGCGGCGGCGGACGGCGCGGCGGACGGCGTGCGCGTCGCGAGCAGCCGGCCGATCTGGTCGATCTTCGCGAGCAGCGGCTGCGACGGATCGGCGCTGCCGCCCTGCTCGAGCGTGGGCGTGTCGACCGCGTCGAGCGCGCCTTCGCCCATCGCCTCGTACACGTACGACGCATTCGCGCCGACGTTCGCGGTGACGATCAGGATCGCGCACGGCGAGCGCGCCATGATGCTGCGCGTCGCCGACACGCCGTCGATTCTCGGCATCACGAGATCCATCAAGACGAGGTCGGGCGGCTGCGCGACGCAGAAATCGACGGCCTGCGCGCCGTCCGTCGCGACCCACAGCACGCGATGCTCGGGCCGCAGCGCGATCGTGCGGCGCAACGCCTCGACGGCGAGCGGCAAGTCGTTGACGATGCCGATGTTCATGGCTTTACGCGTCCCCAATCAGGTCGTGCACGGCGTCGAGCAACGCCTCGTCGTGGAAGCCGCCCTTCGCCAGGTAATAGTCGGCGCCCGCTTCGAGCCCGCGCCGGCGGTCCTCGTCGCGATCCTTGTACGAGACGATCATCACGGGCACCGATTTCAGCAGCGGATCGCCCTTGATCAGCGTGACGAGCTCGATGCCGTCCATCCGCGGCATGTCGATGTCGGTGACGACCAGGTCGAAGCTGTCGCTGCGAATCGCGTTCCAGCCATCCATCCCGTCGATCGCGATCGTCACGTCGTAGCCGCGCTTCTCGAGCAATTTTCGCTCCAGCTCGCGCACGGTCAGCGAATCGTCGACGACGAGCACGCGCTTGCTGCGCCGCGCGAGCGCGTCCTGATCGCCGCGTCGCACCTTCGCGAGCTCGCCGCCGCGAATCAGCTTGTCGATCGAGCGGATCAGATCCTCGACGTCGACGATCAGCACCGGATCGCCATTTTCCAGCAAAGCGCCCGCCGCAATGTTCTGAATTTTGTTGAGGCGTCCGTCTAAAGGCTGCACGACGAGCATCCGCTCGCCGAGAAAGCGGTCGACCGCGACGCCGTAGGTTTCCGGCTCGCCGCCCACGACGACGACGGCCGTCGTCGGCCGGCCCTCGTCGAGCTCGCCTGCGTCGAGCAGCTGATGCGCGGTGACGAGGCCGACGCGGCGGTCGTCGAGCGGGAAATGCTGCTGGCCTTCGAGCACGTCGATGTCCGCGCGGTCGAGCTCGAGCGTGCGGCGCACCTGCACGAGCGGGAACGCGTACGGCTCGCCGCCGACCTCGACGATCAGGCTGCGGATCACCGACAGCGTGAGCGGCAGCTGCAGCACGAAGCGCATGCCGAGGCCCGGCTCGTTGAAGATCCGCACCGCGCCGCGCACCGATTTCACCATCTCCTGCACCGCGTCGAGGCCGACGCCGCGGCCGGACACGTCCGTCACCTGCTCGCGCATCGAGAAGCCCGGCAGCAGCAGGAATTCGAGCAGTTCCTGATCGGACAGGCGCGCGGCCGTGTCCTCGTCGGTCAGATTGTGGCGGACGATCGCCGCGCGCACCGCGGCGAGATCGGCGCCGGGGCCGTCGTCGCTCACGCTGACGAGCAGCGACCCGGCGCTGTGCCGCGCCTCGAGCGTGATGGCCGCTTCAGCCGGCTTGCCGCGCGCGAGCCGCGCATCGGGCGGCTCGACGCCGTGGTCGATCGCGTTGCGCAGCAGGTGGCCGAGCGGCGCGTCGAGCATGTCGAGGATGTCGCGGTCGACCTGCGTCGCTTCGCCGGCGATCGAAAAGCGCACACGTTTGCCGAGCGAGCGCGCGAGATCGCGCACGACGCGCGGATACGCGCGCGTCGCGTCGCCGAACGGGCGCATCCGGCATTGCAGCGCTTCGTCGTAGAGCTGCTCGGCGATGTGCGAGCTGCGGCGCTCGAAGCGGTCGAGCTCGTCGAGCCGCGTCGCGAACGTGCGCTGCACGTCGGTGAACATCTGCCGCGCCTCGTTGAGCGCGCCGAGCACTCGCGGGTCGGCGTCGTCGGCGAGCGATTCGACGAGCGCGTCGAGCGAGCGGGCCGCATCGCGCTGCGCGCGCTTCACGCGCAGCATCGATTCGGCGAACGGCTTCAGCCAGCGCGATTCGACGAGCGATTCGCCGGACAGGCTCAGCAGGCGGTTCAGCGTGTCCGCGCGCACGCGGCGCATCGAGCCGGATGCGCCGCGTGCTTCGCCGGCGTCCGATGCAACGCGAACGCCACCGACACCGGCCGCATCACTCGCATCACCCGCGCCACTCGCGCCGCCCATGCCGCTCGCATCGCCCGCGCCGACCGCGCCGACCACACCGCCCGCGCCGCGTCCGCCGCCGCTTGCGCGCATCGCGTCGGTCTTCCCGCTCGATCCGGCGGCGGCATCTCCGCCCGCCGCCCCGCCGCCGCGCGCGCCCGCGCCATCCGCCTCGCCCGCGTCGCCCGTCTGCGCGTCGCCCGTCCCCGCATCCGCCGCCGCGAGCGCCGCCGCGAACGCGTCGATCTCGTGCTGCGCGACCACCGCCGCCGCCTGCGGATCGCCCACGCGCACGAGCAGGTCGACGCCCGTCAGCAGCGCGTCGACATGACACGGCGTCAGCGGCCGCCGCCCGTGCTGCGCGGCGACGAAGCAATCCTCCATTCGCCCCGCGATGTCGACGCCCTGCGGCACCCCGACGATCCGCGCCGCGCCCTTCAGCGAATGCGCGGCGCGCATGCACGCCTCGAGCGTCGCCGCGTCCTGCGCGCCGCGCTCGAGCGCGAGCAGCCGCTCGGAGAGCGCCTGCGTCTGCGTGTGCGTCTCCTCGCGGAACAGCTCGAGCAGCGACGCGCGGCCGAAATCGTCGTCGTGACTCATCGCAGGCTCCGCGTGAGCGAATCGAACAGGCGGTCCTCGTCGAGCAGGCCGATCGTCTTGCCGCGCCACGCGAACACGCCGCGCGAATGCGCGTCGCCCGTGCGCGCGACGGTCGCCGGCACCGGCATCCACTCGGCCGGCGTGAAGCGCAGCACGCCTTCGACTTCGTCGACCGGGAACACGACCGGATCGCCGCGATGCGCGACGACGAGCATGCGCGTGAAGCTCGCGCGCGACGCGGCGCTATCGGCGCGCGCATCGAGGCTCAGCAGCTCCGCGAGCGACACCGCGACGCGCAGCGTGCCGCGCACGTTGACGATGCCGAGCACCGCACGGTTGCGGCGATGCGGCAGCGGATGAATCGATCTCGTGTCGGTGATCTCGCGCAGCACGCGGACCGGCAGCGCGAGCCATTCGTCGGCGACGCGAAACGCGAACGCCGAATGAACGGTCTCGGCCGCGCCGTCGCGCGCCGCCGACGGGGCCGGGGCCGCGTTCGCGCGCGGCGCGCGCTCGGCGGCGAGGCGCGCCGCGTCGGCGAGATCCGCGTCGGTCAGCGGGCGGTCGAGCAGCAGCGCCGCGTGACGCTCGAACACGGGGCAGTTCAGGCAGCGGCGGTACGTATCGAGCCGCTCGCACGAACGGTCGCCGCGCGTGCCGATGCGATTCCAGCAAGCGTCGATGTCGAATGCGATCCGTGGTCGCTCAACGGCGTCGCGGTCCATGGGTTCCTCTCGGTTCGCCGCCGTCCGTGTCGGTCACGGACGCGGCCGATTCGTATTGGGCCGCGCGCCGGGCCCGTTGCATCAGCCACTGTGCGCCGTCGCGATCGCCCGCTATGTCGAGCAGCGTCGCCAAATGAGTCAACGCTTCGTAATGCGACGGCTCGAGGTACAGCGCCTTCCGATAGCAGTCCGCCGCTTCGTCGCCGCGGCCTCGCGCATCGGCGATCAGGCCGAGCAGGTAGAAGGCGTCGGCGCACGGGCCGGACTGTTCGATCGACGCATGCACCGCCTGCTGCGCGGCGTCGAGCGCGCCCGCGTCGGCGAGGCGGCGGGCCACGTCGAGCAGCGCCTCGGGCGGCGCGCCGATGCGCGGATCGCCGGTCGCGCGCTGCGCGGCGTCGATCGCGGCGCCCATCGCGGCGGCGCCGCCGAGCGCCGGCGAGCCGGGCGCGCGCGGCGCGGGTGCCGGCTGCGCGACGCCGGCCGCGCCGGCGATCGGCCCAGACGCGAGCCACGCGGTGTCGAACGCCCGCGCGAGCGACGCGGACGTGCGCGGCGCGGCGCCGGCATCGCGCGCGATCGGCCCGGCAGCGGGCCAACCGGCGTCGGCCGCCGCCGTGGGCAGTGATTCGAGCGCCGGACGCGCGACGTTCGCGCGACGCGCAAGCGGCTCGGCCGCGACATGCGCGCCGCCGCCCGCACGCTCGAACGCATCGGCGTGCGCGTGCGCGCCGCCGGGCGCGCGCGAGAACGCGCCGGCCGCCGCCCAGCCCGCATCGAACGCGTTCGCTTGCGGCGCGATCGCGGCGCGTGCGGCGTCGCGAACCGCTCGCGCGAGCGGTTCGCCACCGGGCCGCGCGACGTCGGGCGCGCGCGCGAATGCGCCGACGGCCCGCCAGCCGGGATCGGAGCCGGAGTTGAAACCGGAGTTGAAGCCGGAGTCGAAGTCGAAGTCGGAATCGGATTCGGAATCACCGCCACGCGCGAGCGGCTCGGATGCGGAGCGCATCGCGGCCGGCGCGGGCACCGACGATCCGGCGGACGGCTCGGCCGGTGCGCCGTCGATCGCGCGCGCGATCGGCTCGGGCGTCGGCCATCCGGCATCGAAGAACCATTCATGCGCGATCGCGCGCAACGTGCCGCCGAGCGTCGGCGTGCGATCGGCGCCCGCGATGCCCGCCGCCGCCGATCCGCCGCGCCACGCGGCGCCCGCCGCATGCGCGCCGGTGCCGTTCGCGCCGGGCCACGCCGACGCGTCCACGGCCGGCTTGCGAAACGCGAATGCCAACGGAATCTGCGCGGACGTCAACCCCTGCCGCATCACGACCCCCGTCTCGGCCGGCCCGACGAACAGGATTCCGCGCTCGTCGAGCTGCTCCTCGACGATCCGCACGACGCGATCCTGCGCGTCGCGATCGAAATAGATCAGCACGTTGCGGCAAAACACGAAGTCGTACGGTTGACCGGGGCAGCCGAGCAGATCGAGCAGATTCGCCTGCCGGAACCGCACGCACGCGCGCACTCGCTCGTCGAGCACCCAGGCGTCGGCCGCCGCCTTGAAGTGCCGGCCGCGAAAGCCGAGCGCGTGGCCGCGAAACGAGTTGCGCCCGTAGCGCGCGCGCTCCGCGTGCGCGATCGCGCGCGCGCTGATGTCGAGCGCGTCGATCTCGAAGCGCGCCGGATCGATGCCCGCGTCGAGCAGCGCCATCGCCGCCGAATACGGCTCCTCGCCCGTCGAGCACGGCGCGCTCAGGACCCGCAGCGCGCGCGCGGGCTGAGCCGACAGCCGCTGCGCGCCGAACCGCGCGAGCGCGCCGAACGCCTCGCGCTCGCGGAAAAACCACGTCTCCGGCACGACGAACAGCTCGATCAGCGCGCGCCGCTCGTCGTCCGACGCGTTCAGGCGCTGCCAGTACGCATCGAGCGCTTCGCTCGTGATCGGCTGCGGCGAACGTGCGGCCTGCTCGGCCGCATCGCCGCCCGCGCCCGGCTGCGTCGCGGCGATCCGCTCGGCGAGCGCGCGCGCGACGAAGTCGTTGCCGAGCGAGGCCGGATCGATCCCCGTCTCGCGCGACAGCCACGCCTGAAAGCGCGGATCGAACGCGTTCATCGGCCGCCTCCCGTCGGTGCGCCCGCGAGCGGCGCGCTCGCGCCGGCCGGATCGAGCGCCGCCGCGTAGTCGAACAGCAATGCGCGCGCATCGCCGCTAACGATGTGCTGGACCGCGACCCACTGGACGACGCCGTCCGCGTCGCTCGCGATCGGCCCGAGCCAGCGCGCGTGCGGCGTCGCGATTCCGCTGTCGCGGAACGCGTCGCGCGCGATTCGCGCGGTCTGCGTCGCGCGCTCGACGATGAGCCCGAGCAGACGCACGCGCGGCGGCGCGACCGCCGGCTCGGCGGCAGGCAGCCGGTAGCGCACGAGCACGAGCCGCGTCGAGCGCAACGGCTGCGCGGCGCGGCCGAGCGCGAGCCGCGGCACGTCGATCACCGGCACCGGCTCGCCGCGATGCATGAGGATGCCGGCCGCCCACGCGGGCGCGCCGGGAATCGTCTTGGTCGCGGCGAGCGGCAGCACTTCGGCGATCTCCGCCGCATCGAGCGCGTAGCGCTCGCCGTCTAGGTGAAACAGCAGGAACAGCATGTCGGCTCCGCTTGGCGCGTCACGCACATCACGCGTCGACCTTGAAGCGCGACACGCCCGTGCGCAACTGGTTCGCGACGAGCGTCAGATCGTCGATCGCCTGCGACGATTGCCGCAGCGATTCCGCCGTCTGCTGCGCGGCCTCCGACAGTTGCGACAGCGCCTGCGTGATCTGCTCGGCGCCGCTCGCCTGCGTCTGCATCCCTTCGTTGACCATCTGGAAGCGCGGCGCGAGCGTCTGCACTTCGGCGATGATCTGCGACAACTGGCCGCCCACCTGCTGCACGTCGCGCATTCCGCGCCGCACTTCCTCGGAAAACTTGTCCATCCCCATCACGCCCGCCGACACCGCCGACTGGATCTCCTTCACCGTCTGCTCGATGTCGTACGTCGCGACCGCCGTCTGATCCGCGAGGCGGCGGATCTCGGTCGCGACGACCGCGAAGCCGCGGCCGTACTCGCCCGCCTTCTCCGCTTCGATCGCGGCGTTCAGCGACAGCAGGTTGGTCTGGTCGGCGACCTTCGTGATCGTCGCGACGACCTGGTTGATGTTGATCGCCTTCTCGTTGAGGATCGCGAGCTTCGCGTTCACCGAGCCCGCCGCATCCATCACGCTGCGCATCGTCTCGCCCATCCGCGTGAGGCCGCTCTGGCCGACGCCCGCGAGCGTCGCCGACTGCTCGGCGACCGCCGACACCTCGTTCATCGTGCGCAGCAGATCGCGCGACGTCGCGAAGATCTCGCGCGAGGTCGCGCCGATCTCGGTCGTCGTCGCCGCCGTTTCGTTCGCCGTCGCCTGCTGCTCGCGCGACGTCGCCGCGATCTCGGCGACCGACGTCGTCACCTGCAGCGACGACTGCTGCGCCTGCGCGACGAGCGCGGTCAGCTCGTCGGCCATGCGGTTGAAGCCGCTCTCGAGCGTGCCGAATTCGTCGCTGCGGCCAAGGTTCAGGCGCTGCGTCAGATCGCCCGTGCGCATCACGTCGTGCACGTCGACGAGCCGCGCCATCGGCACCGTCACCGCGCGATAGAGAAAATAGCCGAGCACGAGCGCGGCGACGAGCACGACGCCAAGCGCGACCGCGAGCGTGATCTCGGTGCCGTGCACCGATTCGCGGATCAGCGTCGCCGACTGCTCGGCGAAGCGCCGGTTCTCCTGCACGAGAACGTTGGCGGTGCGAATCACCTCTTCCCACGCGAGCGTCATCTTCGCGTACGCGGCGAGCGAATCGGGCTTCGCGCCGTGCGCCTTCTGCACGGCGTCGTTCAGGAGCGGCACGTAGCGCTCGTAGGACGCGCGAAACGCGTTGAAGCGCTCCTGATCGTCGTTGCGGTAGATCGACGCCTGATACGCGGACATCAGCTTGTCGGTTTCCTCGAGCAGGCTGGGCACCTTCGCGAGATCGCGCCGGACGGCGTCGGCGTCGGCGTCGACGAACACCGCGCGCTGCAGCGCGATGTACGATTCGTTCGTCGCCGCGCGCAACGAAGCGGCGAGATAGACGCCCGGAAGGGAATCGCGCTCGATGCTGATCGCTTCGTCGTTGATCGCGCGCAGGCGCTGATAGGACAGCGCCGCCATGAACAGCATCAGCACGAACAGCGCGCCGAAGCTGAACAGTATCCGGTTGCCCAGCGTGAGCCGGCTGCCGGCGGCGGGTTTGCGAAGAATCTCGTGGCTGGCGCGAGGCGTCACTGTGGGCATGTCGTTTTATCCGGCTGGCGGAAAATCAGATGAGGAAAGCGTCGCGCTACGCACGGGGCGGATCGCATCGATCCCGGCGCGACGCGAAACCCGGGCATCGCGAGTGTAACTTGAACCATCGTGAACGAGGACAGGTCGGTGCGCGCGAAGCGGATCGTGTCGCACGGACGGCGGCGTGCGGCCAGCGCGCGCGTCACGCGGCGCTCGCATCCTTCGGAATCCGAAGTCCCGCGAGGAAGCCGCGCGGCGTGTAGCGCATCAGGATCAGACCGCGATGCTTCGCGGCCGTCGCGCGCACGAACGCGAGCCCGAGCCCGAAGCCGCCGCGCTGCGCGCCGCCCGCCGGCACGAGCCGCACGAACGATTCGGTCGCGGCCGCGCGCTGCTCGGGCGCGATGCCGGCGCCTTCGTCCTCGACGCCGATCAGCCAGCCGTCGCCGTCCTCGACGAGCGTGCAGCGCACCTCCGAGCCCGCCGGCCCATACTTCAGCGCGTTGTCGACGAGATTGGCGACCGCGCGCGTGAGCATCATCCGGTCGCCGATGCACAGGCACTCCGTCGGCGGCACGTCGGCGCTCACGCGGCTGCCGACGCTGCCCGCTTTCTCCCACATCTGGTCGACGGCATCGAGCACGACCTCGTTCAGGCTCACCGTCTCGCTCGGCCGCTTCTCCGATTGCGCGCGCGTCAGATGAATGAAGCCGTCGGCGAGCGCGAGCGCGCGGCGCGCGTGCGTCTCGATCCGCTCGAGAATCGGCGGCATCGCGCCGTGCTCGTTGCGATAGACGTCGAGCAGCGCGAGGATCGACGTCTGCGGCGTGCGCATGTCGTGCGACAGGAAATCGAGCACCTCGTCGCGCTGCCGCAGCATCAGGTAGGAATTCGAGTGGTAGCGGATGCGCGCGATCAGCTCGATCGTGTCGGGCAACTTGACGAGATAGTCGTTCGCGCCGGCGACGAAGGCCGCGCGCTTGACGACAGGCTCTTCCTTCGCCGAGAGCACGATGATCGGCACGCGCGCCGTCTGCGCGTCGGCGCGCCATGCGCGCACGAGATCAAGGCCGTCGATGTCGGGCATCACGAGGTCCTGCAGGATCACGGTCGGCTTCACTTCCCTCGCCATCGCGAGCGCGCGCTGCGCGTCGGTGCACGTGTGCAGCACGATGTCGCCCTCCGGGACGAGCGAGCGGCGAATCACTTCGCCGACGAACGCCTGGTCGTCGACCAGCAGCACCGAGATCCCCGATTCAAGCGAATCCGAAGCATTATCCCTACTCGTTTTGTTCATCATGTCGTAGCGCTACGCAATCGTTGCCTTGTTGCCTGTTCCAGCCCCGTTCGTCGCTCGCCTGCCCGGCTGGTTCAGCATGCGATCGCGTGAGCGCGAGCCCGCCGTTCCTCGTGAACGGCAATGAAACGGGCCCTCATTCTTTCTTAAAACGAATATAAAGTGCTGATGTTAAATGAAATTAAGTCCGCTCGCTGATCTCGCTCGATAATCGATGCGCATTTCACTCCTTTTTACGATCGAGTCATCGTTCGATCAGGTAAAAGCGTGTGTCGGAGCGGCCCGGCTGATTTCGTGGTCACAATGCGCCGGATACGCGCGGCGCGCAATTGCATCCGAGCAGTGTGTTATCTGCTCGCCACAGTGCGGTTTATCAATCGGGCTCGCGACGCCGGAAGATGAAGGGAGCGCAAACGTTTTCTTCGACGCAAGTCACCGCATGTTCGCCGAACCTGCGCGGCCTGCCGGAAATCGGCCCGCGACGCCCGCTCGACGGGCGTTTGACGCGCGCGCGCGACACGCGCCGGCGCTCGGCTCTCGGCTCGACGCCTCACACATGCACGAAGCCGCCCGGTTCGGCCGGACGCGCCGTCAGATTGACCGTCCGGTCGGTGAACGATAGCATCTCCAATCGATGCGGCGGCGCGCATCGCCGTCAATGCCGGCGTGAGCGGGAACGCTTCGCGCGCCGCCCCCCCGGTTTTTCGAGACGGCGACGATCGCGACCATTGCCGCCTTATCTCGATATTCGGCAATTGCCGTTTAATACGCGGCCGCCACTTTCTTATCCAATTATTCTGCGCATCCTCATGAATACGAGTTACAACGTCGGCGAAACTATCTCGAAAATGGTCACGTTCGACATTGAATCCGTTCGCCGATTTGCCGCGCTCGCCGGCGACATGAATCCGCTGCATCACGACGAGGCGCTCGCCGGATCGACGCGATTCGGCGGACTGATCGTCAGCGGCACGCACTATTCGGCGCTGATGATGGGGATGGTCGCGACGTTCCTCAGCGAGCGGCGGCCGGCGCTCGGGCTCGAATTCGAATTTCAGTTCCGCAAGGCGGTCGCGGCGGGCGATACGGCGACGATGGAATGGCGGATCGTCGCGATCGAGCCGAACCCGAAGCTCAAAGGCGACGTCGTGCGCCTCGAAGGCACGCTGCGCAACGCGGCGGGCGACGTCTGCGTGCTCGCGAAGTCGACGAGCCTCAGCCTGCCGGGCCACGCGATCGCGGCGGCGTAGCGCGCAAGGCGCCGTCGCCGCGATTCGCGGCCGTCTTGTCGCGGCGGCCGCTGCGCATTTCGCCCTGCATCGACGCCACGCACCGCCCGTCGCGCTCGCCCGCTTCCCGCGCGCCGATCCGCCGGATGCTCGTGACGAAAGGATAGGTCTGCGGAATCGCACGCCGAGCGCACCGAACAAGCCGAGCGCGCAGCGAAGCGGCGGCGACGCGCGCGACGGCGGCACCGCATCACGCCGCCGCGCCGCAATCAACGCTTGCGCACCACCATGAGCCGCAGCTCGGTCATGTCCTCGATCGCGTAGCGAATCCCTTCGCGGCCGAGCCCCGAATCCTTCACGCCGCCGTACGGCATGTTGTCGACGCGGAACGACGGCACGTCGTTGATCACGACGCCGCCCACTTCGAGCTCGTCCCACGCGCGCTGCGCGTGCGCGAGCGAATCGGTGAACACGCCCGCCTGCAGGCCGAAATCGCTGTCGTTCACGCGCGCGAGCGCGTCGTCGAAATCGGAGAACGTCTCGAGCAGCGCGACGGGGCCGAACGCCTCCTTGCGATACAGATCCTGATCGCGGCCGACGCTCTCGAGCAGCGTCGCCTCGAACATCGCGCCGTCGACGCCGCCGCCCGCGACTATCCTCGCGCCCGCCGCGACGGCCGCTTCCATCCAGCCGGCCAGCCGCCGCGCCTCGGATTCGGAGATCATCGGGCCGACGAACGTCGCCGGGTCCTTCGGATCGCCCATCTTCAGCGAGCGCGTCTTCGCGATCAGCTTCTCGCGCAGCGCGTCGTAGACATCCGCATGCGCGATGATCCGCTGCACGCCGATGCAACTCTGCCCTGACTGGTAGTACGCGCCGAACGCGAGCCGCTCGACGACGTAGTCGAG
The DNA here is from genome assembly GCF_000773065.1 of Burkholderia sp. ABCPW 111. Classification (NCBI taxonomy): domain Bacteria; kingdom Pseudomonadati; phylum Pseudomonadota; class Betaproteobacteria; order Burkholderiales; family Burkholderiaceae; genus Burkholderia; species Burkholderia sp. ABCPW 111. The sequence goes on along the minus strand of NZ_JPWT01000085.1, from coordinate 27,311 downwards.
CCGCTCGCGCTGATCGGCGTCGACGATCGCGGCCGCGTTGCCGCCGAGTTCGAGCACGACCTTCTTCTTGCCCGCCTTCTTCTTCAGCTCCCAGCCGACCGCGGGCGAGCCCGTGAACGACAGCAGCTTGAAGCGCTCGTCGGTCGTGAAGAGATCGGCGCCGTCGCGATGCGCGGGCAGGATCGAGAACGCGCCCTTCGGCAAATCGGTTTGCGCGAGCACTTCGCCGATGATCAGCGCGCCGATCGGCGTGCGGCTCGCGGGTTTCAGCACGAACGGGCAGCCCGCGGCGAGCGCGGGCGCGACCTTGTGCGCGGCGAGGTTCAGCGGAAAGTTGAACGGCGAGATGAACGAGCACGGCCCGATCGGCACGCGCTTGTAATAGCCGCTGTAGCCCTGCGCGCGCGGCGAGATTTCGAGGTTGATGAGGCCGCCCTCGATGCGCACCGATTCCTCCGCCGCGACGCGGAACGTGTCGATGAGGCGCGTCACTTCACCCTTCGAATCGTTGATCGGCTTGCCCGCCTCGATGCACAGCGCTTCGGCCAGCTCGTCGAAGCGCTCGCGAAACCGCGCGACGCAGTGCTCGAGGATCGCCTGCCGCCTGAACGCCGGCAGCTCGCGCAGCGGCTTTTGCGCGGCGACGGCCGCGCCGATCGCGGCGTCGATCGTATTCGCGTCGGCGAGCGCGACGCGCGTCGCGACCTCGCCGCTGTACTTGTCGGTGACGTCGAGATCGGTGTTCGCGTACACCGCCTCGTTCGCGAGGTAATACGGATAGGTTTCCTTCAGCATGTCGAATCACTCCGTCCGGTTTGATGCGCCGTGCCGCCCACTGCGGTCACAACTGCGCCGACAGGCGCTTGATTTCGCGATTGAGCACGCGCTCGTTGTCCGAGTAGTCGATCGGCACGTCGATCAGATGCACGCCCGGCGACGCAAAGCATTCGCGCACGAGAGGCTCGAGTTCGTCGGCCGACGCGATCCGGTGCCCATGCGCGCCGTAGCTCTGCGCGTACGCGACGAAATCCGGGTTCGCGAGCGTCATCGCGTAATCGGGGAAGTTCATGTTCTCCTGCTTCCAGCGGATCATTCCGAACGCGTCGTCGCGCAGGATCATCACGACGAGGTCGAGCTTGAGCCGCACCGCCGTTTCGAGCTCCTGAGAATTCATCATGAAGCCGCCGTCGCCGCACACGGCCATCACCTTGCGTTGCGGATGCACGATCTTCGTCGCGATCGCCGACGGCAGGCCCGCGCCCATCGACGCAAGCGCGTTGTCGAGCAGCAGCGAATTCGGCTCGTGCGCGCGCCAGTAGCGCGCGAACCAGATCTTGTACATGCCGTTGTCGAGGCAGACGATGCCGTCCTCCGGCATCGACCGGTACAGATCGTTGACGATCCGCACCGGATACATCGGAAAGCGCGGGTCGTCCTGCCCTTTCTTCAGGTGCGCCTCGAAGTGCTCCTTGATCAGCATGAAGCGCGAGAAATCCCAGTGCGGCTGGCGCGCGAGCGTCTCCTTCATCTGCCACACCGCGTTCGCGATGTCCCCGACGACCTCGATCTGCGGGAAGTACACGGGATCGACCTGCGCGCCGAGGAAGTTCACGTGGATCACGGTCTTGTCGTCGGCGCGCATGAAGAACGGCGGCTTCTCGATCACGTCGTGGCCGACGTTGATGATGCAGTCCGCGTGCTCGATCGCGCGGTGCACGAAATCGCCGTCCGACAGCGTCGCGTTGCCGAGCCACAGCGGATGCGTTTCGTCGATCACGCCCTTGCCCATCTGCGTCGTGAAGAACGGTATGCCCGTCGTGTCGACGAATTCCTTGAGCATCTTGCGGGTCGTCTTGCGATTGCCGCCCGCGCCGATCATCAAGAGCGGATGGCGCGCCGCCTGGATCGCTTCGGCCGCGTGCGCGACCGCCTTCTCCTCGGCGATCGGCCGGCGGCTGTAGCTCGCGGGAATCGGCTTGCCGTCGCCCTCCTCGTGCGCGATGTCCTCGGGCAATTCGAGGTGCGTGGCGCCGGGGCGCTCTTCCTCCGCGCGCCGGAACGCCTCACGCACCGCCGACGGAATGTTGCCGATCGACACGATCTGCCGCGTGAGCTTCGTGAGCGGCTGCATCATCCCGACCACGTCGACGATCTGGAAATGGCCCTGCTTGCTCGACTTGATCGGCTTTTGCCCGGTGATCATCAGCATCGGCATGCCGCCCAGCTGCGCATACGCGGCCGCCGTCACGAAATTCGTCGCGCCGGGGCCGAGCGTCGCGAGGCACACGCCCGTCTTGCCGGTCAGCCGCCCGTAGGTGGCCGCCATGAAGCCCGCCGCCTGCTCGTGGCGGGTCAGTACGAGCTTGATGCGGGAGCGCCGCAGGGACTCGAGGAGATCGAGGTTTTCCTCGCCGGGAATGCCGAACACATACTGGACGCCTTCCGCCTCCAGCGCCTTCACGAACAGATCGGATGCTTTCATGGGGACTCTCGGTTGGTGCCGCGCCTCCGGCTTACGGCGCGCGCGGCGTTGAGCGACGCTTACGCCGGCCTACGGCGTACGCGACCCTTTCCTTCGACAGACAAAAGCAAAAGCAAGCAGAGCGAAACAGCCGCGGCGATGGGTTGCGCGGCCCGCTATTTCCGGCCGCGGCCGGACGGCTGCCGGCGCGCGATCGACGCCGCATCGGCGGCGCATCGGTGGCGGCGATTCTCGATTGTAGGAGATCGCCGAAAAAGCCGCTTCGAGGCGGGCAGCTTACGAAACGATGACACGCCGGAGGGCAATGCGCGTCGCGCCGCGCACGCCGCTATCCCTTCGCGTGCTGCGCCGCGATCTCCTGCAAGTCGAGATCGCGTTCGAGCAGGTACAGCATCTCGTCGTGGATCTGGCCGCCGCGATGCAGCCGCAGCAGCTCCGCACGGCCGGCCGCGATCGCCGCGAGCACGACGTCGTAGTGCGCGTTGCGCTCGTGCTCCGGAAACGCCGGCTCGTTCTGATGGCGCGCGGTCACGTTCGCGCGGTACGTATATTGCTCGAGCAGCCGCGGATGAATGAGGTTGCCGCCGGCGTCGCGCACGAGCGGCTGGATCGCCGCGAGCTGCGCGGCCTCGACGCGCGCCCACGTCTGCGGTTCCGTCAGATGATGCGGCGCGGGCCCCGGATCGCGCAGCCTCAGCAGTTGAATCAGCGGCCCGATCGTCGTGCCCTGCAGCAGCACGGTGACGAGGATCACCGCGAATGCGGCGACGAGGATCAAATCGCGGCCCGGCATCGCGTCCGGCAGCGACAGCGCGATCGCGAGCGTCACGACGCCGCGCATTCCCGCCCAGCTCATCACGGCCGCCGCCTTCCAGTCGGCGAGCGGTCCACGCCCGCGCACGCGCGCGACGGGCGCCTTCAGCAGCTCGACCGCGAACACCCAGACGAAGCGCGACACGACGACGGCGGCCAGCACCGCGACCACCGCGGGCGTCATCGTCGCGAACACCTCGCCGAGCCCGCCGAGCCGCACGATCACGCCGCGCAGCGACAGGCCGATCAACACGAACACGAGCGCCTCGAGCAGGAACACGATCACCTGCCAGAACGCGGTGCCGCGATTGCGCACCGACGCGGAGAACACCTCGTGCTGATGCCAGCCGAGCATCATCCCGGTCGTCACGGTCGCGATCACGCCGGACACCTCGAACATCTCGCCCGCGATGTAGCTGATCCATGCGGCGAGAACGGCCGTCGTGATCACGAGATAGTCGTCCTCGATGAGTTTCAGGAAGCGCACGATCAGCCAGCCGACGACGAAGCCCACCGCGACGCCGCCGAAGCCGAGCTCCGCGAAGCGCACGAGCGCGTCGCCCGCGCTGAACGCGCCCGTCAGCGCGGCGGCGAGCGCGAAGCGAAACAGCACGAGCCCCGCCGCGTCGTTCAGCAGGCTCTCGCCTTCGAGCAGCACCATCAGCCGGCGCGGCAGCGCGACGCGCTCGAGCACGGCCTTCGCGGCGACCGCGTCGGGCGGCGACACGATCGCGCCGAGCGCGAAGCACGCGGCCCATGGCAGGCCCGGCGCGACGAGATGCACGGCCAAGCCGACCGCGAACGTGGTGAACGCGACCGCGCCGATCGCGAGCATCATGATGCCGCCGACGTTGCGCTTGAACTCCTCCCATACCGAGAAGTACGCGCCGTCCATCAGCAGCGGCGGCAAGAACACGATCAGCACGAGATCGGGATCGAGATCGACGGGCGGCAAGCCGGGCAGGAACGCGATGCCCGCGCCGCCGACGAGCAGCGCGGCGGCGGGCGGCAGCTTGAGCCGCTTCGCGAGCAGCTCGAGCGCGACGATCGCGAGAAACGACAGCAGGACGAGCTTGAATGCCGAGACCGGAGACATGGGTGCGCCTTCCACGCGAGAGTTAAACGGCCGAACGACGGGCGGCCGATCGCGCGATTACAGCATGCCGACGCATGCGGCGTCGAGCGCGCAATCGTCAAATTCGTTCAGGATGCCGATGCTTCGGCGCGGTGATCTCGCTGATCTCGCTGATCTCGCTGATCCCGGCGAAAGCGCCGAAAGCGCAGCGGCGACGAACGCGCGCGCTCAGAAAGGCAGCGCGCCCGCCCAGCGCGCGAGGCTCGACACCGCATAGAGCCCGAGCCCGATCAGCCCGCCGACCAGCGTGCCGTTGATCCGGATGTATTGCAGATCCTTGCCGATGTTCAGCTCGATCTGCCGCGACATCTCGCGCGCGTCCCAGTTCTTCACGGTGTCGCTGATGTGCCGCGTCAGGAACTCGGCGAACTCGGGCGCCATCTCGCTCGCCGCGCGCTCGACGTGCTCGTTCATCGAGTCGCGCAATTGCGGGCTCTGCGCGAGCCGCTCGCCGAGCCAGCCGCCGAGCGCCGTCGCGCGCTGGTGGACGACCGAATCGTCGCGCGCGAGATCGGCCTTCAGCCAGGCGCGAAGCTGGTCCCACATGTCCTTCACGTAGCGGTTGAACACGTCGCCGTCGCGCAGATAGCGTTTGATTTCCTCACCCTTCTCGATGAACGCGGGGTCGCGCTTCAATCGCACCACGAGGCGCGCTGCCGCGTCGTCGAAGCTGCGCCGCAGCCGATGCTCGGGGTCCTCGGCGATCTGCGTGAGCACTCGCGTCACGACGTTCGAGATCAGCTCCGCGCCGTGCTCGCCGAGCCAGCTCGTCGGCAGCAGCTTCTCCATCTTCGGAAACTGGTATTTCAGCCAGTCGACGATGTACGTCGCGATCGACGCGCGATTGTCGGGATCGCGAAGGAATCCGACGATCTGCGCGATCCCGTCGTCGAGCAACGCCTGATGGCGGCCGTCCTTCGTCAGCGTGTCGAGGATCGCGCCCGCGGATCGCGACAGGTCGATCCGGTCGAGCGCCGCATGAAACGCGTCCTTCACGAACGACTGGATTCGCGCGTCGTCGGTCATGTCGAGCCCGAACGCGACGAGACGCGTCGCGTAGCCGCCCAGCACGTGCGCGTTGCGCGGCGTCGCGAGCCACTGCGCGAGCCGGGCCGCCGGGTCGTGCCGCTTGATCAGCGCGACGATCGACGCCGGGTCGAGAAACTTCTCCTGCACGAATGCGGCGAGATTGTCGGCGATCTTTTCCTTGTTCTGCGGAATGATCTCCGTGTGCCGCGACACGAACGGTATCGGCACGCGCCGAAACAGCGCGACGACCGCGAACCAGTCGGCGAGCGCGCCAACCATCGACGCCTCCGCGATCGCCTTGACGCCGTCGATCCAGAAGCCGCGCGGCGCGAACAGCGTCGCCGCGAACACGCCCGCCGCGGCGAGCAGCAGCGCGAGCGCGCGCCGCTTGCTGTTTCGGAGTTCCCGTTCCTTGTCGTCGAGCATCGCGATCCGGTCGTATCGATTTCGTCTCGTCACGCGCGCGGCGGCGCGGACGGCAGGAACTTCACCATCAACCATTCGTCCGCGTAGCCGTTCGCTCCCTTGAGCGCGCGCGGCTCGACGCCGTACGCGACGAAGCCGTGCCGCTCGTAGAACGCGCGCGCCGCGCCGTTGCCGTCGGCGACGGCGAGCGTCACCTGCTCGGCCGCTTGCTCCGCGGCCGCGAGCACCGCATCGAGCAGCGCCGCGCCGACGCCGCGCCGCCTTGCAGCGGGTGCGACATACATGCCCCACAGGAAGCCCTTGTGACGCTCCTTCGCGCCTTCCCGACGCTTGAAGCCGGCCATGCCTGCGATCGCGCCGTCGACGTACGCACCGAACACGATCGCGCTGTCGAGCCGCTCGGCGAACGCGACCGGCGGCCGCGCGGCCTCGGCTTCGTAAGTCGAGCCGAATGCGTCCGGCGCGTCCTTCAGCGCGGCGAGGCGGATCGCGCGATAGTCGGCCGCGTGCGCGGCGCGAAGGCGCCTGATTTCGATGCAAGGCGAGGATGCCGGATGGGCCATGACGGGCTTCGCGAGCAGGAATGACGGACTCGTCAGATGGTACACCGGGCGGCGCGCGGCTCGGTTGACCCGCGTCGCCGGCGCCACTTAGAATGCCTTCGCGCGGCGCCCGGCCTGCCGCGCCGTCGATTCGACGATCATCCAGACAGATGCCCGAAGGAGGTCTCAACGTGCCGGATCGTGCCGCCCGCCGCGGCTTGCCGCTGCACCGCCCCACCCGCTTCATGACGGCCGCCGCGTGCGCGCTCGTGGTGTGCGCGGCGCTCGGGCTCGCCGGCTGCGCGACGCATCCGCCCGCCACGGCGCTCGACCGCACGGTCTCCTACGCGTTGCCGCCCGGCACGTCGACGCCCCTCGCGGCCGCGCTCGCCACGCAAGCGCCGCTGCACCCGGGCGAATCGGGCTTTCTCGTGCTGCCGCGCGGCGACGAGGCGCTGCAGATGCGCATCGCGGTCGCGCGCGCGGCGACGAAGACGCTCGACATTCAGTACTACATCGCCGCCGAGGACACGACGGGCAAGCTGCTGCTCGGCGCCGCGCTGTATGCGGCCGACCGCGGCGTGCGCGTGCGGATGCTCGTCGACGATCTGAATTTCAAGGACGTCGACAAGCTGATGTCCGCGCTCGACGCGCACGCGAACCTCGAAGTGCGCGTGTTCAATCCGTTCGGCGCCGCACGCCGTGGGATGCTCGCGCGCACGACGAACCTCTTCACGCAGATCGACAATTTCACGCGCCGGATGCACAACAAGGCAATGATCGCGGACAACCAGATCGCGATCGTCGGCGGCCGCAATCTCGGCGACGAGTATTTCAACGCGAGCCCGACGCTGCAGTTCCGCGATCTCGACGTGCTCGCGGCCGGCCCCGTCACGCGCGACATTTCGGCGAGCTTCGACGCGTACTGGGCGAGCGCGCTCACGTATCCGCTGCCGGCGCTGAATCGGCGGCACTACGACGCGACCGATCTGGACGCGGCGCGCGAGGCGCTGCGGGCGCACTGGCGCGCGAACGCGACGCCGTACAACGCGAAGCCGCTGAACGCGACGCCGCTTTCCGCGCAGATCGCGCGCAGCGAACTCGGCCTCGTCTGGGCGAGCGCCGAGTTCACCGCCGATTCGCCCGACAAGATCGCCGCGCCAGACGACAGCTACAAAAGCCCGCCGATGCAGCGGCTCATCGCGCTGACGCGCGACGCGCAGCGCGAATTCCTCGTGCTGTCGCCGTATTTCGTGCCGCACAAGGCCGGCGTGAAGGCGCTCGGCCAGTTGACCGCGCGCGGCGTACGCGTAGCGATCCTGACGAATTCGCTCGCGGCGACGGATGCCGTCGCCGTGCAGGCCGGCTACGCGCCGTATCGCGTGCCGATGTTGCGGCACGGCGTCGAGCTGTACGAATACAAGCCGGATCAGGCACGCGCGCGCATCGGCATGCTCGGCTCGCGCTCACGCGCGAGCCTGCATGCGAAGGCGTACGTGATCGATCGGAAAATTCTCGTGATTGGCTCGATGAATCTCGATCCGCGCTCCGCGCACCTGAACACGGAGCTCGCGCTCGTGATTCACAGCCCGCAACTCGCGAACGAAGTCGCGAACCTGTTCGACGAAGTGACGAAGCCGGCGATCAGCTACCGCGTGACGCTCGCGCCCCACGCGCCGGATGCGCTCCAGACGGCGGGCGCGAGCGCGACGGCGTGGCCGCTCGTGTGGACCGAGGTCGCCGACGGCCGCGTGCGCACGTACAGCGTCGATCCGAACGCAGGCTTCTATCGGAACCTGCTGGCGGGGCTGTGCCTGCTGTTGCCGATCGACGATCAGCTTTGACGCGCGGCGCGGCGCAGCCCGTCGCCGCGCCGCGCCCGCCCGCGCATGTTGCGCTTACAACGCCGCGCGAATCCGCTCCGCCAGCGCTTGCAGTTCCGCCGCATCGGCCATCTCGCGCGCGTGCATCTTGAGCGGCTCGTCGGCCCAGCGCGGGATCACGTGGAAATGCACGTGCGGCACCGTCTGGCCCGCCGCCGCGCCGTTGAACTGGCCGATGAACAGCCCTTCCGGTTCGAGCGTCTTGCGCAGCGCGAGCGCGACGCGCTTCACCATCTTCATCGATTCCGCCGCCGCTTCTTCGGACAGCTCGTAGAACGTCTCCGCCGCCTCCTTCGGCACGACGAGCGCATGGCCCTTCGATTGCGGCATGATGTCCATGAACGCGAGCGTCGTGTCCGTTTCGCACAACCGGATGCACGGCACCTCGCCACGCAGGATCTTCGCAAAAATGTTCGATTGATCGTAGGCCATCAAAGTCTCCCGGCTCGCGAGCCTGTCTGTCGGATGTCAGTCAACACGCGATTCTTACCGCTCGCGCGCGAACGCGCAAGCGATACGGCGCGAGAAGGCGCACGCGCGCAAGCGTCCGGCGCTCGCACGCGTGCGTGACGGCATCGATCGGGCAGCCGTTCCGCAAGGCGCGGACGCTACGCGCTACGCACCGCGAGGCAACATCGAGCGCAACGCGGCGGACGGGTCCGCGAGGCGCGCGGGATCGAGCACGACGTTCGCCGTCATCAATCGGCGGCACGCGGCGATCTCGCGCCCCGCGTTGACGGCCGCGACCGCCTTCAGCTCGCCGCGCGCGTTCAGCGCGAACACGCAAAACGCGCCGTCGCGCTCGGGCGAGCCGCGCAGCACGAGCGTCTGCTCGCCGTCGAAGAGGCCGAGCGTCTGCAGGTTGCAGTCGTACTGATCGGACCACAGCCACGGCCATTCCGCGTAAGTCTCGGCGCCGCCGAGCATGTTCGCCGCCGCGACGGCCGGCTGGTTCTCCGCGACCTGCCACGACTCGATCCGCAGATCACGGCCGACGAGCGGATTGAAATGCCGCGTGACCTCGCCCGCCGCGAAGATCGCCGGATCGGCGGTGCGGCACCCGTCGTCCACGCAGATGCCGTTGTCGACGTCGAGCCCCGCCGCCTGCGCGAGCTCGACGTTCGGCACGACGCCGATGCCGGCCACGACCACGTCGGCCTCGACGTCGCCCGCGCTCGTCTCGACGACGGCCGCGCCGCTCGCGCAACGGCGGATGCGCTCGGGCAGCGCGGCGAGCCGCACGTCGACGCCGCGCCGCGCATGCAGCGCGAGCGCGAATGCACTGACGACTTCGGGCATTCCGCGCTGAAGCAGGCGCGGCGCGGGATCGATGACCGTCGCGCGGCAGCCGAGCCGCACGGCCGACGCGGCCACTTCGAGCCCGATGAAGCCGCCGCCCAGCACCACGACGCGCTTGCCCGGCGCGAGCGCCGCGCGCAACGCGCGCGTATCGGCGACCGTGCGCACGTAGTGAACAGGCACGCCGGCGTCGATCGGCCCGGCGAAGCGCCGAACGCGCGAGCCGGTCGCGATCAGCAAACGCGCGTAGCCGACGCTCGCGCCGTCGCTCAAGCGCACCCGCTGCGCGGCGCGCTCGATCGCGTCGACGCGCACGCCGAGCCGCAGCGCGATGTCGCGCTCGCGATACCACGCGGCGTCGCGCACGAACGCGCGGCGCTCGCCTTCGTCCGCTTCGACGAGCGCGTCCTTCGACAGCGCCGGCCGGTCGTACGGCAGCTCGGGCTCCGCGCCGATCATCACGATGCGCGCGGCCGGATCGCGCGCGCGCAGCGTCTCGGCCGCGCGCCGCGCCGCATGCCCGCCGCCCGCGATCAGATACGGATCATTCGTCGACATGGATCTCGACCTGTCCGTCGACGATGCGGATCGGATACGCGCGCACGGCTTCGGTCACCGGCGCGCATTTCGGCGCGCCCGTCCGGATGTCGAAGAGCCCCTGATGCAGCGGGCACTCGACGCAGCCGTCCTCGACGAATCCTTCGGACAACCGAGCATGCCCGTGCGTGCACAGGTCGTGCAGCGCGAACACGTCGTCGCCGATCCGAAACACCGCGACCGGCCTGTTGCCGACGACGCGCGCGGCCGGCTCGTCCGCCGAGAACTCGTCGAGTGCGCCGAGCGGATGCCACGCGGCGACGGTTTCGTTGCTCATGCTTCGAACTCCTGGTGAAAATCAGATCGGCGTCGCGAGCAGCGTCTGCACGCGCGACGTGTCGTAAATCACGCGCTTCTTCTTGTAGCGCAGCCCCTCGGCCGTGCGCACGACCGTGTCGTAATACTTGCCCGCCTGGTAGACGTTCGATTCGCCGTCGCTGCGCGTCTGCACGACGACGTAGCTGCTCTCCGTCTCGATCTCGCCGCCGTTCCCGCCGACGATCGTGAGCCCGGACGTCATGTGCCGGTACGTGTGCGCCTCGTAAATGTTCGCGTGGCGCAGCGATACGACGCGGTCGCGCAGCATCCGCCGGTTCGTGCAGTAGACGATGCCGATCGGCAAGCCCATGTCGGCGTTTTCCTTCGGAACGATCTCGTACAGGCAGTCTTCGGTGAAAAGCTCCGGCCACCGTTCGAGCCGATCGTTGTCGAGGTGGCCGATGTAACGGTCCTGCAGCATGTGCAGTTCGAACCAGGTGCGGATATCGCCGGTGATGTCGTCGGTGATGTCGGTCATGTTCGTCTCCCCTTCAATAGCCCATCAGCTTCTGGTAGCCGACCCAGAACTTGCGGATCAGGCTTTCGGTGATCGCCGTGTCCTGCTGGTCCGGATTGCCTCGCGACATCTCGATCACCGACGCCGCATCCGCGTCGCGCACCGTGCCGCGCTGCACGAGCTCGGTCGCCTCGGTGTCCTCCATCGAGATGTAGCCTGCGGGCCCGACGAGGTTCGCCTGCTTGATCCGCAATGCGCGCAGCTCGGGCGTGTCGTCCGCGTAGCCGAAGAAGTGGAAGATCAGCTCGAAGTTCTTCGGCCCTTTCGGCAGCAGCTGACGCGCGACGAGCGTGTTGTGGATCTGCTGGATCACGAGCTGCGGAAAGATCGGCTGGATGTGGTTCGTCGTGTCCTCGTCGTACTCGGACACGAGCGCGAGGATCGAATCGTCCTCGAGCGAGAAACCTTCGTCGAACGAACGGATGTTCTGCTGCTTGTATGCGCTCGCGGTGTCGGCGTCCTCGCGCGTCTTCGTCATCGTGATGATGCTGTGCAGGCCGTGCGTCGCATCGGGAATCGAGCGCGCCTTCATCCCGACGCGGAAGATGTTGAACGTCGTGTGAAACAGGTGCAGCATGCTCGCGTGATACGGGTCCTTCACGTTCTCGAAGTACAGCTTCCAGTTCGATTTCGAATACTGGCGCGTGCAGCCGAGATACTCGACCGGCTTATGGAAGATGCGGTCGATCCACGGGCGCATCTGCGCGCCGAGATAGTCGGGCAACGGCGCGACGTCGTCGCTGAACGTCGCGAACACGAGGCCCTTGTAGCTGTCGACGCGCAGCTTGCGCAGCCCGTGGTTTTTCGGATCGAAATCCGCGGGCATCCCGGTCATGCCCTTCTGGCCGCGCCGAAACGGCACGCCGAGCAGGTTGCCCTGATTGTCGAAGCTCCACTGGTGGTAGACGCACGTGTGCGAGCTCGCGTTGCCGCGCGCCTTGCGGCACACCTGCGCGCCGCGATGCGCGCAGCGGTTCACCCACACGGCGAGCGCGCCGTCCTCGCCTCGCGTGACGACGACGGGCGTGTCGCCGACGAACGTGCTCTTGAAGTCGCCAGGCTTCGGAATCTCCGCTTCGAGCGCGACGAAATTCCACGTCGGCCCGCGGAAGATCCGCTCCTGCTCGCGGTCGTACACCGCTTGCGAGCTGAACACCTTGTACGGCACGCGCGATCCGTCGTCGCGCGGGAATCGCACGTCGGACGAATCGGCGCGATTGATCAGCGATACTGGCGATTCGGTCGTTTCCATCGTTGTCTCCTGTCGATCGGAGCCAGCGCTTCAGCGCTCACTCCACTCCCATGCAAGATGCTTGCGGTTGAGGCGGACGACAATCCGCCTGACGAGACCGATTTTTGAAACGCTAGAATTCGCCGTCTATCCGGAAAGTGCGATTGCGGCGGCGCAGTATCCACTTCCGGCGGATTTCCGCGCTACGATGCGCGCATCAGACATGCCGCCCGGCCGACGAACGATATTCAGGATGCCGGCGCTTTGTGCGAGGCAGACGATCATGCCCCCGACCCCATTCGACCCGCTCGCGCTGCGCGAGCACCGGCTGTTCGAATCGCGCGACCTCGACGAGACGCGCGAGCGGATCTCGCGCGTGATGCAGCCGCATGCGCTGCTGCCGGACGGCACGCGCCATGGGCCGTCGCACATGGATTTCGTGCGGCTCGGCGGGCTTGGAATCGGAACCATTGCGTTCGGCGACGCGATGCGCGTGCGCATCGACGCGGTCGACGGCTACCACCTGCTGATGTTTTGTCTGACCGGCAGCGCGCAGGTCCGCACGATGGGCCGCGCGTTCGACGTCGATGCGCACACGGGCGTGCTGTGCGCGCCCGGCGAGCCGTTCGACGCGCATTTGTCCCGCGATTGCGAGCAGTTCGTCCTCCGTATCGATGCGGCGACGCTCGCCGCGCACGCGGGCGACGCGGCGGCGTCGCTCGACCCGGTGATCGGCGTCGACGATTCGGCGCTGAGCGCGTGGATGCAGCAGTTGAAGCTCGTCGCGCGCTCGCCCGAGCTGATCGCGAGCGCGAGCGCGAACCCGCGCGTCGCGGCCGCGCTCGAACAACTGCTGCTCGATCTGCTGATCGACGGCCATCCGCCCGCCGCCGCGCCCGTGCGGCGCGCCGATCCCGCGCCCGGCTTCGTGCGGCGCGCGCAGGAATTCATCGACGTCCAGTTCGCGCTGCCGCTGCAACTCGCCGACATCGCACAGGCGGCGGGCGTGCCCGAGCGCACGCTGCGCGACGGCTTCCTGCAGTTTCGCGGGATGAGCCCGATGCAGTACCTGCGCAAGCTGCGCCTCGACCGCGCGCGCGAACTGCTGCGCGCGGCGGGGCCCGACCGCCGGATCGCCGAGATCGCGCTCGACTGCGGATTCGCGCATTTCGGCCGCTTCGCGCTCGCATACCGGGAACGGTTCGGCGAACTGCCTTCCGCGACGCTCGCCGGCGAGCGCGACGCCTGATTCTTACGTTTCCCCTTCATCCGCGCGGCGCGCGGCGTCAGCGGCCCGCCATCAGCTCGCGCGCGAGCGAGCAGAACAGCGCGGTCGCGCGGCTTTCGTCGTGCAGCCGCCGGCTCAGGATGATCGGCGACGTCGCGACGGGCTCCGGCAGCCGCCGGTAGACGACGCCCTTCACCCTCACCCCTTCGACGCTCTCCGGCACGAGCGACACGCCCACTTGCGCGGCGACGAGCCCGAGCGCCGTCTGCAGCTCGCGCACCTCGTGCACCGCCGCGGGCGCGAGCCCGCCGTCGCGCAGCGCGGACAGCTGCTGATCGGCGAAGCTCGGCCGCGGCGTGCTCGGGTACACGATCAGCGTCTGCCCGGCGACGTCCGCGAGCGAGATCGGCGCATCCGGCGCGGCGAGCGGATGGCCGTGCGGCAGCGCCGCGATCAGCCGCTCCTCGACGAGCACCTCGCGCACGAGCTGGTCGTCGTCGAAACGCAGCCGGCCGAAGCCGATGTCGATACGCCCGCCCTTGAGCGCGCCCAGTTGCTCTAGCGTGAACATTTCGATCAGCGACAGCTCGACCGCCGGCGCGGCCTCGCGAAACGCGCGGATCACGTCGGGCAGCGCGCCGTACAGCGTCGACGGCACGAAGCCGATCACGATGCGCTCGGCCGCCTGCGCGAGCCGCCGCGTGAGCGGCGCGAGTTCGTCGGCCTGCTCGAGCACGCGCCGCGCCTGCGCGTACAGCACCCGCCCCGCGTCGGTCAGCTTCAGCGGCCGCGCGCCGCGCTCGAAGAGCGGCAGGCCGATCTCGTCCTCGATCAGTTGCAACTGGCGGCTGAGCGGCGGCTGCGTCATGTGCAGCCGCTGCGCGGCGCGCGTGATGTTCATCTCCTCGGCCACCGCGATGAAATACCGGAGCTGACGCAGTTCCATGCATACCTCGAAAGTATGGAAGTAGTCGGAAAGGGTGTTGGACGCCGCCGCGCGTTTGTTTCTACCATGTGTGCGACAGGAGGATTCCGATGATAGCAACAGGCATCACCATCGACCGCATCGAGACGCTGCTCGTCGACGTGCCGACGATCCGGCCGCACAAGCTGTCGGTTGCGACGATGAACCGCCAGACGCTCGTGCTCGTGCGCGTTCGATGCTCGGACGGTATCGAAGGCGTCGGCGAAGGCACGACGATCGGCGGTCTCGCGTACGGCGAAGAAAGCCCCGAGAGCATCAAGACGAACGTCGACACCTATTTCGCGCCGCTGCTGCAAGGCGCGGACGCGACCCGTCCGGGCGCCGCGATGGCGCACGTGCGCAAGCTGTTCCAGGGCAACCGCTTCGCGAAATGCGCGCTCGAGACGGCCCTCTTCGACGCGCAGGCGCGCCGTCTCGGCGTGCCGCTCTCCGAACTGTTCGGCGGCCGCGCGACCGATGCGCTCGACGTCGCATGGACGCTCGCGAGCGGCGACACCGGCCGCGACATTGCGGAGGCCGAAGCGATGCTCGAGGCGCGCCGCCATCGCGCGTTCAAGCTGAAGATCGGCGCGCGCGCGGTGGCCGACGACGTCGCGCACGTCGTCGCGATCAAGCGCGCGCTCGGCGAGCGCGGCGACGTGCGCGTCGACGTGAACCAGGCGTGGACCGAAAGCGAGGCGGTGTGGGCGGGCGCAAGGCTCGCGCAAGCCGGCGTGAGCCTCGTCGAGCAGCCGATCGCCGCCGCGAACCGCGCGGGCCTCAAACGCCTGACCGCGCTCGCGCACATTCCGATCATGGCCGACGAGGCGCTGCACGGCCCCGTCGATGCGTTCGCGCTCGCGCGCGACCGCGCGGCCGACGTGTTCGCGGTGAAGATCGCGCAATCGGGCGGCCTGCAAGGCGCGGCCGCCGTCGCCGCGATCGCGGCCGCGGCCGGCATCGAGCTGTACGGCGGCACGATGCTCGAAGGCGCGGCCGGCACGATCGCGTCGGCGCAGCTCTTCAGCACGTTCGGCCCGCTCAAGTGGGGCACCGAGCTGTTCGGCCCGCTGCTGCTGACCGAGGAGATTCTCGTCGAGCCGCTGCGCTACGCGGATTTCAAGCTGCACCTGCCGGCCGCCCCCGGCCTCGGCATCACATTCGACTGGGCCCGCATCGAGCGGATGCGACGCCGGGCCCGCTGACCACGCCATCATTCTTTGATATTGGAGACGCAGATGAACAAGGAAGCCATCGACGCCCTGCTGAAGTCGTTCGACGACGCCGCGACGAAGCCCGGCAACCCGCGCGTGCGCGCGATCGTCAATCGGATCGTGAAGGATCTGTTCCACACGATCGAGGATTTCGACGTGCAGCCGAGCGAGTTCTGGACCGCGCTCAACTACCTGAACGAAGCGGGCAAGGAATTCGGCCTGATCGCAGCCGGCCTCGGCTTCGAGCGCTTCCTGGACGTGCGGATGGACGAAGCCGAAGCGAAAGCGGGCCTGCAAGGCGGCACGCCGCGCACGATCGAAGGGCCGCTGTACGTCGCGGGCGCGCCGGAATCGGTCGGCCACGCGCGGCTCGACGACGGCACCGATCCGGGCCAGACGCTCGTAATGCGCGGCCGCGTGCTCGGGCAAGACGGCGCGCCGCTCGCGAACGCGCTCGTCGAAGTGTGGCACGCGAACCATCTCGGCAATTATTCGTACTTCGATCCGTCTCAGCCGGCGTTCAATCTGCGCCGCTCGATCCGCACCGGCGCCGACGGCCGCTACAGCTTCCGCAGCGTGCTGCCCGTCGGCTACAGCGTGCCGCCCGGCAGCAAGACCGAGCAGTTGCTCGACCAGCTCGGCCGCCACGGGCACCGCCCCGCGCACATCCACTTCTTCGTGTCCGCGCCGGGCCATCGCAAGCTGACGACGCAGATCAACATCGAGGGCGATCCGCACATCTGGGACGACTTCGCGTTCGCGACACGCGAGGGCCTGATTCCGAAGATCGAGCAGGCCGAAGGCGCGCAAGGCAAGCCGTACGGCGTCGACGGCCGGTTCGCGCTGATCGATTTCGATTTCTCGCTGACGCCCGAGCGCGGCGACGTGCCGGCGAGCGAAGTCGAGCGCGTTCGCGCGCAAGCGTGACGGGCGTCGCGATCACGTTCAACACAAGGAGCGAGCCATGCTGTTTCATGTGGAAATGACCGTCAACCTGCCCGTCGACATCGATCCGGTGAAGGCGGCGAGCCTGAAGTCGGAAGAAAAGGAAATGGCGCAGCGGCTGCAGCGCGAAGGCGTGTGGCGGCACCTGTGGCGCGTCGCGGGCCGCTACGCGAACGTCAGCATCTTCGACGTCGAGAGCCCCGCGCACCTGCACGACGTGCTGAGCCAATTGCCGCTGTTCCCGTACATGCAGATCGACGTGCGCGCGCTGTGCCGTCATCCGTCGTCGATCCGCGACGACGATCGCTGAGCGGCGGCGCACCTCTTCGCAATGCGCCGCCCCGACGAAAACGCCGCCCGTCGCCAGGCGGCGCGCATCGCTCGATCGCTGCCGCCCGGCTCGCTCGTCGGAGACTTACGCGCGTGCGATGCCGCCCGCGCATCCGCTGAGGCGCGCCGCCCAGATTGAGCCGATCGCCCGCCGATGCGCCTGCTCATTCGCCTGCTCATTCACCGACCAACTCGCCTCGACACGACGACGCCGACATCCCCGAGCGTCGCATTCCGCCGCGCTACCCGCTGCGCCCCGGCGCCGACCAGCCGCCGCCGAGCGCCTTGTACAGCGTGATCAGGTTCGACTGCTTCGCCAGCAGATCCGTGACGAGCTGCTGTTGCGCAGTGTACAGCGTACGCTGCGCGTCGAGCAGCGTGAGGAAGCTGTCGGTGCCATTCCGGTAGCGCGCCTGGGCAAGCGCGTAGTATTCCTGCGCCGACGCGACGTATTCGCGGTCGGCCGCCACCTGCTCGACATAGGTCTCGCGCCCGACAAGCGCATTCGCGACTTCCTTGAACGCGGTCTGGATCGCCTTCTCGTAGTCGGCGATGTCGATGTCCTTCTCGATCTTCGCGACGTCGAGCGACGCCTTGTTGCTGCCGTAATCGAAAATCGGCATCGTGATCGTCGGCGCGAACGTCCATGCGCCGCTGCCCGCCTTGAATAGGCCCGACAGGCTGCTGCTCGACGTGCCCGCCGACGCGGTCAACGCGATCTTCGGGAAGAACGCCGCGCGCGCCGCGCCGATATTCGCGTTCGCGGCCTTCAGCGTGTGCTCGGCCTCGACGATGTCCGGCCGGCGCGCCAGCAGGTCCGACGGCACGCCCGCGCCGATATCCTCCAGCAGGCTCCGGCTCTCCAGCGTCCCGGCGGGCGGCAGATCGTCGGGCAGCGGACAGCCGATCGCCGCGACGAGATTGTTGAGATCCTGCTCGACCGCGCGCGTGTAGGACGCGAGGCTCGCCCGCGCGCTCGCGAGCGAGTTCTGCGCCTGCCGAACGTCCTGCAGCGACGCGTTGCCGATCTTCATGCTCGCCATCGTCAAATCGAGCGTCTGCCGATCGGCGGCCACCGTGTCGGCGGCGATCTTCAACAGCGCGCCGTCCGCGAGCCATTGCAGATAATCGGTCGCCACCGTCGCGATCAGACTGATCTGCGTGCTCGTGCGCGACGCGTCGGTCGCGAGATACTGTTCGAGCGCCTGCCGCTTCAGGCTGCGCAGCCGCCCAAAGAAATCAATCTCCCAAGACGTGGTGCCGACACTCACGCTGCTGGAGCCGAGACCGGACTCCGTGCCGAGCGCGCGCTCGCGCGTGAGCGAGCCGGACGCGTCGATCGCCGGCGCGAGATTCGCCCGTGCGATCCGGTACTGCGCCTCGTATTCGGCGACGTTCAGCGCGGCGACGCGCAAATCGCGGTTATTGTCGAGCGCGAGCGCGATCAGCCGCTGCAGCCGCGCGTCCTTGAAGAAATCGCGCCAGCCCACGTCGGCCGCGAGCGGCGCCTGCGCCGTACGCGACACCGCGGCATCGGATGCGTACGCCGGCCACGCCGCTTCGACGGGCGACGCGGGACGCTGATACGCGGGATCGAGCGAACAGGCGCTCAGCGCGATCGCGCAGGCCAGACTCAAAGTCTTGAATTTCATGCTTCGCCCTCGCCGGCCTGTTGCGTGTCGCTCGAATGGCCGTGCTCGCCGAACAACCTGCGCACGACGACAAAGAAAATCGGCACGAAGAAGATCGCGAGCGCCGTCGCGGCGACCATCCCGCCCGTCACGCCCGTGCCGATCGCACGCCGGCTCGCCGAGCCCGCGCCCGTGCTGATCACGAGCGGCAGCACGCCGAACACGAACGCGAGCGACGTCATCAGGATCGGCCTCAGCCGCATGTGCGCGGCTTCCAGCGCCGCGTCGATCAACCCGCGCCCTTCCGCCTGCAGATCCTTCGCGAATTCGACGATCAGGATTGCGTTCTTCGTCGACAGCCCGATCGTCGCGAGCAGCCCGACCTTGAAATAGATGTCGTTCGACAGCCCGCGCAGATGCGCGCCGAGCAACGCGCCCAGGACGCCGAGCGGCACCACCAGAATCACCGCGAGCGGCACGGACCAGCTCTCGTAAAGACCCGCCAGGCACAGAAACACGACGATCAGCGAGATCGCGTAAAGATAGACCGCCTGCGATCCGGCGAGCCGCTCCTGATAGGACTGGCCGGTCCATTCGACGCCGAACCCGGCCGGCAACTGCTTCGCGAGCCGCTCGACGGCCGTCATCGCCTGCCCCGTGCTCGCGCCCGGGCCGGTCTGCGCGGACATTTCCATCGCGAGCGTGCGGTTGTAGCGCTCGATCTGCGGCGGCCCGAACGTCCAGCGGCTCGTCGAGAACGCGGAGAACGGCACCATCGATCCGTCGTAATTCGTCGCCCCCGATGACGTGGAAGACGAAGACGAGGACGACGACGAAGCCTTCACGTACCATTGATCGATGTCGGCGGGCATCATCCGGAAGGGCGCGTCGGCCTGCACGTAAACCTTCTGAATGCGCCCCGTATCGACATAGTTGTTCACGTAGGTCGAGCCGAACGCGGTCTGCAACGTGCCGTCGACGTCCGAGATCGACAGCCCGAGCGCGCTTGCCTTCTCGCGATCGATGTCGATGTGGAACTGCGGCGCATCTTCGAGGCCGGACGGCCGCATCAGCGCGAGCGCCGGGTCCTTCGCAGCCAGCGCCATCAGCCGGTTGCGCGCGGCGAGCAGCTTGTCGTGCCCCTGTCCGCCGCGATCCTCGAGCTCGAAATCGAGGCCGCTCTGCGTGCCGAGGTCGTGAATCGCGGGCGGATTCATCACGAACACCTGCGCATCGCGTTCCTTCGCGAAATGCGCGTTCGCGCGCGCGATGATCGCGGTGGCCGTCTGGCCGGACGCGGTCCGCACGCTCCAGTTCTTCAGCGAAACGAATGCGAGCGCGTTGTTCTGGCCTTGTCCGTTGAAGCTGAAACCGTTGACCGTGATCATCTGGTCGACCGACGGTTCGTCCTTCAGGAAGTAGCGTTCGACCCGCTCGACCGTCTTCAGCGTTTGCCCGGCAGGCGTGCCGACCGGCGTCGAGATCGACACGAGGAAATAGCCCTGGTCTTCGTCCGGCAGATACGACGACGGCAGCTTGACGTAAAGCCATGCAACGAGCGCGCCGATCAGCGCGTAGACGATCAGGTAGCGCCCCGGCCGGCCGACCATCCGCACGAGCGTCGCGCTATAGCGAGCGTTGCCGGCCGCGAACGCGCGATTGAACCAGCCGAGGAAACCGCGCCGCGCGTGATGCTCGACGTCGGCGCGCTTGAGCAGCGTCGCGCACAGCGCGGGCGTAAGCGTCATCGCGAGCACGACCGACAGCGCCATCGCCGCGACGATCGTGATCGAAAACTGCCGGTAGATCGCCCCCGTCGATCCGGAAAAGAACGCCATCGGAATGAACACGGCGGTCAGCACCGTCGTGATGCCGACGAGCGCACCCGTGATCTGTCCCATCGCCTTGCGGGTCGCGTCCTTCGGTCCGAGCTTCTCCTCGGCCATGATCCGCTCGACATTCTCGACCACGACGATCGCGTCGTCGACGAGCAGGCCGATTGCGAGCACCATGCCGAACATCGACAGCACGTTGATCGAGAAGCCGACTGCGGCCATCACCGCGAACGTGCCGAGCAGCGCGACCGGCACGACGATGGTCGGGATCAGCGTCGCGCGCACGTTCTGCAGGAACAGGTACATCACGAGGAACACCAGCACGACCGCCTCGACGAGCGTCTTCAGCACCTCCTCGATCGAGATCCGCACGAACGGCGTCGTATCGTACGGATACGTGATTGCGAGGTCATTCGGCAATTGCGGCTTCAGCTCATCGATCTTCGCGCGTACGGCGGTCTCGACCGTCATCGCGTTCGCGCCCGTCGCGAGTTTGATCGCGAGCGCGGCGGCCGGCTTGCCGTTCAGCCGCGACGACGTATCGTAGCTGTCGCCGCCCACTTCGACGCGCGCGACGTCCTTCAATCGCACTTTCGAGCCGTTGGCGTTCACGCGCAGCAGAATGTCGCCGAATTGCTCCGGCGTGGTCAGGAGGCTGGCGGCGGAAATCGTCGCGTTGAGCGCCTGCGCGTCGGTGGCGGGCGCGCCGCCCAACTGCCCGACCGACATCTGCACGTTCTGGTTGGTGATCGCTGTCGTCACGTCGGATGTTGCGACGCCAAAGCCATGCATCTTCACCGGATCGAGCCAGATCCGCATCGCATGTTGCGCGCCGAACAGCGTGACGTCGCCGACGCCGCTTACCTGCGTGAGCTGATCCTCGAGCTGCGTCGCGATCACGTTGCCGAGATCGATCGAATCGAGGCTGCCGCCCGGCGACGACAATGCGACGATCATCAGGAAATCGCTCGCCGATTTCGCGACCTGCACGCCCTGCTCCTGCACAGTCTGCGGTAGCGACGACGTCGCCTGGCTGACCTTGTTCTGCACCTGCACCTGCGCGATGTCGGGATCGGTGCCGGGCTGGAACGTCAGCGTGATCGTCGCCTGGCCGGCCGCGCTGCTCTTCGAAGACAGGTACAGCAGATTGTCGATGCCGCTCAGCTTCTGCTCGATCACCTGCGTGACGGTGGCCGCGATCGTCTCGGCGGATGCGCCGGGATAGGTGGCCGTGATCTGCACCGAAGGCGGCGCAATGCTCGGATACTGCTCGACCGGTAGTGTCGTGACCGACGCCGCGCCGATCATCATCACGACGATCGCCATCACCCACGCGAGAATCGGACGGTTGATGAAGAAGCTCGCCATGCCGCCCCCCTCAGTGTGCCGCCGACGCCGCGGTTGCGGCGGACGTGTCGTCGCCGGCGATCCGGACCGGCGTTCCGCTACGCACCTGCTGCAATCCGCTGACGATCACGCGATCGCCCGCCTTCAGCCCCTGTGTGACGATCCATTGATCGCCGTATGCGGTGTCGGCCTTCACCGCCGCCTGCTTCGCGTTGCCTTTCTCGTCGACCACGAATACCGTCGCGCCG
This sequence comes from Burkholderia sp. ABCPW 111, assembly GCF_000773065.1. Taxonomy (NCBI): domain Bacteria; kingdom Pseudomonadati; phylum Pseudomonadota; class Betaproteobacteria; order Burkholderiales; family Burkholderiaceae; genus Burkholderia; species Burkholderia sp. ABCPW 111. The sequence goes on along the minus strand of NZ_JPWT01000085.1, from coordinate 5,297 downwards.
CCATCCGATCTGCGCGTCACCGCGAGCTGCGGCACGAGCAGCGCATGATCGTCCGTGCCCTCGTCGAGCCGCGCGCGTACGAACATGCCGGGCAGCAGCGCGTGGTCCGGATTCGGAAAGATCATCCGCAGCGTCACGGAGCCTGTTGTCGCATCGACCGTAATGTCCGAGAACTGCAGCGTGCCGGCTTGCTCGTACTCCGCGCCGTCTTCGAGCAAGAGCTTGACGGCCGCACCGCTCCCCGCCGTTTTCAGCCTGCCCGACGCGAACGCGCGGCGCAGCTTCAGCCAATCGGCGCTCGCGCGGGACACGTCGAGATACATTTCGTCGATCGCCTGGATCGTCGCCAGCGCAGTCGTCTGATCCGCCGTGACGAGCGCCCCTTCGGTGACGCTCGACGCGCCGATCCGCCCCGACACGGGCGCGACGATCCGCGTGTAGCCGAGGTTGACGCGCGCGGATTCGAGCGACGCCTGATCGGCGATCACGTCGGCGGCGTCCTCGCGCACGGCCGCGACCGCGTCGTCGTAATCCTGCCTGCTGACCGCGTTGATCTTGACCAGTTCCGCGTAGCGATCGGCCTTGGTCTTCGCCGACGCGAGCGTCGCCTGCGCCTTCGCGAGCGTGCCGCGCGCCTGATCGTATGCGGCCTGATAGGTCGCCGGATCGATCTGGTACAGCACCTGCCCCGCCTTCACGTCCGAGCCTTCGGTGAAGAGCCGCTTGCGGACGATCCCGCCGATCTGCGGTCGCACCTCGGCGACCTTGATCGCGGACAACCGGCCCGACAATTCGGTGTGCTGGACGATGGACTGCTCGGCTAGCGTCACCACGCCGACTTCGACAGCCGCGGTGCCTGCGCCGGACGCCCCGCGCTGGCCGCACCCCGCTTGCAACGAGACGGCCAGGACGACGAGCGCGAGCGACGCACGCCGGTGCAACGGGCGCGCCGGTGCGCGCGGACGATCGGATGGAATGGGTAGGCGGTTCATGGCTTCTCGTCAGCTCCGTGTCGGTTCCGCCGCACGCGCGACGGCGCGCGCCGAAAGTAGCCGGTGCACGGCGGAACAGGAAACCACGAGCGTAAGGAAATGCCCCTTACGGGTGCTTAGCGCCGCATTACAGCGTGTAACGGACGTCAGGAAATGCGTCGTTCAGCGCCCCAAATCGTCGGGATGCGTGATCGCGCCGCGCGACGGGAGCGGGAAGGTCATCGTCGCGACGAAGCCGCCGTCGGGCGCGTTGCACGCGGCGAGCGCACCGCCGTGATAGCGGACGAGCCGCCTGACGATTGCAAGGCCGAGGCCGCAATGCGCATCGCCGCCGCGCGCGGCGTCGAGCCGAACGAACGGACGCAGCGCGCGTTCGAGCTGCGCGGGTGGAATGCCTGCGCCGTGATCGCGCACGCTCAGCACGTAGCCGCCGGCCGTCGCGCGCGTCGCGATCTCGACGGGCGGCTCGCCGTAGGTGAGCGCGTTCTCGATCAGGTTCGACAAGATCCGGTCCAGATCGACGAGCGGCAGGCCGAAGCCGTCGCCCGCGCGCAGGTCGAGCGTCAGCAGCGCATCTTCGCCCAGGCTGTCGCCGTAATGCTGACGGCAATGCGCATCGACGTTCGCGACCGGCGACGCGTCAGCGGCATCCCGCGCGAAGTCGAGGAACTGCGTGACGATCCGCGACAGCGATTGCGCGTCGCGCAGGAAGCCCGTGCGATTCGCCTCGTCGGGCAGCAGATCCGCGCGCACCTGCATTCGCGTGATCGGAGCGCGCAGGTCGTGCGCGAGCCCCGCCAGCATCACCGAGCGCTCCTGCTCCGTCTGCGCCAGTTCGCGCACCATGTCGTTGAAGTCGCCGATCAGCTCCTTCACCTCGCGCGGCCCGCTCTCCCGCACGACAGGCGGCCGGTGGCCGAGCCGATACTCGCGGGCTGCCTGCGCGAGCCGCCTGAGCGGCCGCTGCAAGTGCCATGCGCCGAGGACGGCCAGCGCGATCGCCAGCAGCACCGCCAGCGACGACATGCCGATGAAGCGGGCAAACGACGGCATTGCGCTCGTCATCGTCACCCAGTAATGATCGTCCGGATAGCGCACCCACAGCGTGTTGGTGCCTTTGTCGGCGACGACGTGCGAGCCGGGCGGAAGCTGGCGGCGCAGATCGCGCTCGAACGGCCCGTTCGTATCCACGCACGACGCGGGACAACCATATGCCGCCGCGTCGCCGACGTTGACGAACGATGCGCCGAGCGTCGAGCTGACGGCGCGCCCCAGTTCGCCGCCCGTCGTGCGCGACTGCACCGACAGCGCGACTACACGCCGCGTCTGGTCCACCGCGAGCGCGAAGCGCTCGCGGTCCACCAGCACGATGCCGAGCACGTGAACCGCGACGATGAGTCCCATCGTCATCAGCGCGAGGCGGACGAACAGCGTGTCAGCGGGATTCTTCATCGTCGCCGCCGCTCGCGCCGCCCGGTACGAACATGTAGCCCGCACCGCGCATCGTCCGGATATGGTGCGGCTGCGCGGGATCGTTTTCCAGCAGGCGGCGCAGGCGCCACACCGGCACGTCGATGCCGCGCTCCGTCAGATCGGAATACGGGCCGTGCAACAAGTCGAGCAGCCGCGCGCGCGACAGCGTCTCCATCGGATGCAGCGCGAACGCTTCGAGCAACGCGTATTCGCTGCCCGTGAGCTTCACCGGATCGCCGTCTCGCAGCAGCGCCCGCGCGGCGAAATCGAGCCGAAACCGGCCGAACCGCAGCGGCGCCCGCGGCTCTGCGCCCCGCCCCTGCGCGCGCGGCGGCGCTTGCCGGCGCAGCACCGCCTGAATCCGCGCAAGCAGTTCCTGCGGCATGAACGGCTTGCCGAGATAGTCGTCCGCGCCGAGCTCCAGCCCGACCACCCGGTCGACGCCGTCCGCGCGCGCGGTCAGCATGATGACGGGGATCGTGTCGCCGCTCGCGCGTAACTGCTTGAGCGCCGTCAGCCCGTCGACGCCCGGCATCATCAGGTCGAGCACGATGATCGACGGCCGCTCTCGTTCAAGTCGGCGCGCGAGCCCGGTGGCGTCATGGAGAACCGAGACGGCGATGCCGCGTTGCTGGAAGAACGTTCTCAGCAGATCGCGCAGCGCGGCGTCGTCGTCGATCAGCAGGATCTGAAGGGACGTATCGTGCATGGTCGTGAGCACAAGATGGCGGCAAACGCACAAGGCCGCGAACCCGCGCCGCTTCCCGCCGCGCCGGTAGCCGGCCTTCTGACCCGGCGACTATAGCGAAGAACGCGCGCCGATCGGTTGCCGGTCCTTTGCGATTCTTACCGTTCATTACGGCGCAGTATCGCATGCATGCCCCGCGCGCACCGGGCACGCAAAAAAGCCGCCCCGATGTGAAGCGCCCCCAAAAAGTTGGATCGGTGTCCAATTCTTGCGGGACGATTCGGAAAAAAGGCGGCTTCTCCACGAGCCGACCGGCGCGGCCCCATGCTCATCGGCCGTTCGGCGCCTGCCGCGGCTGCCGTCAGCGCGACATCATGTTCATGCCGACATTGTGCATGACCCAAAGCGTGCCGACGATCAGGATCGCCGCCGTCAGCACCGTGTAGCTGAACGCCATCACGTTCCAGCGCTGGCTGGACGATCCGTTCATGTGCAGGAAGTAGACGAGGTGCACGACGATCTGCACGAACGCGAGCACCGCGAGCGAGATCAGCGACGCGTGCGACGACAGCGCGCCGCTCAGCACGAGCCCGAACGACGCGGCCGTCAGCAGCACCGACAAAATGAATCCGGCGACGTAGCCGCCCACCGTGCCGTGCGCCTCGCCTTCATGAGAGAGATGGGTGTCGGCCATTTAGATCACGCTCGCGAGATAGACAAAGGAAAACACGCAGATCCAGACGATGTCGAGGAAGTGCCAGAAGAGGCTCAGGCAGGTGAGCCGGCGGATGTCCCGCTCGGTCAGCGCCGGGCGGCGCATCGCCTGGAACGCGAGCACGGCCATCCACAGCAGGCCGATCGCGACGTGCAGCCCATGCGTGCCGACGAGCGTGAAGAACGACGACAGGAACGCGCTGCGCTGCGGCCCCGCGCCTTCGGCGATCATGTGCGAGAACTCGCGCAGCTCGAGGCCGAGGAACGCCGCGCCGAGCGCGAACGTCACCGCGAGCCAGCCGAGCAGCGCGCCGCGGCGGCCGCGCTGCGCGCCGATCATCGCGAAGCCGTACGTGATGCTGCTCGTGAGCAGCAGCGCGGTCTCGAGCGCGACGCCCGGGATGTCGAACAGGTCGACGGCGGTCGGGCCGCCCGCGAACTGGTGCGCCATCACCGCGAACACGGCGAACAGCGCGGCGAAGATCACGCAGTCGGTCATCAGGTACAGCCAGAAGCCGAACACCGAATGCGACGGCGGATGATCGTGCGCATCCAGATGACGAGCGGCGCTCGCGGATTGATACGACATCAGTTTGCCTCCAGTTCGACTTGCGCCGGCCGCGCGACGAAGCGCGCGCCGCCGCGTTTTTCCTCGATCTTGCGCACGGCTTCGGCCGGGATGTAATAGCCGTCGTTGTCGCTCGCGCTATGCGCGATCACCGTCGCGACGATGCCGACGAGCGCCGCGATCGCGAGCCACCAGATGTGCCATACCGCCGCGAAGCCGAGCACGAGGCTGAACACGCCGACGAACAGTCCCGCGCTCGTGTTCGACGGCATGTGGATGTCGCGATACTCCGCCTGCTTGCCGATGCCGAGGCCGCGCTCCTTGCGGTACGCGAATTCGTCGAGCGCGTGCACGCGCGGAATCGTCGCGAAGTTGTACGCGGGCGGCGGCGACGACGTCGCCCATTCGAGCGTGCGGCCGCCCCACGGGTCGCCCGTGAGATCGCGGTTCTCGGGCTGCTTGCGATCGCGCAGGCTGACGACCAGTTGCAGAAGCTGGCACGCGATGCCGATCGCGATCAGCGCGGCGCCGCATGCGGCGACGATGAGCCACGGATGCCACGCGGGGTTGTCGTAATGATTCAGGCGGCGCGTCATGCCCATGAAGCCGAGCACGTAGAGCGGCACGAACGCGACGTAGAAGCCGACCTGCCAGAACCAGAACGCGGCCCGGCCGAGCTTCTCGTTCAGCTTGAAGCCGAACACCTTCGGGAACCAGTAGTTGAAGCCCGCGAGATAGCCGAACAGCACGCCGCCGATGATCACGTTGTGGAAGTGCGCGATCAGGAACAGGCTGTTGTGCAGCACGAAGTCCGCGCCGGGGATCGCCATCATCACGCCCGTCATCCCGCCGAGCGTGAACG
>NZ_JPWT01000084.1:0-48813 GCF_000773065.1 Burkholderia sp. ABCPW 111 | reverse complement strand
CGAGCTGCGCAAGATGGGCATCAAGACCATCATGGTGACGGGCGACAACCGGCTCACCGCCGCGGCGATCGCGGCGGAGGCGGGCGTCGACGATTTCCTGTCCGAGGCGACGCCGGAAACGAAGCTCACGACGATTCGCGAGCATCAGGCGCAAGGGCGGCTCGTCGCGATGACGGGCGACGGCACGAACGACGCGCCGGCGCTCGCGCAGGCGGACGTGGCCGTCGCGATGAACACGGGCACGCAAGCGGCGAAGGAAGCGGGCAACATGGTGGATCTCGACTCGAATCCGACGAAGCTGATCGAAGTCGTCGAGATCGGCAAGCAGATGCTGATGACGCGCGGCTCGCTCACGACGTTCTCGATCGCGAACGACGTCGCGAAGTATTTCGCGATCATTCCGGCGGCGTTCGCGACCACGTATCCGCAGTTGGGCGTGCTGGACATCATGCGTCTGACGTCGCCGTCGTCGGCGATCCTGTCCGCGGTGATCTTCAATGCGCTCATCATCGTCGCGCTGATCCCGCTCGCGTTGAAGGGCGTGAAGTATCGCCCGCTCGGCGCGTCGGCGCTGCTGCGCCGCAATCTGCTGATCTACGGGCTCGGCGGCATTCTGTTGCCGTTCCCGTTCATCAAGCTGATCGACGTGATCCTGACCGCGCTCGGTTGGGCATAACGGGGGAGCGACATCATGAAGACGCTGATTCGGCCGGTGCTCGTGCTGTTCGCCGCGCTGACGCTGATCACGGGCGGCCTCTATCCGCTCGTCGTGACCGGGATCGGGCAGGCCGTGTTTCCGTGGCAGGCGAACGGCAGCCTGCTCACGCGCGACGCAAGGGCGATCGGCTCGGCCGTCATCGGTCAGCAGTTCGATGCGCCGCAGTATTTCTGGGGGCGTCTGTCGGCGACCACGCCGAATCCGTACAACGCGCAGGGATCGAACGGCTCGAATCTCGGGCCCACGAACCCGGCGCTCGCCGAAGAAGCGAAAGGGCGGATCGACGCGCTCAAGGCCGCGGGAACGGACGTGTCGAAGCCGATTCCGGTGGATCTCGTCACGTCGTCGGGCAGCGGCCTCGATCCGGAGATCACGCCGGCCGCGGCGGCCTATCAGGCGGAGCGGGTGGCGAAAGCGCGGGGCTTGTCCGTCGATCAGGTCAGCCGCCTGATTGCCGGCGGCACGAGCGGGCGCCAGCTCGGCGTGCTGGGCGAACCGCGCGTCAACGTGTTGAAGCTGAACCTGGCGCTCGACGAAGCGAAGCCGATGCGCTGACCGGCGATCGATGGCGGGCCGTCGTGAGCGATCCGGCAGGGCGCTCCAGGCCGGGCGTCGCGCGCGGGGCCGGCGAGCGGGCCGTCGCGCGGCGACGGCGAGTGTCGGGCGCGACGGCATCCGGAGATCGGCGGCGCGAACGCGAACCGAACGCGGCGGGCTCGACGCAACGTCGTCTGCCGCGCATGAGCCTGGAGAGGTGGCAACGACATGATATTTTCGCCGGCTGCCGGCCACGCGCGGTCGACTCGAGCGATTCGACAAGGTCGAGCATGAGCGGGCCGACCGCTACCGTCATGCTGATCGACGGCGAAACCTGCATCCGTCACTTCGTGCGCGCGGCGCTCACGCACGAGGGCTTCGCCGTCTACGATGCCGGCACGGGCGCACGAGGGCTCGACGAGGTCGCGCGGCGGCATCCGGACCTCCTGATCGTCGACGTCAACTTGCCGGATGTCGACGGCATGGACCTGATCGGGGAGATTCGCCGCGCGTCGCGTGCGCCGCTGATCGTCCTGTCGTCGCGGGATCGGGAATCCGACAAGGTGGCCGCGCTGAATGCCGGAGCGGACGATTATCTGACGAAGCCGTTCGGGGTGCCGGAATTGATCGCACGCATCCACGCGCGTCTGCGGCGGCTGACCGGCAATCCTCGTCATCGCGGCGTCGTCGTGCGCTTCGGCGGCGTCACGATCGATCTCGGCGAGCGGAGCGTGATGCGCGAGGGCGGGGTCGTGCACTTGAGCCGCACGGAATATCGGCTGCTCGCGTTGCTGGCCCGGCACGCCGGACGATTGCTGACGCATGACCAGTTGCTGACGGAGATATGGGGGCCGTCTCACATGCAGGATCAGCATTACCTGCGCGTCTACGTGGGGCATTTGCGCCAGAAGCTGGAGCGCGACCCTGGGCGTCCGGAGCACATCGTGACGGAAGCGGGCGAGGGATATCGGCTGATCGGCGCGTGGTAGCGGCGTTGCGCGCGTGGCGGAGGGTTTTCTGGATCGGCATCGCAAACGGAATGCACGTTCGACACGCGACAGCGCCGCCGCATCGAATGCTCGACGCACGCGCGCTGATGAACGCGCGTCTCGGCAGCATTGCCCGAAAAATACGCAATGGAAATTTCGGATCGCTACGCTTTGCGACGACATGTCGCGATGCCGGTTTCAATTGCAAAAAACGCGGTCGATTGCGCGCGACGCTCGATTCGTTCAGCAAAAGATTGCCGGCGGCTCGTGGCCCGGCGATGCCGGCTCCAGGTCGAATTCCCCAGGCGGTCCGCCGCTTCGCTCGCGGGACGCCGCGCCTGATGACCCGCCGCGCCGCCTCGGCCGCGATGAGGTTCACGAGCGTTGGCGATTTCGGCGGCGATTCGAAGCGGCGCCCGTCGTTCGTCGCGGCATCGCGGCGAGAACGTCATGCACGCCCGTCTTGCAACCGGGAAAATCGAGACAAAAATATTGCTCACACAGTGAGACCGGATGAATTATAAAAGTTGAAGCAGATCCGTTTTGCAGCGCCGAAGAGGCGAGGGAATCGATTCCGATTTTCGAATCGGCATGACGCTTACGAGATATTCGGTGTCGATTCGGCAATCATGATGCTGATTATCTAATTCGCTCCAATTGTTGCATTTCGTTGAATTAAAAATAAATCAATGCGCAATCTGGGATTTTCTGCAGAAGACCGATGCGCCACGCGACGGCGGCTTCGCGAACGATTGCGGGCGGCGCTCGCGTCTGCCGCCGTCGCGTCGACCATGGCGGCGGCGCTTCAAATCGCCGAAGCCGCGCCGGCGCCGGCGCCCGCGTCCGCTGCGGACTTCTCCGCGTCCCGGCGTCCGGACGCCGGCGTTGCCGACGGTCGCGCCTCGCAGGCGCAATCGCAAGCGCAATCGCAAGCGCGATCGGAAGCGCACCTGCCGTTCTCGTCGCTCGGCGCATACGACGTGCTCAAGTTCCGAGGCGTCGACGCGACGCGCGTCGTCAACGCCGGCGTGCGGCTCGATCGAGTGGTCAATGCCGCACGGCTGCGCCTCGTTTATGCGTATTCGCCGGCGCTCGTGTTTGCCGTTTCGCATCTGAAAGTGACGGTCAACGGCGAAGCCGTCGCGACCGTGCCGTTCGCGCCGGAGCGCGCGGGCCGCACCGTCACGCAGGACGTTCCGATCGATTCGCGCTTGCTCAGCGATTTCAATCAGATCGGCCTGCATCTCGTTGCGCACTACACGCTCGATCATTGCGAGGACCCGAATCATTCGTCGCTGTGGGCCGACGTCAGCCCGTCGAGCGAATTGATCCTCGACGAGGAGGCGATGCGCCTGCCGAACGATCTCGCGCTGCTGCCGGTGCCGTTCTTCGATCGGCGCGACAACGATCGGCTGACGCTGCCTTTCGTACTGCCCGCGGCGCCCGACGACGCGACGCTGCGCAGCGCGGGCGTGCTCGCGTCGTGGTTCGGCGCGCTCGCGAGTTACCGTCACGCGCGCTTTCCGCTCGCGTCGGCGCCGCCTGCCGGCGCGCACGCGGTGGTCGTCGGCATTGCGTCCGCGCTGCCTGCCGGGTTGAGCCTGCCGGCGATCGACGGCCCGATGCTGATCGTCGCCGACAATCCGTCTGCCGCGGACAAGAAGCTGCTCGTCGTCACCGGGCGCACCGCGGCCGAAGTCGACGAAGCGGTTCGTGCGCTCGTGCTCGGCAAGGCGGCGCTGTCCGGGCCGTGGGCGCGGATCGCGCGGGTCGATGCCGGCCCGCCGCGCAAGCCGTACGACGCGCCGCGCTGGCTGCCCGTGACGCGGCCCGTCGCGTTCAGAGAGCTCGCCGAGCAGCCCGACGCGCTCGAAGTGCGCGGCAGCGCACCCGATCCGATCCGGCTGAACCTGCGTCTGCCGGCCGATCTGCATTCGTGGAGCGGGGCGGGCGTGCCGCTGCTGCTGCGCTATCGTTACACGGCGCCGACGGTGCCGAACAACTCGACGCTGTCGGTCGAGATCAACGAGCAACTCGTCAAGTCGTACCGTCTTCCGCTCGCGTCGGCCGACGACGCGCGCGGACGATTGCAACTGCCGCTGCTGTCCGATCCGGACGCGCGCAGGACGAGTGCCGTCGACATCCCCGCGTTCCGCGTCGGCAGCGCCAACCAGTTGCAGTTGCGCTTCAATCTCGATTCGCAGCAGACCGGCTGGTGTTCGGGCGTCGCGTCGCAGCCGCAGCGCGCGGCGATCGATCCGGATTCGACGATCGATTTCTCGCACTTCGTTCATTACGCGGAGTTGCCGAATCTCGCGTATTTCGCGAATAGCGGGTTTCCGTTCACGCGCTACGCGGACCTTTCGCAAACGGCGGTCGTGATCGCGGATGCGCCGTCGCCCCAGGAAATCGAAGCGTTCCTCGCGATGCTCGGCCACATGGGCGAATGGACGGGCTTTCCGGCGCTGCGCGTCGCGCTCGCGCGCGAGCGCGACGCGGCGGGGCTCGTCGACAAGGATCTGCTCGTCGTCGACGGCGGCTCGTCGTTTCCGCTGCTCGACCGCTGGCGCGCGGCGTTGCCGGTCGTCTTCGGCGCGCGGCCCGCCGACGGCATGGTGCCCGCCGCGTTCGCGGTGACGGAGCGCTGGCGTGTCGGCGACAGGCGGCGGGAAGGCAGCGCGGCGCGCTCGGCGCGCTGCTCGGCTTCGAGCTGCCCGGCAGCCGCGGGCGCAGCGTCGTCGCGCTGACGGCGACCGACGCGCAGCGCCTGGGCGATCTGCTCGACGTGTTCGACAAGCCCGGGCTCGTCGCGCAGGTGCAGGGCGATCTCGCGCTCGTCCGGGCGGATGCGGTGGACAGCATGCGGGTGAACGACACCTACATCGTCGGCTATGTGTCGTGGTACGAACGGCTCTGGGGCCACGCGGCGAAGCATCCGCTGCTGCTCGGCATCTCGGGCGTGCTCGCCGGCCTGCTGCTCACGCTCGCCGCGTTCGGCGTGCTGCAGCGGATCGCCGAGCGGCGCCGCAGGAGCTGACGGATGGCCCGCGAGCCGATCGACCCGACGCGGCGCACCGGCTTTGCCCGACCGATGCGGCGTGCGGCGACGGCGACGGCGGCGCTCGTCGGCGCGGCGGCGGTGGCGGGTGCCGCCGCCGTTCGCGCGCAAGCCGTCGCCGTGGGCGACGCGAGCGTTTGCGCGGCCGCGTCGGACTGGCCGCGCTGGGCGCGCTTCAAGCGCGATTTCATGTCGATCGACGGCCGCGTGATCGACGTCGGTTCGGCCGACGAGCGGACCGTGTCCGAGGGCCAGGCGTACGGCCTGTTCTTCGCACTCGTCGCGAACGACCGGCCGGCCTTCGACGCGCTCCTTCGCTGGACCGAGAACAATCTCGCGCAAGGCGACCTGAGCGCGCATTTGCCCGCCTGGCTGTGGGGCCGCGCGAGCGACGGTGCGTGGCGCGTGCTCGACGCGAACGCCGCATCCGACGCCGATCTGTGGATCGCGTACGCGCTGCTGGAGGCGGGGCGCTTATGGCGCGAGCGCAGCTACATCGCGCGCGGCGCGGCGCTCGCGAAGCGCGTGCTGGACGACGAGACGGCGACGCTACCGGAGCTCGGCGTCGCGCTTTTGCCGGGGCCGGAGGGCTTTCAGCCGGCGCGCGACCGATGGCGGCTGAACCCGAGCTACTCGCCGCCGCAGGTGATACGCGGCATCGGCGCGCATCTGCCGGACGACGCGCGCTGGCCGCGCCTCGTCTCGAGCGCGCGCCGCGTGCTGCTCGACGCCGCGCCGCGCGGCTTCGCGCCGGACTGGACGGTCTATCGCGCGGGCGCCGGCTTCGGGGCCGATCCGGCCACGCGCGGCGCGGGCGCGTACGACGCGATTCGCGTGTATCTGTGGACGGGCATGCTCGCGGCGGACGATCCGCTCGCGAAGCCGCTGCTCGCGCGTTTCGCGCCGTTCGCGAACTACGTGGCCGCGCACGGCGCGCCGCCGGAGACGGTCGATACCGAGACGGGCGTGCCGGGCTCGAGTGCGGGCAATGCGGGCTTTTCGGCGGCGGCGGTGCCGTTTCTCGACGCGCGCGGCGAGCGCGCGCTCGGCGACGCGCAGGTCGAGCGCATCGCGCGGCTCGACGGCGAGACCGCGCCGGGCTATTACACGGCCGTACTGACGCTGTTCGGGCTCGGCTGGCGCGACGGGCGTTATCGGTTCGCGGCCGACGGCATGCTGAACGTCCGATGGAGCGAGCCGTGCGCGGCGGGCCGCTGATGCGCGCGGCGGCGCTCGCGCCGCGGTTCGCGTGGCTCGCATCGTCGGTCTGGGCGACGGCGGGGATCGCCGCGACGCCGCCGGCCCTGCGCGCGCCGAGCCAGGCCGACGCGCGCGCCGACGCGAGGCGTCTGTTGGAGGCGGCGCGGATGTGGTCCAACAAGCACCGCGACGACCTCGCGCGCGACGCGATCCGCAAGGCGCTGCTGATCGCGCCCGGCGATCCGGCGCTGCTCGCGGAGCAGGCTCGCATTCTGCTTCGCCTCGGCGACGCCGCGGGCGCGCAGGCGGCGCTCGCGCGCCTGCGGTCGGTCGCGCCCGGCGCGGCGGCGACGCGTCAGATCGAGGACGAGTATCGCGTCGCGACGAGCGGCCGCGAGGAAATGGCGCAGGTCCGCCTGCTCGCGCGCAGCGGGCGCGGCGACGAAGCGGCGCGAAGGATCGTCGCGCTGTTTCCGCACGGCGCGCCGTCGGGCGCGCTCGGCGCGGAGTATTACCAGATCGTCGCGCGCGCGCCGGACGGCCGCGCGCAGGCGATCGACGCGCTGCGCCGCAGCGTGGCGGCCGATCCGGACGACGTCGCCGCGACGCTTGCGCTCGTGCGGCTGCTGAACGAGCGCGCCGATACGCGCGCGGAGGCGAACCGCATCGCGTCGGCGCTCGCGCGGCGGCCGGACGTCGACCGCGCGGACGTGCTCGCGCTCTGGCGCAGAGTGCTGCAGTCGGCGGGCCGCGATCCCGCCTATCTCGATGCGATGCGCGCCTACCTCGCGCTCGCGCCGGACGATGCCGAGTTCGGCGACGCGGCCGCCGCGATCGAGCGCGAGCGCGACGCGCAGCGCCGCCTCGAGCGCGATCCGGACTACGTCGCGCAGCGGCGCGGCTTGCAGGCGCTCGCGCGCGGCGACGACGACGCGGCGCGGCCGCTGCTCGAGCAGGCGGCGCGCGCGCGGCCGCGCGATCCGGAGGCGATCGGCGGGCTCGGTTTGCTGCGGCTTCGCGAAGGCCGGCACGACGAAGCGCGCGTGCTGTTCGAGCGCGCGGCCGCGCTTGCGCCCGACAATCGCGCGAAATGGGAGAGCCTCGCCGGCACCGCGCGTTTCTGGGGCCTGCTCGCGCAAGGCCGGGCCGCTGCGGCGCAGGGCCGAACGGAAGACGCCGAGCGCGCGGCGCGCGCGGCGCTCGCGATGAAGCCCGGCCAGGCCGACGCCGAACTGATGCTTGCCGACGCGCTGCTCGCCCGGCGCGACTGGCGCGACGCGGAGCCGCTGCTGCGCGAGTTGCTGGCGGCGCGCGCGCCGAGCGTGTCGGCGGTGCGCAGCGAGACGACGCTGCTCGAGCAAACCGGCCGCGCCGATCAGGCCGAATCGCTGCTCGACGCGCTGCAACGCCGTTTTTCCGCAGCGGGCGACCGGCACGCGCTCGCGCGCTTGCGCGCCGACATGATCACGCAGCAGGCGGGCGCGCTCGCGGCGGCGGGCAAGCGCGGCGCGGCGGCCGAGCGCTACGAGGCGGCGCTGCGCGCCGCGCCCGACGCGCCGTGGACACGTTTCGCGCTCGCGCGCTTGTATCGCGACATGGGCCTGCCTCAGCTCGGCCGGACGGTGATGCGCGACGGGCTCGGGATTTCCGATGCATCCGACATGCATTACGCGAGCGCGCTCTATCTCGCGTCGATCGACGACACGGCGGGCGCGCAGGCGGCGCTCGCGCCGGTGCCGCGCGGCGAGCGCACCGACGGAATGAACGTGCTCGCGCGCAAGCTCGACGCAAGAGAGGCGATCGACGCCGCGCGTGCGGCCTACGCGCGCGGCGAGACGCGCGCGGCCGCCGCGGCGCTCGATCGCGCGGCGGCGCTCGCGTCGGACGATCCGGACATGACGGCCGCCGCCGGCGCGCAATGGATCGCCGAAGGCGACGGCGATCGCGGCGTCGCGCTGCTGCGCGACTGGATCGCCGCGCATCCGCAGCGCGCGGACGTCGACGTGCGGTTGCGCTACGGCGATCTGCTCGGCAGCGCGGGGCGCGACGACGAGCTCGCCGCCGCGCTCGCCGCGCTGCGCGACGAGCCGAATCTGACCGTCGAGCAGAAGGCGCGCGTCGACGACCAGGCGCTGCGGCTCGTGCTGCGCAAGACGGACGACGCGCTCGCGCGCGGCGACTATGCGCGGGCGCGTCGGCTGCTCGACGCCGCGAGCCCGGAAGAGAAGGCCGACAGGCGCTATGCGCTCGAGCTGGCCGACCTCGAGCGCGAGCAGGGCCATGACGCGGCCGCGCGGGACGCGCTCGCGCCGATTCTCGCGCGCGCGCCCGACGATGCCGACGCGCGCCTGTCGCTCGCCCGCATCCTCGAGCGGGCCGGCGATCGCGACGGCGCGCTCGCGATCGTGCGCGACGTGCTCGCGCGCGCGCCGGAGGACGACGTCGACGTCCGCCTGTCCGCCGCCCGCCGGTTCACCGCGCTGCGGCGGCCGGACGAAGCGCGGCGGGTGACCGATGCGCTTCGCATCGCCTATCCGGCGCGCGCCGACGTTACCGTCGAAGCGGGCCGCGTCGCGCAGGACGAGGGCCGTTACGGCGAAGCCGAGTCGCTCTATCGCTTGTCGCTCTCGCAGGAGCGCGCGGAAGGCGTCGCGCCGGGCCGCGACGGCGCGACGCCCGCGCAAGACGCATGGGGCGATCTGCGGCAGCGGCGCAATCCGGAAATCGAGGCGGGGTGGCTTCCCGCATACAAATCGGGCGACGCGGGCGTCTCCGAATATCACGCGCAGCAGGGAACCGTCTATCTGCAGATGCCGTATCGCTACGACGGCCACTTCTTCGTTCATCTCGACGCGGTGCATCTCGACGCGGGCACGCTCGACACGCGCGACCCGAGCGCGTACGCGCTCGCCACGTTCGCGACGTATTCCGCGTTCGCGTCGCAGAACGTGAATCCGCCCGGCTCGCTGCATCAGTCGGCGACGGGCGTCGGATTCGGTGTCGGCTATCAGTCGGAGGCGTGGCGCGTCGACGTCGGCACGACGCCGCTCGGCTTTCCCGTGCACTACGTCGTCGGCGGCGTGAGATATCGATTCGGCGCCGGGCCCGCGCGCTTCTCGATCGGCGCGTCGCGGCGGCCCGACGACACGGGCAGCGAGCTGTCGTATGCGGGCTTGCGCGATCCGTGGACAGGCGCGGCGTGGGGGGGCGTGCGGCGCGACGGCGTCGACGTGCACGCGAGCGTCGACGTCGGCGCGGCGAACGTTTTCGCGGATGTCGGCGCGGGCGTGCTGACCGGGCGCAACGTCGCCGACAACGCGGAGATCACGTTGCGCACGGGCTTCACCGTGCCCGTCTACCGGCGCGCGGGCATGCGCGTCGACGCGGGCCTCGTCGGCAATGCTTGGCACTACGCGAACAACCTGCGTTTCTATACCTACGGGCAGGGCGGCTACTACAGTCCGCAGCGTTACCTGTCGCTCGGCGTGCCGATCGAGTGGCTCGGCCGGCGCGGCGCGCTCACGTGGGATCTGACCGTCACGGCCGGCGTGACGAACAGCTACGAGAGAAACGCGCCGTATTTCCCGAACGGGCTGCCGAACGTCCCCGGCCTGAAGCCGCCGCAGGCGCTCGGCGGCCTCGTGTTCGGCGGCGGATCGACGCGGGGCGTCGGGTTCTTCTACGGCGTCGACGGCATCGTCCAGTACCGCGTGAATCCGCATCTCGTGATCGGCGCGCGCATCAGCATCGATCATTCGCATGACTATGCGCCGAGCTCGGGGCTGCTGTACCTGCGCTATGCGTTCGACGCGCGCAAGAACGAGAGCCGTCTGTCCCCCGAGCCGGTTCGGCTCTATTCGAGTTACTAGACGTCGGAAGGAGCATTCGCGCGTGAACACCGAATCCGATTCCGCCCGCTACTCGACCCTCGGCGCCCGGCTGCTCGCCGGCGTGCGCGCGTTCGGCCGGACGCGCACGCCGCCGGCCGGCGCGGACTGGGGCCGCCTCGCGATCGACGCGCTGCCCGGCGAATGGACGAAGCTCGAGCCGGGCGGACTATACGCGGTGTACGCGGCGGCGCGCACGCCCGGTTGCGACGCGCTCGTCTGGGAAAGCGCGCGGCAAGCGGGCGCGCGCGACGTCACGGTCGTGCTTGCGTGCGACGCGCGGTCGGCGTCGGCTCGCTTGCGTGAGCGCGGCTTCGCGAACGCGGCGCGCGGCTGGCCGCGCCGCCTGAACGTGCTCGCGATGCCGGTGCGTTCGGGCGGCGAAGCGGGCAAAACGGGTGAAACGGGCAAAACGGGCGAGGCGGGCGAGGCGGTCAAATCGCCGTTCGCCGCGCTCGCCGGCGGCCTCGCCGCGCTGAAACGATTCGGCTTTCGTGCGAATGCGCTGTATTTCGTCGAGGGCGCCGAGCGCTGGTTCGACTGGAGCGATCCTGCGGCGCTCGCGGAAGAAGGGCGCGCGCTCGCCGCCTGGTGCCTCGCGCGCCGGATCGCCGTCGTGCTGCTGCTCGGCGACGCATCGCCCGACGGCGCGAGCGGACAGGCGCGCGACGCCGCGCCGGACGATCGCCCGATCGTGCGCGATGCCCGCCGCGCGCAGCTCGGCGGCTTCCATCGCGCGTGCGCGGGCGTCGCGCAACTGCAGCGCTCGCACGGGGAATTGCTGTGGGTCGTCGATTTCTGGCGCACGCGCGGCGCGCTCGCGACGGGCGAAGCGCGCGCGCTGCGCTTCACGCCGGCGGGCCGGCTGACGGCGGCGGACGACAGCGCCGCCGACGCGCGCGAAGCGCAGCGCCTCGCCGCGGACGAGGCGCGCGTCGTCGTTTCGCGCGCGGTGGTCGGGAACGAGACGTGGACGCCCGACGAATGGGAAGTCGTCTCCGACAACGACGCGGTGCTCGCGGCCTGCACGGCGGCTCACGCGGCGACCGCCGTGCTCGCGTACGCCGGGCATGCGCAGCTCGAGGCGCTGTGCGCGATCGTTCACGCGCTGCGCCGCGGCTGCGGCGGCGCGCTGAAGATCGTCGTGGTCGAGCGCGGGGAAGTGCTGCGCCATCACTTCGAGCTGCTGATGCTGAGCCTCGGCGCGAACCAGGTGATCGCGCGCGACTTGCCGCATGCGCGCGTGCTGGCCGTGCTGCGCTCGCTGCAAGGCCAGCTCTATGCGCGCCCGGTGCCGTCGGACTATCGCGCCGCGCTCGCGGCGTTGCTCGGCGAAGGGGCGCTCGGCTATCTGCCGGTGGGCGCGTTCTGCCTGCACGTGCGCGCGGTGCTCGAGCGCAGCGCCGCGCTCGTGTTGCCGCATGCGCTCGTCAAGCTGACGCTGCTGCCGGGCGTCGCGCACGCCGATGCGCTGCGCGCGTGCGTGCCGCGCCGCGCCGGCGACGTGCTGACGGCCGACGCGCAGCACGTCTACCTGTTTCTGTTCGCATGCGAGCTGCCCGACGTGCGGCGCGTGCTCGACCGCCTTTTCCAGGTGCCGGTCGAGCGCGTGTCCGATCGCATCGTGCTTCTCGCCAACGAGAGCATCAAGCTCGAACTGGATCGCCTGCTGGTGGCGAACCGGCGCGCGCCGATCGCCGACTACAGCGACCTGTTCCCGCGGGCGCACGCGGCGCGTCCGGCGGACGAGCCCATCGCGGAAAAGCCGTCGGCCGACACGGCCGGCCGGCGATCCGACGCAATCGAGGCGTGCGCGTCCGCGCCGGCCGCCGTTTCGCCGCAGCCGGAAGCCGCCGTCCGCCATCTCGGCGATGCGACGCGCTTCGCGATGCCGCTGCGCGATCCGAAGGGGCGGCCATGACTTGGATGCTGATCGGTTTCGTGCTCGGCGTGGCGATCGCGATTCCCGCGTGGATCGCGTCGCGGCGGCTCGGCATCGGGCGCGGCCTGCAGGCGCCCGCGCGGTTTCGCCGGCATGCGGCCTCGACGTTCGACGTCGCGCCCGTCGTGCTGCGCGGCCGCTATGTGCCGGGCGCCGGCGAGGCGGCCGAACGTGAGGACGCGCGATGAAGACGATCGCCGTGATTTCGACGGCGGGCGGCGCGGGCCGTACGACGCTGACGGCCGCGCTCGCCGTGCTGCTCGCGCGCCGCGGCCGCCCGGTCGTCGCGCTCGATTTCGATCCGCAGAATCTGCTCGGCGTGCCGCTCGGGCTCGACGCATTCGCGTCGGCGGGCATCGCGCACGCGCTGTCGGGCGCGGCCGCCGCATGGCACGCGCACACCTGGCGCAGCGCGGACGGCGTGCTGTTCGTGCCGTATGGCGACGTCGATCCCGCGCAGGCGCTCGCGTGCGACCTGCGGCTCTCGGCCGAACCGGAGTGGCTTGCGCGTTCGCTCGTCGACGTCGATTTGCCCGGCACCGGCGTGACCTTGATCGACGCCGCGCGCTATCCGTCGCAGCAGGCGGCGCACGCGCTGCGCTGCGCGGATCTCGCGCTGTGCGTCGTGCCGCCGGAGCCCGCCGGTTGTGCGACGGCCGCAGCACGGCTGCCCGAACTGCGCGCCGAGACCGGCACTGCGCTGCACATCGTCGTCAATCGCCTGAATCCCGCGCGCGACATGCAGCGCGATGCGCTCGCGATGCTGCGCGCGGCGGCGGGGCCGGGCGTCGTGCTCGAGCAGCGCGTGCATTTCGATGCGGCGCTGCCCGAGTCGCTCGCGCGCGGCACGTGGTTCTTCGACGATGCGCCGCATTCGCAGGCGTCGCACGATATGCACGGCGTCGCGGGTTGGGTCGACGCGTGGCTCGATGCGCCGGCCGGGGGCGAGACGTCGGGAGCGCGGCAATGACATCGCGCGTCGCGCTCGGCCGCCGGATCGGCGACGCGGCCGCCCGCATGCGCGACTGGATCGCTCGCGGCCTTGGCGTGCCCGCCGAACGCTCGTCGTTCGATTGGCTCGTGCGCGCGTTCTTCCATCCGCCGGCGCCCGGCCGGCGCGACGCCGCGCGCGACTGGCTCCGGGCGGCGATACTCGCCGTGGCGACGCAGTGGGGGGTGATGCAGCCGCACAGTTCGCGCGAGTGGCTTTGGCGCGTGGTCGTGCGTGCGCCGCGCCCCGCCTCGGCGGTTCGTCGTCGCGCCATTGAGCGGCATTCGGCTCGGTTCGCGCCGGCGCGCCGAGTCGCGCGGCGCGCGAAGCGCCGCGTCGCCGTCATGCTGGGCGCGCTGCCATGGGAGCGATGGAGCGCGCGGATGGAGCGCGGCGCGACGCGCGTTGCGCGTTCGCGCGTGACACTGTCGATCGTCGCCGCGGCGGGCGCCGCGCTGTGGCTCTGGGCCGCGACGTCGCCGCTGCTGCCGGGCGCGCAGTTCGCGTTCTTCGCGGCCGTGCTCGGCCTCGCGCTCGTGATCCGCCGCATGCCCGGCCATGTGCCGACGCTCGTGCTCGCGATGCTCGCGCTGCTTTCGATGATGCGCTACGTCTGGTGGCGCAGCACCGAAACGCTCGACTTCCGCACGCCGGTCGAGGCGCTGGTCGGCTATCTGCTGTACGCGGCCGAGGCGTACACGTGGCTCATCCTCGTGCTCGGCTTCGTGCAGACGATATGGCCGCTCGACCGGTCGGTCGAGCCGCTGCCGGACGATCCGGCCGGCTGGCCGAGCGTCGACGTCTACATTCCGACGTACGACGAGCCGCTCGCCGTCGTGAAGCCGACGATATTCGCCGCGCAGAGCCTCGACTGGCCCGCCGGCAAGCTCAACGTCTATCTGCTCGACGACGGCCGTCGTCCGGAGTTCGAAGCATTCGCGCGCGACGCGGGCGTCGGCTATCTGACGCGCGACGACAACCGCCACGCGAAGGCGGGCAACATCAACAGCGCGCTTGCGCGAACGCACGGCGAATACGTCGCGATCTTCGATTGCGACCACGTGCCGACGCGCTCGTTCCTGCAGACGACGATGGGCGCGTTCCTGCGCGATCCGAACTGCGCGCTCGTGCAGACGCCGCACCATTTCTTCTCGCCGGACCCGTTCGAGCGCAACCTCGGCACGTTCCGCCGCGTGCCGAACGAAGGCAGCCTGTTCTACGGCCTCGTGCAGGCGGGCAACGACCTGTGGAACGCGGCGTTCTTCTGCGGCTCGTGCGCGGTGCTCAAGCGCGGGCCGCTCGAAGAGGTGGGCGGCGTCGCGATCGAGACCGTCACCGAGGACGCGCACACCGCGCTGAAGCTGCATCGCCGCGGCTATACGAGCGCGTACCTGCCGACCGTGCAGGCGGCGGGCCTCGCGACCGAAAGCCTCGCGGGCCACATCAAGCAGCGCATACGCTGGGCGCGCGGGATGGCGCAGATCTTTCGCATCGACAACCCGTTCGTCGGGCGCGGCCTCGGCCTGTTCCAGCGCATCTGCTACGGCAACGCGATGCTGCATTTCTTCTACGGCATCCCGCGGCTCGTGTTCCTCACGGTGCCGATCGCATACCTGTTCTTCCATCTGTATTTCATCAACGCGTCGGCGCTCGCGCTCGCGAGCTACGTGCTGCCGTATCTCGTGCTCGCCCAGCTCTCGAATTCGCGGATGCGGGGGCGTTTTCGCCATTCGTTCTGGGCGGAAGTGTACGAATCGGTGCTTGCGTGGTACATCGCGCTGCCGACGACGATCGCGTTCCTGAGCCCGAGGCACGGCAGGTTCAACGTGACCGCGAAGGGCGGGCGGATCGACGAAGCCTACGTCGACTGGGCGACGTCGAAGCCGTATCTCGCGCTGCTCGCGCTGAACGCGGGCGCGATTTGCGCGGGAGTCGTGCGGCTCGTCGTCGCCCAGGGCGACGAAGCGTCGACAGTCCTGCTGACGATGAGCTGGACGCTCTACAACCTGATGATGCTCGGCGCGGCGATCGGCGTCGCGTACGAGGCGAAGCAGGTGCGCGTCACGCACCGGATCGCGATGCGGGTGCCGGCGACGCTGCTCTTCGCCGACGGCACGACCATCGCGACCGTCACGCACGATTATTCGAGCGGCGGCCTCGGCCTCGAGGCGCCGGCCGGCCTGATGCTCGAACCCGGCACGCCGCTTCGGATCTGCATCACGCGAGGCGATCAGCCGTTTCACTTTCCCGTGCGCGTCGCGCGCTCGCGCGACGGCTATCTCGGCGTTCAGTTCGAGCAATTGACGCTCGAGCGCGAACGGCAACTCGTCGAATGCACGTTCGGGCGCGCGGATGCGTGGCTCGACTGGCGCGACGACGAACCGTCCGACGCGCCGCTGAGCGGCCTCGTTCAGGTGGCGACGGCGGGCATCGCGGGCTACGCACGGCTCGCGAGACGCACGCTGCGGATGGTGCGCTCGCCGCGAGAGGCGGAGCGTGCGCGCTGACGACGAGACGAATCACACGGAGCCGCGGCTATGACGATCTGGAATCTGTATTTCATCCTGAAGATCGTGCTGTTTGCGACCGGGCACTTGAAGCCGCTCTGGCTCGCGAACGTCGGCCTGGCGCTTGCGCTCGCGTTGACCGCGCCGATTCGTCGGCGCGGATTGCAGGCGCTGCGTCACGTGATCGCGCTCGCGCTCGCCGTGCCGCTGATCTACCGCGAGGCCGGCTTGCCGCCAGCCGCCCGCATCGTCGAAGCGTTCGGCGGCCTCGAGTCGTTCAGTCTCGCTTACTGGATGGAACTCGCGTCGCGATACGTGCCGCCCGCACTGCTGTTGGCGACGATCGCCGCGATCGTCGTCTATGGGATCGTGAACCGCTGGGTGCGCGTCGCGACGTTCGTGCTGGCGGCGCTGATCGTGATACCGATGTGGCAGGCGGGCGAGGCGATCGTCGCCGGCGCGCGGGCGGGCGCCGGCTCGTCTGCCGCCGACGCTCGCGACGCCGCGCGTGCGCTCGATCACAACGCGGCGCTTGCCGCGTTTCGCACGCGCGAGTCGCAGCGCGTCGTGACGTTCGGACATCCGCGCATCGATCCGGCCACGCAGTTCGACGTGATCGTGCTGCACGTGTGCTCGCTGTCGTGGGACGATCTCGACGTCGCGAAGCTGCGCAATCATCCGCTGCTCGGACGCTTCGACTATCTGTTCACGAACTTCAGCACGGCGGCGAGCTACAGCGGGCCGGCCGCGATTCGCGTGCTGCGCGCAACGTGCGGACAGGAGGCGCATGCGGACTTGTACAAGCCGGCGTCCTCGTCGTGCTATCTGTTCGCGCAACTGGCCGAAGCCGGCTTCGCGCCGCAGACGCTGCTCAATCACGACGGCCATTTCGACAACTTCCTGCAGGTCGTTCGCGACAACATCGGCGCGCCGAACGCGCCGGTGTTGTCGAACGCGGACGCGCCCGTCGCGATGCACGCGTTCGACGGCTCGCCGGTCAAGGACGACTACGCGACGCTCGCGAGCTGGTACGCGAAGCGCGGCACGACCGCGGGCCCCGTCGCGCTGTACTACAACACGATCAGCCTGCACGACGGCAACCAACTGCCGGGCAGCCACTTGACGAGCCTCGATTCGTACCCGCTGCGCGCGCGCAAGCTAATGGACGACTTCGATCGCTTCGCGGACCTGATCGCGTCGTCGGGCAGGCGAGCCGCGATCGTGGTCGTGCCCGAGCACGGCGCGGCGTTGCGCGGCGATCGCAACCAGGTCGCGGGGTTGCGCGAAATACCGACGCCGCGCATCATCCACGATCCCGTTGGCGTGCGGCTCGTGGGTTTTCCGGGCAATCACGGCGCGACGACGGTGATCGACGAGCCGACGAGCTTTCTCGCGCTCGCGCAATTGCTGTCGAACGTCGTGAGCGGCGCGCCGTTCAGGCCGGGCGCGACGCTGTCGCGCTACGCGGCGGATCTTCCGCAGACCGAGATGGTCGGCGAGAACGAGGGCACGGTGACGGTGAAGACCGCGGACGGCTACGTGGTGCGAACGCCCGACGGCGTATGGGTGGGGGAGCGATGAGCACGCGAAACGGAAAGCCCGACAACGACCTGACGGGGCTTACGCAGTACGTTGCGGGATTCGACGCGGGGCACTACGTCGACGAGCAGGCTCAACGGATTTATGAGGATGCGCTCGTCAAATGGCCGCTCTTGGCTCGGCTGATGGGGCTCGAGGCCGCGTCACGCGCTGATCGGCGGGCGGTAGGGTAGATGCGTTCGCGCGGCTTTGCCGAGCGGAATTGAAGGTCACGCGGGAGGCTCTCGGGCACCGTCGTTGCAGGTTCCGATCCCGAAGGCACCCGAAAAAGTATCCGGCGGATTTTGAAAATCTGCGACTTTTCTTGGAAGCCAATGACAGCTTGGTTGGCCCGCAAACCCTTGTCCGGCTTGGCTTTGCGGCATTTCTTGAGAGGCGGGGGAGGCGTGCGCTGGCGGAAGCGGTGTCATGCAAACTGCCTTGTGTATCAACGGTTTCGTGGAAAAAAGTGAAAAAGTACCCGACCAAGTACCCAGAAAAATAGACCCTTTCGTCCTATAAGGCTTTGACCGGCTTCGATAATGTCGTCTCCGCCTTTTGTTCCGCCAAACTGCCTTATTTGGCAAGGGGTTCGGGATTTCTGGTTCCGAAAGTACTCTATTTAGTACCCGGATAAGGCGTCCATTGTGCAAATGATGCCAGGCGTCTTTGCTTCACCGCAGGAGCAGAAATCGTTGGAGAGTTGGAGATAATCGTCAAAGTCGGCCGAAAAGCCTTATCCAGTAAGACTTTCCTTGTCTCCAAGTGTATCTCCAGAACACCAATTTTCTTGGAGAGAGAGTTGGAGGCAGATAGTCGAGTTCATCGATCC
Source organism: Burkholderia sp. ABCPW 111 (assembly GCF_000773065.1). Classification (NCBI taxonomy): domain Bacteria; kingdom Pseudomonadati; phylum Pseudomonadota; class Betaproteobacteria; order Burkholderiales; family Burkholderiaceae; genus Burkholderia; species Burkholderia sp. ABCPW 111. The sequence goes on along the minus strand of NZ_JPWT01000084.1, from coordinate 30,574 downwards.
CACTTGGTTGCTTCGAGAATTGCTTCGCTGTCTGGAGCGCTGCGCGCAAAGAAATTTCTCCCCCGCCACGGCGCTTGAAGGGGCGGAAAGCGCGGGCGATGTGTCCGCCGCACGGAGATCGGCAGCTTGCAAAAATAACCCTTATAGGGTAATGTTTGTGCATGGAGAAGAACACGCCGCACTACAAACTCGCCACCGTTCAGGCCACCGTCGCCAGGTTGGGGGCAGCCGCGTTCACGAAGACTGCCCTTGATGGCGGAAGAGCCATGGGGCTCACCAGCGCGGACATGCTTGCCGTCGTTGCTGGCTTAAGTTCCGTGTCACATAGGCGTGGCGGCAATTTCTTCAAATCCATGACCACCTACGGCGATCACACGGTATGGCAGGACGTGTATCACGCGGGCACGCCCAACGGCAAGTTGGCCTACATCAAGATTACCGAGCGAAGCGACGGGGCGCCGGTCATTCAGTTCAAGGAGAAGTGACATGAAACATCGCAACTGCGCGAACTGCGGCACCCGGAATGGCATGACGCGGTTCGAGAACGAATCTTTTACGATTCAGCACGAAACATTCAGCGCCCAAGTTCACGGACTGTCTGGCTGGCGCTGCAAGGCATGCGACGAGGTTGAATTCGATCCGCAAAGCGCGATGCGGTACGCAGAAGCCGGTGACGCGCTGGTGCTCCAGGCACGCGAGCACACGCAGCATGAAATTCGTCGCATTCGCAAGAAACTGCATCTGAGCCAAGTGCAGGCCGCTCGCTTGACCGGTGGCGGACACAACGCCTTCTCGCGTTATGAGAGCGGCGATGCCACGCCCGTGGCGGCCGTGGTCAATCTGCTGAAGCTGCTGGATCGTCAGCCGGAGCTCTTGAAGGTGTTGGTGGATGCGCCTGTTGTCGAAGTGCAGTTGAATAGATGAACGCAACGGACTGCATCAGACGACGAGTTGCTGATGCTGTTCCGATGCCAAATTGACACAGGAAGCTGGCGGCGCAGCCGCCAGCTTGGCTGATTGTTTGAGCGCATTGTGCGATCAGCGAATCGTGCTTCCAACGGATAGAGGATCTACCTACGTTAGGAAGCGGGTGAGACATACTTCGCGGCGCTGCCCGCGATCAAATCAGCAGCACGACTGCCTCGGGCGATCTGAGCGAGGCCGCTTCTTGCCCGTCAACATTGACAGGATAGTTGCCCTTCTTCGTCACATGCTAAAGTCCTCGCGGATTTTCCACTGAGGATTCGGCATGGGTTCTGCACTCATCCGGGAAGGTGACACGACTTCCCACGGTGGCCGTGTGCTGGCGGGCACGTCGACCAACATCGTTTATGGAAAGCCGCTGGCGCTTGAGGGTGACATGGTGTCGTGCCCGAAGTGCGGCGGCATCTACCCCATCGTTGGCGTACGGAATCGGAGCATGACGTTTGGCGACAGGCCGGTGGCGACCGAAGGCGACAAGACGGCCTGCGGCGCGACGCTGATCGCCTCGCAAGGCACGGCGACGGTTGAGCTGACGTCGGGAGCGGGTGGGCCGGTCGGCACGGGGAAAAGCGTGGTTCCGTTGTCGGCGGCACGGGGCAACGAGACATACCGTGGACGCTTCCAACTCGTCGACGACAAGACGCGCGAGCCCATCGCGAATCATCCATACACGGTGACGTCAGCAGACGGCCAGACGATTCAGGGCACCACTGACGCTAGCGGCCATACGGATTGGTTGAGCACTCATCAGGCATCGTCGCTCACATTCAATCAACCGGGCTCGGCTCGAACTGCGGGCGTGGAAGAAGCATGAGCGGCGGGTATTCGGGTGGTTCGGCGGTTGGGGGCTCGGGAAGCGGCGACGGGCAAACGACCGTCGTAGGTGCGACAGAGGGCCTTTCGCCAAACGACAAGAAGGTGCTCTGCGACGCATTGTGCAAATGCAGCGCCATTGGCGTCGCGACTCGGGGTGGCGGACGCATACTTAGACAAGCATGCGTCGCGCAGCGGCTGGACCTGGCGAACGAAACGTCGCGCATGATGAGCGGCAACCCGACGGAATACTTGCCGGAAGTCTCGTATGACATGAGGCAGGAGCCGCCCGCCCCGATCATGTCGGACGACGATCCACTGCAATCGCACGACTCGCTGTTGGACTGGATTCGCGATAAATGGCCGGGGAGGATAGGGGGCTATCGCAGGGACAAAGCAGCAGGCGGTCCCGGCGTTCGCCGGCCCGACGTTGTTATCGTGCATGATCCTTCTCAGCCACCCGTACAATCGAATATCAAGAAGGTGGTAGAGATGAAATTCGACGACGGCTTTGGGAAAGGGCAAAGAGATTCGTACGTTCGCATTGCCGGCAGCAGAAGCAAGTATGCTCCGCTGAGTCGAGCCAACTGCGGGTGTTCGGACAAACAGTCCGAGGCGCAATCGGCCCGCTCAACACAGAGCCATTCCGCAACCGATGATGTTTTCGGGAACGACGCAGGAAGCCATAGCAGCATGGGGCCGTCAGGGCTGCCACTTCCTCCGCAAAACCCCGGCGTTTCCGTATTTCCCTAAAGATCATGACGCATGACGAGCTGGTGGCGTGGGCCAATGATCCACGACGACAAGACACTCTCCCATTCGGGCTTTACGAGCCTGCGTATCAAAAGGCGATCGTAGGCGCGGCGCTAGTCGTGCGCGGCGCGCTGTACTTCAAAGGCGGCCACACCCAGGCCGTTCGGCAAGCGCTTGTGCGTTGCTACGATCGTTACCTGACGACGATTACAGACTACGAATCCGCGTCTGCGAAGGCTGCGGGGCTTGAGCCGCCCAAGGTCGGACCGATGCGCTGGTTCTACGAAGAGGGCAAGAGCCCGGTGGCATTCGACAAGGCTCGTGGCTTCCCGCGACTGGCAAGCGAATTGCCGAGTGGTCAAATCCTTGTGTCCATGACGACGAGTGCGGACCACAAGCTCGCAACAGGTTTTTACGAGTTCTCCGTGTTCTGCCTAGAAGACTGGCAAGCCGCAATGGAAATCCGCGGCCTCGACGTAATGGTGTTCACCGTTCCGCGACGTTTCCTGCAAATTTGCCCTGGTGCATTTGAGGCAATGTTTGCGGAGTTCGCCACAACGGTTCCAACCATTTGGGGACACGGTGGATTCGGCGTGAATCTTCCCCCGCTCGAAACTGAGGCGAATGAAGCGAGCGAGTATTTTTGGTGCCGGCGGTACGGCCCAGGTATCGACGTCGGAGAACCCGCCAGCACCTCTATTCGTGACCTAACGGGCAAGATCAAGACCGTTGACTGGTTGACGGCGCTCGATGCCGATCTCGTTCGCAGCGCTGGCGGTGCGGACAGCTTGATGCTTCCCCCGGACTGGTTCCGCAAAACGCCGCTTGGTGATGGCGGCCTCATCATTCAGGCGGGTACGGAGCCGGTCGCAGGTGTACCAGTGGGGAACGGGATACCCCCTCGTCCTCCCGCCGCGTATGTACTGCTGAACCACGCGTTGCGTCCGATCGTGGCGGACTCGTCCGATATCCTGCAAAGCGGCACGATAGATAGCACCGCGCCCCTGCTTAATACGCGCGTGGCAACGGAAGCATGGTTGCAGCGCTTCAACGTACCAGACGGCGAACTTAACGGCTACTGGGTCGAACTTCACAAGACGCAGAAACTCTCGCCGTCCTCTTAAGATGCTCTAACGAACAAGAACGGGCCTTGCGGCCCGTGAGAAGTGACTTTGGACGATCGCACGTTACGCCGCGTCACGTATCCGCATGATCGTCTGGCGGCTTGTGCCATACCGTTTCGCGAGGCTCGCGACGCTCGCCCCCTCGCTCAATTGGTGGCGTACCTCTTCTCGCCGTCGCGCAGGCCACGAACCTTCGCCCAATCCAGCACGTTTTCGATTCGGCCGCGCAGGCGCGATGCGGTCTCATTTTTCGTTAGCCAGATCGGCTCAAGCACTCGACGCACGAGGTCCGTGTCGATGTCGGCGGGGCGCAATGCGCCGATGATGGGATAGGCGTAGGTCGCGAGGGTGTTCGTCCACTGTTGCGTGTGCTTCGGATTCACCCATTCCGCACTACGCGCCTCGATAAACGCCGTGGCGCACTGCTTGAAATTCAGCGCACGGGCTGCGTCGATCTTGCGGCGGGCCTTCTCCTGCTTGCGCAGCATCGCAGGATCGTTGCCGCCCTGCACGGCCGCGCGATGCTCGTTCCGTGCCGCTCTTGCGGCCTCTAGCGTGACGCGTGGATATGGGCCGATCTGTATCAAGCCTTCGCGGCCGTCCGGCTTCATGTACCGGAATTGCCAGTATTTCAGGCCGTTCGGTTTGACTTGTAACGCAAGACCTCCGCCGTCGTTGAGACGATAGACGCGTTCGCGCGGCTTGGCCGCGCGGCATTGCAGATGACGTAGGAGGCTCTCAGGCATTGTCGTTATAGGTCCAAAAAGTACCCGGAAAAGTACCCGGAAAAATCTGGAATTTTACGACTTTTCTTGGAGGCTTACGAAAGCTTGGATGGCCTGCAAACCCTTGTCTGGCTTGGTTTTGCGGCATTTCTTGAGGGGTGGGGAAAGCGTGTCCTGGCGGAAGCGGTGAGATTCGAACTCACGGACGGTTGCCCGTCGCTGGTTTTCAAGACCAGTGCCTTAAACCACTCGGCCACGCTTCCAAGGCCGTGCATTGTAACCGAAATGGCGCGCGAATCGTCGGCGTCGCCGCGTTCGATTCGCGCGTTTGCGCATCGGCCGCTCGTTCTTCGGCCGAGCGTCGCCTGGGTGCAGATCGAGCGTCAGCCGGTCATTCGTCGCGCAGGAAAAGCGCCTGCAGATCGTTGAGGAAGCGCTGGCCGAGCGGCGTCGGCGCGATGCGCACGTGATCGCGGACGATGAGGCCGCGTCGCTCGGCTTGCGCGAGCGCGGGCTCGATCGCGGCGAGCGACATGCCGGTGCGTTCGGCGAAGCTGTGCACGGGCACGCCTTCGACGAGCCGCAGCGCGTTCAGCATGAACTCGAACGGCAGATCGCGCGGCCCGACTTCGCGTTCCTCCTGCACCGCCGCGCCCGCTTTCGCCTGCTCGATGAATGTCGCCGGATGCTTGTAGCGCGCCTGACGCAGGATTCGGTTCGGAAACGACAGCTTCGTGTGCGCGCCCGCGCCGATGCCGAGATAGTCGCCGAAGCGCCAGTAGTTGAGGTTGTGCTTGCACTGCCGATGCGGCTTCGCGTAAGCGGACACCTCATAGCGCGCGTAGCCCGCCTGCGCGGTGCGCTCGTGCAGCCAGTCCTGCATGTCGGCCGACATGTCGTCGTCCGGCACGGCGGGCGGGAACTTCGCGAAATACGTGTTCGGCTCGAGCGTCAGGTGATAGAGCGACAGATGCGGCGGCGCGAACGACAGCGCGGTTTCGAGATCGGCGCGGCATTCGTCGAGCGTCTGGCTCGGCAACGCGAACATCAGGTCGAGATTGAAATTGTCGAACGTGCGCGCGGCGATCTCGACCGCGGCGCGCGCCTGCGCGGCGTCGTGGATTCGGCCGAGCGCCTTCAGGTGCGCCTCGTCGAAGCTCTGGATGCCGATCGACAGGCGATTCACGCCGCTCGCGCGGAATTGCGCGAACTTCGCCGCCTCGAACGTGCCGGGGTTCGCTTCGAGCGTGATTTCGGCGTCCGCGTCGAGCGGCAGCAGCGCGCGCACGTCGGAAAGCAGCCGGTCGAGGCCCGCCGCCGACAGCAGGCTCGGCGTGCCGCCGCCGATGAACACCGTATGCACCTGGCGTCCCCAGACGAGCGGCAGTGCGTGCTCGAGATCGGCGCGCAGCGCGTCGAGATAGTCGCGCTCGGGCAGCGCGCCGCCGTCCTTCCATTCGTGTGAATTGAAGTCGCAATACGGGCACTTGCGCACGCACCACGGGAAATGCACGTACAGCGCGAGCGGCGGCAGCGACGCGAGCCGGATCTTGCCGGGCGCGGCGAACGTCGCGACGACGCGCGCGCCGTTGGCGGCGGCGTCGCTCATCGAATCTCTCCGAGCCGCGCGACGAGCGCTTTCAGCGCGAGCGCGCGATGACTGACCGCGTTCTTCGCGGCCGGCTCGAGCTCGGCCGCCGTCGCGCCGAGCGCCGGCACGAAGAAGTGCGGATCGTAGCCGAAGCCGTGCGCGCCGCGCGGCGCATCGACGATCTCGCCCGCCCAGCGGCCTTCGGCAACGATCGGCTCCGGATCGTCCGCGTGGCGCACGAGCGCGAGCACGCAGCAGTAGTACGCACGCCGGTCGGCGACGTCGCGCAGTTGCTCGACGAGATACGCGTTGTTTGCCGCGTCGCTCCTCTCGCGGCCGGCGCGCTGCGCGTAGCGCGCCGAGTAGACGCCCGGCGCGCCGAGCAGCGCGGGCACGCACAGGCCGGAATCGTCGGCGACGGCGGGCAGACCCGTCGCGCGCGACGCATGGCGCGCCTTCGCGAGCGCGTTCTCGACGAACGTCACGTGCGGCTCGTCGGCTTCCGATACGCCGAGCTCACCCTGCGGCACGACAGCGATGCCGGCCGTCGAGAAGAGGGCGGCGAACTCGCGCAGCTTGCCGGGGTTGTTCGACGCGAGGACGATGCGCGAGAGCGCGGCGTCGTTCGATGCGTGCGACATCTCAGGCCTCCAGCGCGGCGCGCTGCAGGCGCACGAGCTCGCCGATGCCGGCTTGCGCGAGGTCGAGGAGCGCGTTCATCTCGGCGCGCGAGAACGGCGCGCCTTCCGCGGTGCCTTGCACCTCGACGAAGCCGCCCGCGCCCGTCATCACCACGTTCATGTCGGTGTCGCACGCGGAATCTTCGTCGTAATCGAGATCGAGCACGGGCTCGCCGCCGAACACGCCGACCGAGATCGCGGCGACGTAGTCGGTGATCGGCGAGCGCGCGATCTTGCCCGCCGCGACGAGCTTCGTCACCGCGTCGTGCGCGGCGACGAACGCGCCCGTGATGCTTGCCGTGCGCGTGCCGCCGTCGGCCTGGATCACGTCGCAGTCGAGGTGCAGCGTGCGCGGGCCGAGTGCGTTCAGATCGAACACCGCGCGCAGCGCGCGGCCGATCAGGCGCTGAATTTCCTGCGTGCGGCCCGTCTGCTTGCCGCGCGCGGCTTCGCGGTCGCTGCGCGTGTGCGTCGCGCGCGGCAGCATGCCGTATTCGGCCGTGAGCCAGCCCTGGCCGCGATCGCGCAGGAATTCGGGCACCCGCTCGGCGACGCTCGCCGTGCAGATCACTTTCGTATCGCCGAACTCGACGAGCACCGAGCCTTCCGCGTGCTTCGTGTAGTGGCGCGTGATGCGCACGTCGCGCAGTTGGTCGGCGCGGCGGCCGCTCGGGCGTGGGGAGGAATTCGTCATCGGGGCAATGTGCAGAGGAGAAAGCTGAATTTTACCGCGCGCACGGCGCGTCGGCCCGGCGGGTCCGGCCCGCAAAAATGGGATAATGGCTGTTTCGCGCCCCGCGCCTCGCAAGCGCCGGGCGTCTCGAATCCTCCTGGCCCGCTGGGCCATCAAACGACGGGACGAACGATGATCTACAGCATGACGGGCTACGCGAGCGCGACGCGCGATCTCACGACGGCCTCCGGCAACGGCGGCACGAGCGTATCGGTCGAACTGCGGACCGTGAATTCGCGGTTCCTCGACCTCAATTTCCGGATGCCGGACGATGTGCGCGCGTGCGAGCCGGCGCTGCGCGAGATGCTGATGAACAAGCTGTCGCGCGGCAAGGTCGACGTGCGCATCAATTTGCAGCGCGGCGACCAGAACGTGAACGCGGGCGCGCTGAACCACGCGGCGCTCAGCCAGCTCGCCGAGCTCGAGCGCGCAGTGCTCGACGCGTTTCCGGGCGTCGGCCGCCTGCGCTCGGGCGAGATCCTGCGCTGGCCCGGCGTGCTTGCCGAGAGCGGCGTGTCCGCCGAGGCGCTGCGCGAGGCGGTGCTCGCATGCGGCAAGGAAGCGATCGGCGAGCTCGTCGTCGTGCGCTCGCGCGAGGGCGCGCAGCTCGCGGCGATGCTGCTCGCGAACGTCGCGGAGATGGAGGCGATCGTCGCGCGCATCGCGCCGCTCGTGCCGGAGCTGATCGCGAAGCACCAGCAGAAGATCGTCGAGCGGCTGCAGGAGGCGCTCGGCATCGCGGCGCCGGTAGGCAGCGCGCCCATCGCTTCGCGCGAGGAGGCGGCCGAGCGCATTCGTCAGGAAGTGACGATGTACGGCATCCGCATCGACATCGCCGAGGAGCTGTCGCGCCTCACCGCGCATCTGAACGAGACGCGCCACGTGATCGAGAAGGGCGGCCGCGTCGGCAAGCGTCTCGATTTCATGATGCAGGAGCTGAACCGCGAGGCGAACACGCTCGGCTCGAAGGCGGCGGCGAAGGAGCTCGCCGACGCGTCGATGGCGCTCAAGCTGCTGATCGAGCAGATGCGCGAGCAAGTGCAAAACCTGGAGTAACGCAACATGACCGATTCGAACCGCGACGGCGCGGCAGCGCATTCGCTGCACGTCGGCGTCTATCCCGGCAATCTCTTCATGGTCGTCGCGCCGTCGGGCGCGGGCAAGTCGACACTCGTCAACGCGCTCTTGTCGAAGGATTCGGAGATTTGCCTGTCGATTTCGTACACGACGCGCAAGGCGCGCCCCGGCGAGCAGGACGGCCAGCATTACCACTTCACGACGGTCGAGGATTTCCGCGAGCGTCATGCGCGCCACGAGTTTCTCGAGAGCGCCGAAGTGCACGGCAACTACTACGGCACGTCCCGCGTCTGGATTGAAGAGCAGATGAAGAACGGCCACGACGTGCTGCTCGAAATCGACTGGCAGGGCGCGCAGCAGGTGAAGAAACAGTTCCGCAACGCGGTCGGCATCTTCATTCTGCCGCCGTCGCTCGCCGCGCTCGAGGAGCGCCTGAAAAAGCGCGGGCAGGACGAGCCGAACGTGATCACGCGGCGCCTGCTCGCGGCGGGCAGCGAGATCGCGCACGCCGCGGAAGCGGAGTACGTCGTCATCAACGAAACCTTCGAGCACGCGCTTGCCGAGCTCGAGTGCATCGTCGCCGCGACGCGCCTGCGCTTCACGTCGCAATATGCGCGGCACACCGAACTTTTCGTCGAGCTCGGCATTCATCTGCCGCACGCGGAGTGACGGCGGCGAACGAGGCACATAAGGTAGAATAAGGAACATATTCAGAAGGAACGACCCAACATGGCTCGCATAACCGTTGAAGACTGCCTGAAGCAGATTCCGAACCGCTTCGAACTGGCACTCGCCGCCACTTATCGCGCGCGGCAGCTCGCGCAAGGCCATACGCCGAAGATCGAAAGCCGCGACAAGCCGACGGTCGTCGCGCTGCGCGAGATCGCGGCCGGCCAGGTCGGTGTCGAAATGCTGAAGAAAGTGCCCGTTTAAGGCACACTCGGTTTCTTCAGCCATGTAGTCCACGCGCAACCGACGAGCGAACCCAGGAGGCGAAAATGAGCACCACACCATCGTCCGCCTCCTCGGGGGCCGGGCACGCCGAGGCCACCGCACCGTCCCCCGCGCGTCAATATATCGACGCGGTCCTCGAACAGTCGTTTCGCCATCTGTTCGGGCCGACCGCGACGCCGGAGCAGCCGCGCAAGCACGGCGTCGTTTCCATCGCGAAGCTGACGGCCGCGCTTGCCGATTACCTCAGTCCTGAGGAAATCAAAGAGGTCAAGGCGGCGTTCCACTTCAGCGACGAAGCCCACCTCGGCCAGTATCGCCAGAGCGGCGAACCCTACATCACCCATCCCGTCGCCGTCGCGGAAATCTGCGCCGGCTGGAAGCTCGACGCCCAGGCGATCATGGCGGCGCTCTTGCACGACGTGATGGAAGACCAGGGCGTGACGAAGAGCGAGCTCGCCGAGCGCTTCGGCCCCAAGGTCGCGGAGCTGGTCGACGGGCTGTCGAAGCTCGACAAGATGGAGTTCAGGAGCCGCGAGGAAGCGCAGGCGGAAAACTTCCGCAAGATGCTGCTCGCGATGGCGCGCGACGTGCGCGTGATCCTCGTGAAGCTTGCCGACCGCCTGCACAACATGCGCACGCTCGGCGCGGTGCCGATGGAAAAGCGCCGCCGCGTCGCGCGCGAGACGCTCGACATCTACGCACCGATCGCGCACCGCCTCGGCCTGAACAACACGTATCGCGAGCTGCAGGACATGAGCTTCGCGAACTTCAATCCGCATCGCTACGCGACGCTCGAAAAGGCGGTGAAGGCCGCGCGCGGCAATCGCCGCGAAGTGATCAGCAAGATCCTCGAGTCGGTGCAGCGCGCGATGGCGGACGCGAAGATCGACGCCGAGATCACCGGCCGCGAAAAGACGATCTTCAGCATCTACAAGAAGATGCGCGACAAGCAGCTGTCGTTCTCGCAGGTGCTCGACGTGTACGGCTTCCGGATCGTCGTCGAGCATCCGCTCGACTGCTACACGTGCATCGGCGTGCTGCACGCGCTCTACAAGCCGGTGCCGGGCAAGTTCAAGGATTACATCGCGATTCCGAAGGTCAACGGCTATCAGTCGCTGCACACGACGCTCGTCGGCCCGTTCGGCGCGCCGATCGAGTTCCAGGTGCGCACGCGCAAGATGCACGAGATCGCGGAGGCGGGCGTGGCCGCGCACTGGCTGTACAAGAACGGCGGCGCGGATCTGAACGACGTGCAAAAGCGCGCGCATCAATGGCTCAAGTCGCTTCTCGACATCCAGAGCGAGGCGGGCGATTCGAGTGAATTCCTCGAGCACGTGAAGATCGACCTGTTCCCGGACGCGGTCTACGTGTTCACGCCGAAGTCGAAGATCATGGCGCTGCCGCGCGGCGCGACCGCGCTCGACTTCGCATACTCGATCCACAGCGATCTCGGCAACCAGTGCGTCGCCGTGAAGATCAACAACGAACTGCTGCCGCTGCGCACCGAGCTCAAAAGCGGCGACATCGTCGAGGTGATCACCGCGCCGTACTCGAAGCCGAACCCTGCGTGGCTCGGCTTCGTGCGCACCGGCAAGGCGCGCTCGGCGATCCGGCATTATCTGAAGACGATGCGCCTGAACGAGTCGGTGCAACTCGGCGAGCGCCTCGTCGACCAGAGCCTGAAGGGCTACGGGCTCGCGCTCGCCGACGTCGCGCCCGAGGTGTGGGAAAAGCTCGTGCAGTGGACGGGCAACAAGAGCCGTCAGGAGATCTTCGCGGACATCGGTCTGGGCCGCCGAGTGGCCGCCGTGATGGCGAAGCGAATCGAAGTGCTGATGAGCGGGCGCGATGCGGACGACGATCTGCCGCGCGCCGAGCGTCACGCGGCCAACCACGCGCCGCCCGTCGTGATCACCGGCACGGAGGGGATGTCGGTGCAGTTGTCCGCGTGCTGCCGGCCGATTCCGGGCGACGACATCATGGGCTACATCGGCATCGGGCTCGGGATGGCGATTCATACGACGGCCTGCCGCGTCGCGCAGCGCATTCACCGGCGCGATCCGGGCCGCTGGATCGACGTCGCATGGGCGCCGCAGCCGGGCCGCCTGTTCGACGTCGCGGTGAAGGCGCTCGTGAAGAACACGAAGGGCATTTTCGCGCGCGTCGCGGCGGACATCACGTCGGCCGACGCGAACATCGTCCATATCGCGATGGACGAGGATCTGACGCACGAATCGACGGTGTTGCGCTTCGTGATCCAGGTGAGCGATCGCGTGCATCTTGCGAACGTGATGCGCCGCGTTCGCACGAATCCGGACGTGATGCGGATCATGCGCGAGCGCTCGAACGACGACGTCGTGCATGCGCGCCACGACGGCGGGATGCGGATCGATCGCGAGCGGCAGGATTACTAGCGTGCGGATGGCGCCCGGCGCGGGCGCAGGCAAGCGCGGCATCGGCGGCCTTCGGGCCGCCGTTTTCGTCTGGAGCGCGGCGCGGCGACGAGAGGCGCAGGAAAGGGCGGTGGGCGCGGGCTTTCAGTGCCGGCCGTGCGGAGCGGCGGGGCGCATCCATCCGCGCGCAAAAACAAAGGGCCTTCCCGGAGGAAGGCCCTTCAAAAATGGCGCGGCTGGCAGGATTCGAACCCACGACCCCTTGGTTCGTAGCCAAGTACTCTATCCAACTGAGCTACAGCCGCACGCAAAGCGGTACAACTTTGAACTGAGAGGGCCTTCTCGCGAGAAGGCCCTTGAAAAAATGGCGCGGCTGGCAGGATTCGAACCCACGACCCCTTGGTTCGTAGCCAAGTACTCTATCCAACTGAGCTACAGCCGCACGCAGAAGTGAGATTATAGCAAACAAATTTAAAAAGGGAAGCCTTTCTCCACGATTTATCAGATAAGGCTGTTCGTGTAACCTTACAGCATCCGATAGTCGCTTAAATTGCATCATGAACAAGGCGTTTGTGAAGGAGTCGGACGGAGACGACGACGACCTCGATCACGCGCAGGCCGCGATTCCGCCCGGCGCGAAGAACTACATCACGCCGGCGGGCCACAAGCGCCTGCGCGATGAGTTGCTGCATCTGATCGACGAAGCGCGCCCCGAGGTGGTGAAGCTCGTGTCGTGGGCGGCATCGAACGGCGATCGCTCGGAGAACGGCGACTACATCTATGGCAAGCGGCGTCTGCGCGAAATCGACCGCCGCATCCGCTTTCTGACGAAGCGTCTCGATCTTGCCGAAGTCGTCGACGCGAGCCGCCAGGAGAACGCGGATCAGGTGTTCTTCGGCGCGACCGTCGATTACGCGACGCAGGACGGCGCCGAGCATACGGTGACGATCGTCGGCGTCGACGAGGTCGATCTGGATCGCGGGCACGTGAGCTGGATCTCGCCCGTCGCGCGTGCGCTGCTGAAGGCGCGCGTCGGCGACACGGTCACGCTGGTGACGCCCGTGGGGCCGGAGCCGATCGACGTGCTCGACGTTCGCTACCCGGCGCCGGGCGCGGCGTGAGTCATGAGGGGAGAGCGCGTTGCTCTTCTCGCACGCCGGCCGCGAGCAATGCATCCGCGGCTCGCGAGCCGCGCAGACATGCCGCCGACATCGCGCGCACTCGGGCGAAGCAGCTCCGTGCCCATCCGATCGATCATAAAAAAAGCGCCCCGAAAGGGGCGCTTTTGATCGGGCCCGAAGGACCGGTTAGAAGCGGTGACGCAGGCCGGCCGTGACGGCGACCTGTTTTTCGCTCGACGACATGCCGCCGATGCCGTTGATGTATGCGCCGAGGCCCGTGCCGTCGCTGTTGACCTTCTGATACACGCCTTGCAGGTACACGTCCGTGCGCTTCGACAACGCGTAGGCCGTCTGCAGGTTGAACTGGTTCCAGCCCGGGTGATGGTTCTCGATGAAGCCCGCGGTGTACGTGTACGAGCCCGAGACCGTCCAGGCCGGCGTGAACGCGTAGCGCGCGTTCACTTCATAGTTGTTGAAGCGCATGAACGTGCCGTCGAGCGCGATGCCGCTCGAGAGGCCCGATGCGCTCGCGCCGATCGCCGTCGCGCGATTGACGCGCGATTGCGTGAACACGAAGCCAGCCGTCGCAGGACCGTACGTGTAGTTCAAGCCGCCGCCGAACACGCGCTGGCGCTTGCCGACGAACGTGTTGTCGAGTGCGACCGCGCCCGATGCGTTCGACACCGTCGGGCCGAAGTCGTTGTTCAGTTGCAGGTAGCCGGCGCCGACGTTGAAGCCCGCGTAGCTGTACGACACGCCCGCGCTATAGGCGCGGTTGTTCGTGAACTCGTTGCTGTTCGAGAAGCCGTACAACGCGCCGAACTTCAGGCCGGCCCAGTTCACGCTCGTGTACTTGACGGCGTTGTTGATCCGGAACGAATTGTTCAGGTTGTCGTTGTCGAACGGGTGCGCGAACTGCGTGCCGCCGAATTGCGTGCCCGTCAGCGACAGCGGCCCGAGGTAGTCGACGACGCTGTCGTATTGACGGCCGAGCGTCAGCGTGCCGTATTGCTCGTGCGACAGGCCGACGAACGCCTGGCGGCCGAACTCGCGACCGTTCTGCTTCAGCGTGCCGTTATTGATGCCGAAGCCGTTTTCCAACACGAAAATCGCTTTGAGGCCGCCGCCGAGATCTTCGGCACCGCGCAGGCCCCAGCGGCTGCCGTTGACCGAGCCGGTGGATTGCGACCACGCGCTGTGGCCGCCTTGGTTATTCGTGTAGGTGATGCCGGCGTCGATCAGGCCGTACAGCGTCACGCTGCTTTGCGCATGGGCGGCCGTCGCGAAGACGCCAGAGAGAGCGGCAACGATGAGGGTCTTTTTCATTGGGTTTATCTCCGTCCGAAACAGGGTGGATAACGATATCTGACCTGTTCTTCGATGTTCCCGGCGGCTGCTGCGAGAAACCGAGCCGGGGCATGTCTCGGGCGCATACCGCCGCCCGTCATCACAAGCTATCCGCAGTGTAAAAGAGCGTTGCCGAAAGCCGATGAATCCGGATTAAGAAATAATGTATTTGCTTTTCAGCAATAATTGGCGTGGCGGCGGAAACCCTTGCGGGGCAAGGCTTTGGGCTGGATTGGGCAAATATTTTTCCGCTCCCGAACCTTCGGCGGCGTTGCGCGACAGCGACAATCGGTGGAGAGCCGGCCGAGGTGCATCCCGCATGCGCGCGATTATTGACACTTCGGCAATAGAGGTTTGTGGGGAGTACGATTAATGAAAGGGAGTCAACTCGTTATACTGAGGTTTCTGCTTACCAAAGCAGACTTTTTCGTTGACGGAAAAGATCTCCAAACCTTTGTCAGCGCGACTCTCCGGTCGCGCTTTTTTTTGCCCGCTCCTATTGTTCATACCAGCGCCTGCGGCGCCTGGGTGGAGGCGACGCGTCGGTCGGCTCTTCCTGCGCGGGCAGGACGGGCTGCGCCCAGTCTTCCATCACGTAGTGACGCGCATCGAGCGGCGATGCAAGCAGGTTCTGCCAATGATCGCCATGCCACGTCGCATCGAATTCGCTCGCGAACATCGTGGGCGCCGCCGGCGCGCGGCCCGTCGAATTGTTGCGGCGCGCAATGCCGAGCCGGTGTGCGAAGCGTTTGATGCCGTTCAGCATGACAGTCTCCCGCGCCCTACGGGGCGACGCTCAGCATTGCAAAGGTTCTTGCGCACCGCAACCCGGACAAATACTAAGCCTCGTCAATTCGCTCGATCGCGGTAGATTTTTCTTTTGCGGATTTTAATAGTCAGCTACCCCGGTAATAATGACAGGTGTTGTTGCGGTTAATTAATTTCTCGCTCCTAGTGTACCGATTCCAGTTGTATTCTTATCAAATCGTATAAGCGGTCATCAAAAATTTTCTTGACTGAATTGGATTCTCCCATTTATAAAAGCACCACCAAGCTTGCAGTGCTTCCCGCACGTCGAAAGAAGGGGTAGAGGAAGCGTCGGAGCTTTGTGTGACGGTATAAGGGCGTAGCCCGTGTTTTATTTTTATTTAGTGGGGAACTAGGAATATGGATACCGGTATCGTGAAATGGTTTAACGATGCTAAGGGCTTCGGCTTTATTACGTCGGACAATGGCGGCGAAGATTTGTTTGCCCATTTCTCCGAAATCAGGATGGAGGGCTTCAAGACCCTTAAGGAGAATCAGCGTGTGTCGTTCGAAGTGAAAACCGGCCCGAAGGGCAAGCAGGCCGCGAATATTCAGGCGCTTTGAACGCCTGAAACGCGCCGAGGGCCGTGCAAACCCCCGCCTAGGCGGGGGTTTTGATTTCTTGGGCGAGTAGAATAGGGACTGCTAGCGCCGGGGCCGCCCCCGCGTCCGTCCGACAACACACGAAGTGCCGTCCGTCCGCCATCCATGTCCGTCTCGCCGCTGCTCCACCCTGCGATCGACACGCCGCTCGCGTTCGTCGATCTCGAAACCACCGGCGGTTCGGCCGTCGAGCATCGCATCACCGAAATCGGCGTCGTCGCCGTGCATGCGAATCACGTGTCGACCTGGACGACGCTCGTCGATCCGCGGCAGCCGATTCCAGCGTTCATCCAGCAACTCACGGGCATCACCGACGCCATGGTGCGCGGCGCGCCCACGTTCGCCGACATCGCATCCGCATTGTTCGAGCGGCTCGACGGCAAGCTCTTCATTGCACACAACGCCAGCTTCGACCGCGGGTTCCTGCGCGCGGAATTCGAGCGCGCGGGCTTCGCGTTTAATCCCGACGTGCTTTGCACGGTGCGGTTGTCGCGCGCGCTTTTCCCGCGCGAGTCGCGTCACGGGCTCGACGCGCTGATCGAGCGGCACGCGCTCACGCCTTCGGCGCGCCACCGGGCGCTCGCCGACGCGGATCTCATCTGGCAGTTCTGGCAAACATTGCACGACGCGATTCCGGCCGATCAGTTGCGCGAGCAAATCGCGCGCACGACGCGCCGTTTCCGGCTCGCGGGCACGTTGACGGAGGCGCATCTGGAGCGCGCGCCCGCCGGCTGCGGCGTGTATGCGCTCTTCGGCGACGACGATGTGCCGATCTACGTCGGCCGCAGCGTTCGGGTCCGGCAGAGGCTGCGCGCGCTGTTGACGGGGGAGCGGCGCTCGTCGAAGGAAATGCGGCTTGCGCAGCTGGTTAGGCGGGTCGAGTGGCGCGAGACGGGCGGCGAGCTCGGCGCGCTGCTGGCCGAGGCGGACTGGATTGCGTCGCTCGCGCCATCGTTCAACCGGCGGCTGGGCCGAAGCGCCGCGGGCGACGCGGGCTGGCCGTTCGACGGGCCGGTCGCGTTCGAGGAGCGCGGCGAGTCGAGCGTCTTTCATGTGGTTGACGGTTGGCGCTACGTCGGCGCCGTGGCGTCGATCGAGCAGGCCGCGGCGCTCGCGGCCGAAGCGCGCGAGGCGGGCGGACGCGACGCGGAGGCGGCGCCCGCGGTGCGCCGCATTCTGCGAACGCATCTTGCGCGCGGGCTGCAACCGATCCCGCTCGCGGGCGCCGCGTCCGCTGCCGCCTAGCCGACGGCGCTTGCGCCGCCCGCCGTGCAGACGTGAGACAGCGCGGTGCCGAGCGCGTCCTTCTGGCCCGAATCGTAGCGCGTCAGCGTTTTCCAGTTCGCGATGCTGCGTGCGAGACGCGACGGGCAATCCTGCGCGTCCCGCAGTGGCGCGACGCGCGCGAGCGCAGCGATCAGCGACTGAGTCAGCCGGTCGAGCTGCGGCCGCGTGCTCGTCGCGAGATCGGGCGCGGGGCCTTCGGGGCCATGCGTCGCGCGCCACGTCGCGAAGAGCGCGTTCTGCACCTGCTTGCTCGCGGTGATCTGGTCGTCGAAAAAAGTGCGGGCGTAAGCGGGATCGACGCCGCTCGCCGTCGCGCGCTTTTCGACGTCGGCCAGCAGCGCCGCTTCGCGCGGCGGGTCCGAAATCGGCTTCTTGTTGATCCACTTCCATTGAGCGACGGGCTCGGCGAGCGCGAGGCGCTGCGACGCGAGCGCGACGAGGTTCGTGAGCGCGGTGTCGTCGCCGTCGGCGGCGGCGACGCGAGGCGCGGTCAGCACGGCGAGGCCGAGCGCGGCGGCAGCCAGGCTTGCACAAAGAGATGGTTTCATGGCGAAAAACGACAATGCCGGCTTGCGGGAGCCGAGTGGTGGAAAAAACAGAAGAATAAGCGAAGACGTTGCGCAGCGACGCGGCGCAAGCGAGGGATCAGCGGACGCAGCAGCCTCGACCCGGCTGGCCGTTGCGGCCCGGGTTCGGTATGGGTTGCCGAGACGAGAAGGCGGCGGTGCGCAAGGAAGCGTTCGCGAGCACGCGACGATTCACCGGCACGGATGCGCCGTCGGGCCGTGCACGGTTACTTCGGCGTGCACAGCTTGTGCTGCTCGTCGAAAAACGCGCGCACATGTTCGGGCAGCTCGGCGAGAAACTCGACGGCCACGGGCTCGGGGTCCGGGCTCATCACCTTCTCGGGAGGCGGAATGCGGGTTGGCCTTTCGTCCATGTTCTCTCTCCTTGGGTAAGAGAATTATCGAACGCCAGCTTTGCTTTGTGCCAGTGTTCAATCGTTAGATTTTGTCTCTGTTGCTTAAACGGTACATGCATTTGCGTTGATTTGCGGCAATGCGCGTTTCCGAACGGATGCGCATCGTTCGAAGCGCAGCCGCAAACTGACTTGTTATACTGCGCGCCTCTTTTTCCCGAGCTGCGATGAAACGTTCGACGCGATGGATGAGCCTCGTCTGGCTGGCGCTGGTACTCAACGTACTGTCGCCCGTCATCGGCTACGCGCGCGCCGCCTCGAATGCGGCCGACGCGCCGTTCGCGCTCGAGTTGTGCAGCGCAGCGGGCGCGAAGCGCATCGTCGGCGCGGGCGAGACGCGCAAGGACGACGGCGCGCTCGCGCACGTCGCTCATTGCGTCTACTGTCCCGGCTTCGCCGCGAACGTCGCGCTCGGTTCGAGCGCGCCCGTGTTGCCGTGCTTCGTTCGTGCGTTCGCGTATGCGAGCCGCGTCGAGCGGCCCGCCGTCTTCTTCCGCCGCGGCGTGCGCATCGCGCAGCCGCGCGCCCCGCCTGAAACCGTCCCGGTCTGATCTCAGCAGCCCGCTCGCGCGTTGCCACGCGTGAGCGCCGTCGCGCGCGCGACGTCGGGCGTCACGTCCGTTCTTCTGCGAAGACGGGCGCGGCGTGCGTTCGCATGCGCGGCGATCCGCCGACCACGTTTTCAGGATTTGCTTCTCCATGTCTCATGCTCTTGCCGCGCTCGCCGCGCGCAGGCGGCTCGCGGCCGCCTGCGCCGCGGCGCTCGCCTGGCCGGCCGCTCATGCGGCGCCGACGGGCGCCGCCCCTGCCGATTCAACGTCCGACGCCGCCGCCGCGACGACGGCATCCGGGAAAACCTTGAATGTCGTCACCGTGACCGCGCAGCGCCCCTCATTCGCGCCCGACACGCCCGGCGTCGTCGAGTCGCTCACGCGCGATCAGATCGATTCGCACGTCAACGTGACGACCGAAGACGCGCTCAAGTACGCGCCGAATCTGATGGTGCGCCGCCGCTACATCGGCGATCGCAACTCCGTGTTCGCCGGCCGCGATTTCAACGAGCTGCAGAGCGCGCGCGGGCTCGTCTATGCGGACGGCCTTCTGCTGTCCAATCTGCTCGGTTCGAGCTATTCGTATCCGCCGCGCTGGTCGCTGATCCAGCCCGACGACATCGCGCGCGTCGACGTGCTGTACGGCCCGTTTTCCGCGCTCTATCCGGGCAACGCGATCGGCTCGACCGTGCAGATCACGACGCGCAAGCCGGAGCGGCTCGAGGCGTCGGTGTCGACGCAGTTCTTCACGCAGCGTTACCGTGACGGCTACGGCTTCGCCGACAGCTTCGGCGGCAATCACCAGACCGCGCGGCTCGCCGACCGGATCGGACGTTTCTGGTATGCGCTGTCGCTCGACCGGCTCGAGAACGACAGTCAGCCGATGCAGTACGCGAGCCCGAACGCCGCGTACGATCCGAAGCTCGGCGCGCCGGTGCCGGTGACGGGCGCGGCCTCAGACGTCGGCCCGAACGGCCGGCCGCGGACGATCGTCGGCGCGCAGACGATCGAGCGCACCGAGCAGCTCAACGAGACGCTGCGCTTCGGCTACGCGTTCACCGACCACGTCGACGCGACGGTCACGCTCGGGCATTGGGAGAACCACTACCGCCAGCACGGCGACACGTTCCTGCGCGATGCGGCGGGCAACCCGGTGTACGGCGGCAACGTGTCGTTCGGCGGGCGCAGCTACACGGTGTCGCCGACCGCATTCGCGCCGCAGAACGGCGACCAGGAGAACTGGCTGTACGGGCTCGGGCTCGACGCGCGGCTTGCGTCCGGCTGGAAGCTGTCGGCGAGCGCTTCCGCATACGACGTGTCGCGCGACGTGTTGCGCAGCGCGTCGAGCGCACCGCCCGGCGCGTGGGACGGCGGGCCCGGCACGGTGTTCCATGGCGAGGGCACGGGCTGGCGCACCGTCGATCTGCGCGCGGAATCGCCCGACGTGCGCGGGCATCGCTTCTCGTTCGGCTATCACTTCGACACCTATTTCCTGCGCAACGCGACCTACAACACGGCCGACTGGCGGAACGCGGCGCCGACGACGCTCGCGAACAGCTATCGCGGCAACACGCGTACGCAGGCGCTGTACGCGCAGGACGCGTGGCGTTTCGCGCCCGGCTGGCTCGCGACGCTCGGCCTGCGCTACGAGCGCTGGGACGCGTACGGCGGCGAGCTCGGCAATGCGGGCGCGACGCTCGGTTATGCGGATCGCGGCGCGACCGCGCTGTCGCCGAAGCTCGCGCTCGAATGGCAGCCCGCGGACGCGTGGCGCTTGCGGCTGTCGTTTGCGACGGGCACGCGCTTTCCGACCGTCGCCGAGCTGTTTCAAGGAACGATCTCGAACAACGCGATCGTCAACAACAACCCGAACCTGCAGCCGGAAAAGGCGATCGACTGGGATTTCACGGCCGAGCGCGACGTCGGCTTCGGCGTCGTGCGCGCGAGCGTGTTCCAGAGCGACCTGCGCAATTCGATCTACAGCCAGACGACGGTCGCGGGCGCTTCGACGTACACGAACATCTCGAACGTCGGGCGCGTGCGCGTGCGCGGCGTCGAACTCGCGTTCTCGGGGCAGGACGTCGGGATCAAGGGGCTCGATGTCGACGCGAACGTCTCCGCGACGAACGCGCAGACGCTCGCCGACGCGGCGAATCCGAGCTACGTCGGCGCGCGCTGGCCGAGAGTTCCGCGCATGCGCGCGAACCTGCTCGCGTCGTACCGCTTCGACGAGCACTGGATGACGAGCGTCGGCGTGCGCTATTCGGGGCGCCAATTCAGCACGCTCGACAACAGCGACGTGAACCCGAACGTGTACGGCGGCACCAGCTCGTATACGGTCGTCGATCTCAAGGCGCGCTACCGTTTCGATCGCCACTGGCTTGCGTCGTTCGGCATCGACAACGTGACCGATCGCCGCTACTACGTGTTCCACCCGTATCCGGGCCGCACCTTCTATGGAGAGTTGAAATGGTCGCTTTGAAGCATGGGCCGGCAGGCGTCGCGCTGCTCGCGCTCGCCTGCGGTGCGCTCGCGCACGACGCGCGGCCGGCTGCGGTGGCGTCCGCGCCGCATGCCGCTCACATGGCAATGGACTCGGCAACTGCCGGCGCCGCGCAGAAAGCGCCGCTCGCGACGGGCGCCGCGTTCGATGCGCGTCATCGGCTGTGGGTCGCGTGGGTCGAGGGACAGCACGTCGTCGTCGCGCATTCGGACGACGCGGGGCGCACGCTGTCCGCGCCCGCGACGGTCAATGCGCTGCCCGAGCCGGTCTACACGAGCGCCGAGAACCGGCCGAAGCTTGCCGCGAGCCCGGACGGGCGTGCGGTCTACGTCACGTGGTCGATGCCGCTCGATGCGCCGTACACCGGAATGGTGCGCTTCTCGCGCTCGCTCGACGGCGGCGCGACGTGGTCCGTGCCCGTCACCGTGCATCGCGACCGGCAGGCGATCACGCATCGCTTCGACATGCTGACGGTCGATCCGCAAGGCCGCGTCTTCGCCGCGTGGATCGACAAGCGCGACCTTCTCGCCGCGCAGCGCTCAGGGAGAGCGTATGACGGTGCGGCGATCTACTACGCGGTGTCGGCCGACGGCGGCGCGACCTTCGCGCCGGAGCGCAAGGTGACGGACCACACGTGCGAATGCTGCCGGATCGCGATGGCGGCCGATCCCGACGGGCGCGTGCAGGCCGCGTGGCGCAACGTGTTTCCCGGCCAGATTCGCGACCACGCGATCGCGGTGCTGCCGGTGTCGGCGGATCGCGCGGTCGAGCCCGTGCGCGCGACGTTCTCGAACTGGCATGTCGAAGCGTGTCCGGATCACGGACCGGCGCTCGCGATCACGAACGATGGCGTGCGGCATCTCGCGTGGTTCGGCGTCGTCGACGGCAGGGCCGATGTGTTCTATTCGCGGCTCGATGCGGGCGGCGCGCCGCTCGGCACGCCGTTCGCGTTCGGCGACGATCCGGCGACACCGAACGAGCAGGCGTCGCATGCGGCGATCGTCGCGCCGCGCGACGCGCTTTGGCTCGCATGGAAGGCGTTCGACGGCGACACGATGCGCATCAAGTTGCGCCGCTCCGACGACGGCGGCGCGCACTGGAGCGCGCCGCGCACGATCGCGCAGACGTCCGGCGCGAGCGACAATCCGCAATTGCTGACTGATCGCGGGCGCGTCTATCTGTCATGGCGCACGCGCAACGACGGCTACCGGCTGATCGACGTGGAGGGGCAACGATGAAGCGCAGGATGCTCATGCTCGCTGCGCTCGCGATCGCGGCGTCGAGCATCGCGGGCGAATTGCAACCGCCGCAATCGCCGCAATCGCCGCAGCCGCTGCGCGCGGCGGATGTCGCGTCGCTCTATGCGAGCGGGCGCGGCGCGCCGCTCGTCGTCGAAGTCTGGTCGCTCGACTGTGGCTACTGCCGCGAGAACGCCGCGCATCTCGTCGAATGGCAGCGGCGCCATCCGCAGGTGCGGATCGCGCTCGTCGCGCTCGATTCGCTCGACGAGCACGCGCCGCAGCTCGCCGGCGCGTTCGCGCAGATGAAGCTGCCCCCGAACGTCATGCAATATGCGAACGCCGAGCCGATGCCGGAAAGGTTGCGCGTGGCGCTCGATCCGGGCTGGCGCGGGGAGCTGCCGCGTACGCTGTGGATCGACGCGGACGGCATGCGCCGCGCGAAGAGCGGTCTGCTCGCGCCGGCCGTGCTCGATGCGTGGCTGCAACGTCGGGAGCCCTGACGATCGGCGCGCGGCGCATGCCGTCGCCGGCAAGCGGGCGCTGCGTCCGCTTTGCCGGCGGCGCGCATCGCGCAACATCGCGCCGCGTGTCGTGTTCGAGCGTGCATGTGCGGTGCGATGGCGAGCGAATGCCTTTCGCGCGAAACGAGGGGATTGGACGATCGGGAATGCGAAGAAGCGGCGGGTGGCCGCGAGACGGGAAATGCGGCGCAAGCGCCCGGCGGCCGCGCGGCGCGCCGGGCGAAGCAGGCGTCAGGCTCGTTTGAATAGCCGGATCACGAACAGCAGAATGACGGCGCCGATGACGGCGACGATGATCGAACTGATGAAGCCGCCGCCGATGTGAATACCGAGAATGCCGGCGAGCCAGCCGCCGATGACGGCACCGACGATGCCGACGATGATGTCCACGAGCAGCCCGAAGCCGCCGCCCTTCACGAGCAGGCCGGCGAGCCAGCCCGCGATTGCGCCGATGATGAGCCACATAATCAAGCCATGAGCCATGGTGGTTCTCTCCTTTGTTAATTCCCACGAATGAACCGACGTCGGGCGCTGCCTGTGACGTGACGCGGATCGCACGCCGATCCCGGAGCGTCGCCCCCCGCAATTTACTTCAATAGACGGGTCAGGATCGTTAAGTAATGTTACGCATCTCGTCCGAATTGACCAAATATTTTTTGTCGGACGGGCGCCGGTACGCGCATTGAAATAAAAGCGTAAGAAAAATCCGCGCGCGATTCTTTTGCGGTGATTCGGCCGCGGCGGCGAACGTCGCGCATGCGGCGCCGCAGCGAATGCCGAGTCGTTCGCGATGCGAAAGTTTCCACGGTAGGCGGCGACGAATCGGCGCACCGTGCGGTGCGCCACCGTTCACGGCGGCAGAACGCACGCGTGCGCGTTTCGTTCGGTTGAAACGGGTTCGGCGCCGCAACGCCGACGCGATACGCTTCGTTGTGCGACGCCTCGGCCGGCGCGTCGGATTCAGTCGGTTTCAGCCGGTCTCAAGCGAGCGGAAAGGCGGCGAAGAGCGGCGTGTCCTCCGCGGACGCGGAGAATGCCGTCAGATGCGGATGAGCGGTTTCGTCGACGATGGCCGGCAACATCATGCGCGTGAACCGCCATGCGATCGCGACCGTCGCGCCCGCTTGCGCGAGCCGGTTGTCGCGCTCGGTGATAGGCGTCCACGGCAACGACGCATCGAGTGCATCTGCGGCCGGCAACTGGTTGCGGACGTGCGCGAGCCGCGCCTGCACGGCGGCCGCGACTCGCGGATGCCGATGCCCGGTGTCGAGCACGGCGATGCCGCTCGTGAAGTCGAAATATGCGTTGCCGTCGACGTCTTATAAGCGTTCGCTGCGCGCGCTCGACGTGGATCGGGTGGACCTGGCCAACGCCGCGGGCAACGGCGGCGGCGCGGCGGCCATTCCACGCTTCGTTCGGGGAACTTATCGTCACGCTCCTGAATGGCTGGGCGAAAGAGGGCGGGCGGCGCGCGTTTCTCGGCGAGCTCGGGTGCCGCCGCCCGCGTGAGCTCCGCATCCGCGCGCGCCAAGTGCGCGATGAGTGTCGACCCGCGCGGGCGATGATCAGTTCTCCTGACACGATCGCCGCCGGCCGCTCGATCGGCGCGTGCTACGGCGACGCGAGCGCGCACGCGAAGGCGTTGTTCGAGCGCATCGGAACGCGAGTCGTCGAGCTGGGCAGCGAAGCGCCATTCGACGCGCTCACGGCCCTCGGCCCGTGTCTGCCTATTGCGCTCGCGTATTGCGATGCGGCCGGGTATCGCGGTGTGCGTCGACGATGTGTTCGAATGCGCAGCCGCGTGCGGGCTCGGCGACTGGCGCGGCGTTCTCGATTGGGCGCAGCGTGCGGCCGGGTGCTGAGCGTGAGCGAGACGCAGACTTGCCTGAGCCGCGCGGCGACGCCGGCCGGCATCACCGAGGCGATTCTCCGCGCGCCGTCGTTGCGCAAGCGTCTGCCGGACGCACTGCGCGAAGGCGTTCGCCACGGCGCCGCGATGGCGCGGCACTGGCGGGTTGGATCACGAGGAGGCGCATGCACGCAGGACTTGAAGAAAAACCGGATCGTCACCCGTTAGAGGCTGCTCGCCTCGCGGTCGAACGGCTTCACGCTGAGCTCGTCCTCGAGCATCTTGATCTGTCGACTCACGGCGCCCACCGTGACGTGCGGATGATGCGCGGCTTCGGTGAGGCTGTAGCCGCGCGCGGACCCTTCGAACGTGCGCAACGCCGACAGCGACGGGAGCTTCGACGTGTCTTGCGGATCGGGGCGCACGGGCCGGCTCAATCTGATTGACGCGGAAACGGGACGGCGTATTTCGCAACGAGTTCGAAATGACTTCATCACGGTTTCGGGCGCGGCCTGGACGCGGGGCAGTGGGCGATTCGCTCGACGTGCGCATTCGATGGCGGCGCGGCGCGACGAAAAGGGCTTCTCGATGCACGCGCGTGCCGACATGTGCCGCATGCGTCTCGCAAGCGACGCTGCGGCACATGTCGCGATGCGCGCCGTCACGCAAGACGCGAGCGCGACGCCGGAAAGCGAAAAGGGCCGCGACGCTTTCGCATCGCAGCCCTTGAATCTGTTGGTGCCGGAGATAGGAGTCGAACCTACGACCTTCGCATTACGAATGCGCTGCTCTACCAACTGAGCTACACCGGCAACAGAGAAACGAAATTATATGGAGCTACCGGCACGCTGGCAAGAGGATTTGGCAAAAAATTGTGGAGAATGCTTATTGGTGCCGGTAACTGCTTGATTCATCGGGATTCCCGTCGATCGATTCACCGCTTTGCGCAGGCATTCGATGGCCTCGCATCGATCGAAACGCGAGCTCGCACCATGACGGCTCCATGCGAGCTCGCGTTTCTCGTGCTCCGGTCGACCGGAGCACGCCCGCAACGGGCGGGCATCGCGTTCGCCGCGTCGAATGCGAACGAGCGGGGCGCGCTCGGCCGTCGCTCGCGCGACGTCGCGTTACGACTGGGCTTCCTGGTGGTAGCGCGAGACGCGCTCGACCTCGTTCTTCGAGCCGAGAATCACCGGCACGCGCTGGTGCAAGCCGGTCGGCTGCACGTCGAGGATGCGCTGCAGGCCCGTCGTCGCCGCGCCGCCCGCCTGCTCGACGATGAACGACATCGGGTTCGCCTCGTACATCAGGCGCAGCTTGCCCGGGCGATCCGGCGTGCGCTTGTCGGCCGGGTACATGAAGATGCCGCCGCGATTCAGAATCCGGTGCACGTCGGCGACCATCGACGCGATCCAGCGCATGTTGAAATTCTCGCCGCGCGGGCCCTCGGCGCCGGCGTTCAGCTCGTCGACGTAGCGCTTCACCGGGTCGTACCAGTGGCGCGCGTTCGACGCGTTGATCGCGTATTCGCGCGTGTCTTCCGGAATCCGCAGGTTGCTTTGCGTGAGCACCCACGAGCCGACTTCGCGGTCGAGCGTGAAGCAGTTCACGCCGTTGCCCGTCGTCAGCACGAACACGGTCTGCGGGCCGTACACCGCATAGCCCGCCGCGACCTGCTCGGTGCCCGGCTGCAGGAACGACTGCTCGGTTGCCAGCTGGCCGTCCGGGCAGCGCAGCACCGAGAAGATCGTGCCGATCGACACGTTCACGTCGATATTCGACGAGCCGTCGAGCGGATCGAACACGAGCAGGTACTCGCCGCGCGGATAGTTCGCGGGGATCGGAAAGAATGTTTCCATTTCCTCCGACGCCATCGCCGCGAGATTGCCGCCCCATTCGTTCGCGTCGAGCAGGATCTCGTTCGACAGGATGTCGAGCTTCTTCTGCACCTCGCCCTGCACGTTCTCGCTGCCGGCCGTGCCGAGCGCATCGCCCAACGCGCCCTTGCTGACGTTGTAGCTGATCGCCTTGCACGCGCGCGCGACCACTTCGATCAACAGGCGCAGGTCGGCGGGGAGGTTGTTGGTCTCACGCTGCTGCTCGATCAGATACTTGGAAAGCGTGGTGCGTCGGGAAATGGACATGGGGAACTCCGAGAGGCTGACGAATGCGTTGGATGTTGGGATAGGAATAGGCTCGATTTTACCCGTGGCGACCTGCCGCAGACGGTTTTTCGGCGAAAGCGGGTCGGAACGGCGCGCCGCGCCGCTTACAGCAGCTCGATCTCGGGCAGCGACGTTGCGCTCGTCTCGCGCATCGTCGCGACGAAGTCGGCCGCGTACGGGCGCGTCGAGAACGCGGGCAGCGTCGCCGCGTAGAGCTCGCCCGACAGCGTCGAGCCGTCGGCGCGCAGCACCGCTCGCGCGCTCACGTAGCGCTTGTCGAGGTAAGTCGCGACCGCCCACAGCGGCAGCGCCGCGACGCCGCGGCGGCTCGCGACGAGCTGCAGGATCGCGACCGTCAGCTCCGACGTGCGCCGCTTCGGCTCGATGCCGGCGGGCTTGAGCACTTGCCGGACGATGTCGAGCATTTCGTCGGGCACCGGATACGTGATGAGCGTCTCGTCGCGGAAATCGTCCGCGCACAGCGACGGCTTCTGCGCGAGCGCGTGGTCGTTGCCGACGAGCCCGACGATCTGGAAGCGAAAGAGCGGGTGATGGTCGACGGCTTCGTCGGCGTCGGCTTCGGCGACGATCGCGAGATCCGCGCGGTCCTGATGCAGGAGGCCGATCGGGTCCGCGTGAAAGCCCGACACGATGTCGAGCTCGACTTCCGGCCAGCGCTGCCGGAACGCATCCATCGCGGGCATCAGCCAGTCGAAGCAGGTGTGGCACTCGACCGCGATCCGCAGCGTGCCGCCCGTGCCGAGCGCGAGACGCGCGATGTCGCGCTCGGCTTCCTCGATCGCGGGCACGACCTCGCCGGCGAGCGCGAGCAGGCGCTTGCCGGCCGCGGTGAACGTGAGCGGCGCGGATTTGCGCACGAACAGCGGCAGCCCGAAGTGCGTCTCGAGCGCCTTCAACTGGTGCGACAGCGCCGATTGCGTGAGGCACAGAACCTGCGCGGCGCGCGACAGGTTGCCGGTGTCGCGCAGCGCCGCGAGCGTCTGCAGATGCCGGAATTCGAGCGGTGAGCGGATCATCGAGAAGCGCCTGGCTGGTTACTATGTTGAAAAGAATTCATGATATTCGGCAAAAACTTTCGTTTGAGTAATGATAGGGCAAATCCGATACTGCCGGTCACTTCTGGAGGATCGAGATGACCACCGCACACATCCTGGGTTTTCCGCGCATCGGCGCGCAACGCGAGCTGAAGTTCGCCCTCGAACGCTATTGGCGCGAAGGCGCGTCGGCCGACGCCGAGCACGCGCTCGTCGAGACCGGCCGCGCGCTGCGCGCCGCGCACTGGCAGGCGCAGCGCGCGGCCGGGCTCGACTGCGTGACGGCCGGCGACTTCGCGTGGTACGACCACGTGTTGACGACGCTCGCGCACGTCGGCGGCCTGCCGTTGCGGTTCGGCTTCGACGCGCGCGCGCTCACGCTCGCCGACTACTTCGCGGCGGCGCGCGGCAACGCCGCGCAGCCGGCGATGGAAATGACGAAGTGGTTCGACACGAACTATCACTATCTCGTGCCCGAGTACTCGCCCGCGACGACGTTCGGGCCGGGCGTCGAGTGGCTTTTCGACGAAGTGCGCGAAGCGCGCGCGCTCGGCCATCGCGCGAAGGCGGCGCTCGTCGGCCCGCTCACGCTGTTGTGGCTCGGCAAGGCGCGCGACGGGCTCGCCGATCGCCTCGAACTGTTGCCGCGCCTCGTGCCCGCGTATCGGTCGCTGCTCGCGCGATTGAAGCAAGCGGGCGTGGACTGGGTGCAGATCGACGAGCCGATCTTCGCGCTCGATCTGCCCGCCGCGTGGCGCGACGCCGCGCAGCCTGTCTACGAAGCGCTCGCGCCCGACGCGCCGAAGCTGCTCGTCGCGACTTACTTCGACGACGCGAGCGAGCACGCGGCGCTCCTGAAGGCGTTGCCCGTCGCGGGGCTGCACATCGACCTCGTGCGCGGCGACGCGCAGCTCGACGCGTTCGTCGCGGGCTATCCGGCCGACAAGGTGCTGTCGTGCGGGATCGTCGACGGCCGCAACGTGTGGCGCAATGATCTCGATCGCTCGCTAGCGCGGCTCGCGCCGGTGCGCGATGCGCTCGGCGAACGGCTGTGGGTCGCGACGAGCTGCTCGCTGCTGCACGCGCCCGTCGACCTCGCGCACGAGCCGAAGCTCGACGACGAGCTGAAGGCGTGGCTCGCGTTCGCGGTGCAGAAGACGCGCGAGGTCGCGGCGCTGCGCGACGCGCTCGTGAAGGGACGCGCGGCGGTCGCGGCGGAGTTCGACGATGCGGCGGCGGCCGCGAACGCGCGACGTACGTCGGCGCGCATTCACAACCCGCTCGTCAAGCGTCGCGTCGCGGCGCTGACCGATGCCGACGCACGCCGCGCGGGCGCCTACCCGGCGCGCGCGGCCACGCAGCACGCGCGTTTCGATCTGCCGCCGCTGCCGACGACGACGATCGGCTCGTTCCCGCAGACGCCGGAAATCCGCCGCGCGCGTGCGGCGCTCAAGCAGGGCGTGCTCGATCATCTCGGCTACCTGGAGGCGATGCGCGAGCAGGTGCGCATCGCGATCGACAAGCAGCTCGCGTACGGGCTCGACGTGCTCGTGCACGGCGAGGCGGAGCGCAACGACATGGTCGAGTACTTCGGCGAGCTGCTGTGGGGCTTCGCGATCACGAGCAACGGCTGGGTGCAGAGCTACGGCTCGCGGTGCGTGAAGCCGCCGCTCATCTATGGCGACGTCTATTTGCCGGAGCCGATGACGGTGGGCTGGGCGTCGTACGCGCAGAGCCTGACGGCGAAGCCGGTGAAGGGCATGCTGACGGGGCCCGTCACGATGCTGCAATGGTCGTTCGTGCGCGACGACCAGCCGCGCGCGACGACCGCGCTGCAGATCGCGCTCGCGCTGCGCCAGGAGACGCTCGATCTCGAGAAGGCCGGCATCGGAATGATCCAGATCGACGAGCCGGCGCTGCGCGAAGGGCTGCCGCTGAAGGCGCGCGATCGCGCCGCGTATCTCGCCTGGGCGGTGCGCGCGTTCAAGGTCGCGTCGTCGGGCGTCGCGGACGCGACGCAGATCCACACGCACATGTGCTATTCGGAATTCGGCGACATCCTGCCGTCGATCGCCGCGCTCGACGCCGACGTGATCTCGATCGAGACGACCCGCTCGAACATGGAGCTGCTCGACGCGTTCGAGACGTTCGCGTATCCGAACGAGATCGGGCCGGGCGTCTACGACATCCATTCGCCGCGCGTGCCCGACGCGGACGAGATCGAGCGGCTCATCCTGCTCGCGCTCGAGCGGATTCCAGCAGAGCGCCTGTGGGTGAATCCGGACTGCGGGCTGAAGACGCGGGAGTGGCGGCAGGTCGACGCGGCGCTCGCCGCGATGGTCGAGGCGGCGAAGCGCGTGCGGGAGACGGTCGCGCAGGCGGCGCTCGCGTGATGTGACGCGGCGGCGCGTGACGGCCGGGCGCGGCATGCGGCGCGCGCGCGTGTTTTGCGTCGGCGGGCGCGCGCATCGCTCGCGCGGGCCGCACGACTCGACTCGATTCGAATCGAGTCGACCCGACTCGATTCGATTGACTTCGGCTTCGGCTTCGGCTTCGGCTTCGGCTTCGGCTTCGATTCGCGCAGCCGATCGGGCGGTCGTCCGCTCGCTCGATAAAAAAGGTTCATCGCAGGAAACCGTGGAGGGTTTTCGAGCGATTGCATAATCTGACACCTCATTTTAAGGATGTCGGAGGAAGCAATTGCTCGATCGAAAAGCA
>NZ_JPWT01000083.1:0-49779 GCF_000773065.1 Burkholderia sp. ABCPW 111 | reverse complement strand
TTGTCGTCGGCCTTGTCGTCGGCCTTGTCGTCGGCCTTGTCGTCGGCCTTGTCGTCGGCCTTGTCGTCGGCCTTGTCGTCGGCCTTGTCGTCGGCGGCGCTTCGCGCGCCGCCCGCGTGCGCTCGCATCCTTGCACGCGCGTCTTCGCCGGACGCGCGGCGATGGCGGCGGGCGGCGGAGCGCCCCGCCGCCGCGTCAGCCCGCCTGCAGGTGCCGCTTGAACGCGAGCCGGTAACGGTGCAGCAGCGGCTCGGTATAGCCGCTCGGCTGGTCGCGCCCCTCCAGCACGAGCGCGCGTGCGGCGCGCAACGCGTACGAATTCGCGCCGTCGGGCGCCATCGGGCGATAGTGCGCGTCGCCCGCGTTTTGCGCATCGACGACGCGCGCCATCCGCTCGAACACCGCATCGACGAACGCGCGCGTCACGACGCCGTGATGCAGCCAATTCGCGATGTGCTGGCTCGAGATGCGCAGCGTCGCGCGGTCTTCCATCAGGCCGACGTCGTGGATGTCGGGCACCTTCGAGCAGCCGACGCCCTGCTCGACCCAGCGCACGACGTAGCCGAGAATCCCCTGCGCGTTGTTCTCGACTTCGGCGCGGATCTCGTCCTCGCTCCACGCGGCGCGCTCGACGACGGGAATCGTCAACAGGCCGTCGAGCAGCGCGTCGCGCTCGCGCGCGTAGTCGATCGTTTCGAGTTCCTGCTGGACCGCCTGCACGTCGACCTCGTGATAATGCAGCGCGTGCAGCGTCGCCGCGGTCGGCGAGGGCACCCACGCGGTGTTCGCGCCCGCGCGCGGATGCGCGATCTTCTGCTCGAGCATCGCGCGCATCAGGTCCGGCATCGCCCACATGCCCTTGCCGATCTGCGCGCGGCCGCGCAGCCCGGCCGCGAGCCCGGCGAGCACGTTGTTGCGCTCGTACGCGGCGATCCACGCGGACGACTTCATGTCGCCCTTGCGGCACATCGGCCCGGCTTCCATCGCGCTGTGCATCTCGTCGCCCGTGCGGTCGAGAAAGCCCGTGTTGATGAACGCGACGCGCGCCGGCGCCGCCGCGATGCACGCGGACAGGTTCACGCTCGTGCGGCGCTCCTCGTCCATGATCCCCATCTTGATCGTGTCGCGCGGCAAGCCGAGCAGATCCTCGACGCGCGCGAACAGCGCGTCCGCGAACGCGACTTCCGCCGGCCCGTGCATCTTCGGCTTCACGATGTAGATCGAGCCCGTGCGCGAGTTGCGCTTCGACTGCAGATCGTGCATCGCGCAAAGCGTCGTCACGACGCCGTCGAGGACACCTTCCGGAATCTCGTTGCCGTCGCGCCCGAGCACCGCGTTCGTCGTCATCAGATGGCCGACGTTACGCACGAAGAGGAGCGAGCGGCCGTGCAGCGTCAGCGTCGAGCCGTCGGGCGCGCGGTACTCGCGGTCCGCGTTCAGGCGGCGCGTGACCGTGCGCCCGCCCTTGTCGACCGCCTCGGTCAGCGTGCCCTGAATCAGCCCGAGCCAGTTGCGGTAGAGCTGGACTTTGTCGTCTGCGTCGACGGCCGCGACCGAATCCTCGCAATCGATGATCGTGCTCACCGCCGCCTCGAGCACCACGTCGTTCACGTGCGCCGGATCGTTCCGGCCGATCGGCGCCGACGCGTCGATCCGGATCTCGATGTGCAGCCCGTGGTGCGTGAGCAGCACGACGCCCGGCGCGTCGGCCTCGCCCTGGTGGCCGGCGAACTGCCCGGGGCGCGCGAGCGTTTTCGTGCCGTCGCGGGTGTCGACGGCGAGCCTGCCGCCCTCGACGCGATAGCGGAGCGCGTCGCGATGCGAGCCGTGCAGGAGCGGCGCCGCGCGATCGAGGAAATCGCGCGCGTAGTCGATCACGCGCTGGCCGCGCACCGGGTTGTAGGGGCCCGCGCGCGTCGCGCCGCCGTCCTCGGGCAGCGCATCGGTGCCGTACAGCGCGTCGTATAGGCTGCCCCAGCGCGCGTTCGCCGCGTTCAGCGCGTAGCGCGCGTTCGACAGCGGCACGACGAGCTGCGGCCCCGCCTGCGACGCGATTTCGGCGTCGACGTTCGCCGTCGTCACCGCGACACGCTCGGGCGGCGGCACCAGATAGCCGATCCGCTCGAGGAACGCGCGGTAGGCGCGCGGATCGCGCACCGGTCCGGGGTGCGCGCGGTGCCAGCCGTCGAGCTCGCGCTGCAGCCGGTCGCGCTCGGCGAGCAGCGCGCGGTTGCGCGGCGCGAGGTCGTGCACGAGCGCGGCGAAGCCCCGCCAGAACGCGCTCGCGTCAACGCCCGTGCCGGGCAGCGCCTCCTGCTCGATGAACCGGGCAAGACCTTCGTCGACCTGGAGTCCGCGTAGCTCGATCATGCTGCTTTCTCCGTCGGTTACGTCGCTCGCCGCCGTGCTCGTGCGGCGATACTGCTTGCGTTTGCGCTCGCGCCTGCGTTCGCGATCCGCACGTTTCGATCGGGCCTTACGCCCGATACAGAGGCGAGCGCGGCCACGACTTGCCCGCGGCCTGCCCGTGGCCTGCCCGTGGCCTGCCCGCCAACGATCGCCGGCGCACCGCCTTCGGGCGTCGCCGCGAGCGGCGCGGCCGGGAACGCGGCGCGTCCGGCGGCGGGCGCTGGCCGCGCGGCTGGAATCGCCGCGCGGCAGGCTGCGCCGAAGATGTGCGCAATCGCTGCACGCAGCGGGAGCAGCGCGGGCGGCGTGAGCGGAACCGGTAGCGGCCGGCGTCGATCACGCCTGCATAGAGCTTAGTCCCCCGGTGGCCATACGGAAGTCAGGGCTTCTTCGAGTACGACGGATGCCGAGTGCGACGGATGCGCCGCCCGCGACGCGGCGTCGACACGCGCGAGCCCGGGCACACGGCCGCCGTCGCCTGCGACCGCAATCGTCGCGGGCCGGGCGCTGCGTTTCGCTTCGGCCCGTGTCACATCGCCGCGGGCCGCTTCGGCACGAGCGGCTTCGAGGCTTCGACATGAGGGCCAATGCCGGCGATGCCGAGTCCGGATTGGGGCGGTACGTCGGGCATGCGTCGGGCATGCTTTTGATCGGAGGCAAGCACGAAATCGACTTGCGCGGCCTTGTCGCGTACGCGCACGGCCAATGCGCCGGAACGCGTGCGCTACGCGACTTCCGGGCAACCCGAAGGTGCGGCGACGCAACATCGCAAAAACGCCCGCGCGCGTTGCATTCAGGCTGGTCCGACCACACTGCCGCCCTTGTCCAGCAAGGCTGTTACATGCGGTAAATCTTCCGTTCGGCCGAACGCGGCCGCTTTAAGAATCGTTTAAGACTCGGCCGGCACCATCCGTCACCAGTATCGTTTCAGGAGGTTCCCGATGAGCGCCGTCGACACGTCCGCCGCGGTTCGCCCGGCCGCCCCCTCGGCCAAACCGAAAACCATGCTGCGCCGCCTGCTCAGCCATCACGAGATCGCGACGCTGCTGATCCTGCTGCACGCGCCGATCGGCGCGAACGCGAAGCCGGAACTGCCAGCATTGCAGGAAGCCGGCCTCGTCGAAATGGTCCGCACCGACATGGATGCGGCGCCGTCCTTTCGTCTGACGGAAAACGGCAGCGCCGTGCTGAAGGGCCTCGGCTACCGATAATCGTCCGATCGATTCGGCGACGGCCGGCCGATGCCGGTCGCGCCCGCCGACGCTTCGCCATGGCCGGCCCGATGGGCCGGTTCGTTTTTTTGGCGAACGCAATTGAGGCGTGCGGTTGGGCTGTGGAGTCTTTTGTCCGACTTTTGGCTTCTTCGCTTCTTCGCTTCTTCGCTTCTTCGCTTCTTCGCTTCAAGCCTTCAAGCCTTCGAGGCTTTCCACTTCGGCTCCGGCTCCGGCTCCGGCGTTGGCGTTGGCGTTGGCGTTGGCGTTGGCGTTGGCGTTGGCGTTGGCGTTGGCGTCGGCTTCGGCTTCGGCTTCGGCTTCGGCTTCGGCTTCGGCTTCGGCTTCGGCTTCCAGGATTATCGGTTTCGCGAGGCTTCGAACGCTCGGCATCCGGGCCGGCTTGCCGTCGATCTCGCGATACGCCCGGCCGACCGGCGCTTCGATCAAGCCGCGCGCGTTCTCCGAACCCCGCCGCCCGCTCGCCCGCCCAGCCGCGACGCGCGATCGCCCGCGCGCCGCCGCCCGAGCAAGTCCCGAGCAAGTCCCGAGCGAACCCCGAGCAAGCCCCGATCTCAGCCCCCCCGCCCCTCCTGCAACATCAGCCGATATTCGGTCGGCGTCACGCCGACCGTCGCCTTGAACTGCCGCGTGAATGCGCTGTGATCGGTATAGCCGCACAGCGCGGCGACGTCCGTCACCTTGTCGTGCGTGACGAGGAGCGCGGTCGCCGCGTCGAGCCGCGCCTTCAGCAGCATCTGCCGCGGCGTCAGATGAAACACCTTGTGGAAATAGCGCTCGAGCTGCGCGACCGACATCCCCGCCATCCCGGCGAGATGCTTCAGGTTCAGCGGCTGCACATAGTGCGCGTGGATGTAGCGGACGACGTCCGCGATGCGGCTGTACGCCGGGTGCGAGCTCTCGTGCGCGCGCAGGTCGCGCGACAGCCCCGCGATCCCGACGATCCTCCCCTGCGCGTTGCGCAGCGGCTCCTTGCACGTCAGGCACCAGCCGGGCTGGCGGCCCGAGTACAGATGCAGCTCGAGCTGATCGGTCAGTTGCCGGCCGCCCGCGATGATCGCCAGATCCTGCTCGACATAGCTGCGGCCGAAGCGGCGCGGAAAGACTTCGTCCGCGGCCTTGCCGTACAGGCCGCGCTTGTCCTTGTAGCCGCAGCGCTGCGCGAGCGTGCGGTTCACGAGCGCGTAGCGCGCATGCACGTCCTTCACGAAGAACGCGACGTCGGGCAGCGCGTCGAACACCGGCTCCAGCTGCGCGAAATGCGCGAGCATCGCGGCGAAGCCGTCGTCGTCCGGGGGGGCGGGCTGAGCGGAGGAAGCGGAAGCGGCCGACATCGCCCCGGCCGAGGCGGACGCGGCCGTCGTGGGCGCGGCCGATGCGGCGGACGCGGCGGACAGCTTCTCGGGCGGTACGGCAAGCAAAGTCATCATACGGATCTCGCGCGTCGAAACACGGATGGCGTCGATTATAGGAGCGCGTCGTCGGGCGCGACGAGCAGCGTGTCGATTCGCGCGGGCGAAAACGGCGGGCGCGGCGGGCTCGGCGGCGCGTCGTCCCAGCCGAAATACGCGTGCGCGGCCGCGCCGCAGACGCGCCCCTGGCACGCGCCCATCCCGCAGCGCGTTTGCAGCTTCGCGTCGCGCGCCGACGCGTGCGCGCGCACCGCGCCGATCGTCACGTCCTCGCAGCGGCACAGCAGCGTGTCGTCGGGCGGCAGCGCGCGCGCCGCGTCGCGCAGCGCGAACGTCTCGGCCACCCGCGACGCGAAGCGCCGCCACGTCGCACGCGCGCGCAGCAATGCGGCAACGCGCGCGCGGCCGTCCGGCGCCGCGTCCGCGCCAGCCGCCGCGAGCCCGGCCAGCTCGCCTTCGATCCGCGCGAGCTCGACGCCGCCGACGCCCGTGCATTCGCCCGCCGCGTACACGTGTTCGACCGACGTGCGCTGCGCATCGTCGATCGCGATCGCGCGGTCGCGCACCGCGCAGCCGAGCGCCAGCGCGAGCGTCACGTTCGGCACGAGGCCGAAGCCGCACGCGAGGCGATCGCATTCGAGCATCGCGCGCGCGCCGCCCCGCTCGATCGTGACCGCACGCACGCGCGCGTCGCCGTGCGCTTCGCGCACGACCGCGCCCGTCAGATAACGCGTGCCGGCAAAGCCGCGCGTGAGCCGCGCCGCCTGCGCGAGCTTCGACGGCGTCGCCGCGAGCGACAGCGCGAAACGCGCGAGCGCGTCGAGCGGCGCCTGCTCGACGACCGCGACGACGCGCGCGCCCGCCGCGCGCGCGGTCGCGAGCGACGCGATCAGAAGCGGCCCGCTGCCCGCGATCACGACGCGCTCGCCGCGCACCGGCAGGCCGCCCTTGATCAGCGCCTGCAGCCCGCCCGCGCCCGTCACGCCGGGCAGCGTCCAGCCGGCAAACGGCAGCAGCAGCTCGCGCGCGCCGCAGCACAGGATCAGCTTCCGGTAACCGAGCGAAAGCGCCCGCTCCGCGTCCTCGACGAGCAGCGCGCCGGGCTGCGGCGCGGCGACGACGCGCGTCGCCGCCAGGTGGCGCACGCCCGGCTGCCGCAGCACGTCGAAGCTCGCGCGCGCCGGCGCGCTCGGCGCGGCGCCCGGCCCCTGCCGCCAGACCTGTCCGCCCGCGCGCGGGTTGTCGTCGACGATCGCGACCGTGCGGCCGCTCCGCGCGGCCGCGCGCGCGGCCGCGAGGCCCGCCGGCCCCGCGCCGACGATCGCGACGTCGACCATCAGATGCTCGTTCGTCATCGCGTGCGCTCCACCTGCATGCCTTCGCGGCAGAGCGTCTGGCATGCGAGCCTGCGCCGTCCGTCGATCGTCACCCTGCACTCCTGGCAAATGCCCATCCCGCAAAACGGCGCGCGCGCGGCGCCCGTGCACGACGTGCGCGCCGTGTCGTCGCCGCTGCGTGCGAGCGCGGCCGCGACGGTCGTGCCGTCGGCCACGTCGAGCGGACGGCGATCCAGATAAATGATCATTGAAGCTCTCCGGCCACGGCCGATTTCGACGTCGACAAGAAACGCCCCGGCAGATACGGCTCGACGTCGATCGCCGCGCGCTCGCCGAACATCCGCGCGGCGAGCACGCGCGCGCTGCCGGGCGCGGTCGTCACGCCGAGCCCCTCGTGCCCGACCGCGAGCCACAGCCCGCGCTGCGACGGATG
Organism: Burkholderia sp. ABCPW 111; assembly: GCF_000773065.1. NCBI lineage: Bacteria > Pseudomonadati > Pseudomonadota > Betaproteobacteria > Burkholderiales > Burkholderiaceae > Burkholderia > Burkholderia sp. ABCPW 111. Next base: position 42,956 of record NZ_JPWT01000083.1, on the reverse strand, counting down.
CTCGCCGACAAGCGGCAGGCCATCCGGGCTCGCGCAGCGAAAGCCCGTCCACGCGCGAATGCCGTTCAGGCCGGCGAGCGCGGGCAGATAGCCGACCGCGCGACGCAGCATCCGCGCGAGCACGGGCGCCTCGACGCGCGGGTCCTCGGTGTCGAACTGCCGCGACGAGCCGATCAGCAACTGCCCGGTCGGCCGCGGCTGCACGTTGAACGCGACCGACGTGCCGTCGCTCGCATGCGCGCTCGCCGCGTAGCCGAGCTCGACGAGCTGGTGCGACACCTGCGCCGGATAGCGGTCGGTGATCAGCAGATGGCCCTTCTTCGGCCGCAGCGGCAGCTCCGGCAGGAGCGCGCGCGCCGCGACGCCGTTCGCGACGACGACGGCCTCCGCGCGCAGCGTGTCGCCGCCGTCGAGCGCGACGCTCGCGCCCTCGACGGCGACGGCCTTCGCGCGCCGCTGCGTGACGCCCGGCAGCCGGCCGAGCAGCCAGCTCGCGGCGACGGGCGCGTACAGGATGCCGTCGCCCGGAATCCTCAGCGCGCCGCCCAGGCCTGCGCGCAGCATCGGCTCGAGCGCGGCGAGCGCCGCGCGATCGATCAGCTCGCCCGCGACGCCGCGCTCGGCGAGCGCCGCCTGTTTCGCGCGCGCGAGGTCCATCTCGTGCGCGTCGGCGGCGAGCCACAGCGTGCCGCAGTTGCGATACGCGCAGCCGTCGGGCATCGCGTCGCGCAGCGCGTTCCACAGCTCGATCGAATAGTGGGTGAGCGCAAGCTCGGCCGCGTTGTCGTCCATCGCGACCAAGTGGCCCATGCCCGCGCCCGTCGCGCCGCCGCTGCCGTCGTCGACGACCACGACGCGCAGCCCGCGCCGCGCGAACTCGTGCGCGCACGCGGCGCCGACGATGCCCGCGCCGATCACGACGACGTCGGTCCGCGATTCGCTCACGACACGATGCCCCAGCCGAACGGATCGTCGTCCTCGATCATGAGCGTCGCCTCGGCGCTCAAGTGCGCGCTGCCGCGAATCGTCGGCACGATGCCGCCTTCGGCGGGTTCGTAACTCGCCGAGAACACGCTGCCGATCACGCTCGCCTGGCGCCACGTCGCGCCGGGCGCGAGCTTGCCGTCCGCAGCAAGGCACGCGAGCTTCGCGCTCGTGCCGGTACCGCACGGCGAGCGGTCGTACGCGTGGCCCGGGCACAGCACGAAGCTGCGGCTGTCGTGCTCGGGATCGTCGGCGAACAGCTCGATGTGATCGATCGGCGCGCCGTCGCGGCCCGTCACGCCCGCGCGCTCCAGCCCCTCGCGCACCGCCGACGCGTACGCGCTCAGCGCCGCGACGTTCTCGCCCGCGACGCGCTGGCCGTGATCGCTCGCGAGAAAGAACCAGTTGCCGCCCCACGCGACGTCGCCCGTCACCGCGCCGTGCCCCGGCACGTCGACGACGACGCCCTTCGCGTGCCGGTATGCGAGCACGTTGCGCACGCTGACGGACAGATCGCCGTGCAGCGTCGCCTCGACGTCGCCCACCGGCGTCTCGATCCGGTGCACGCCGGGCGCGATGCGGCCCATGTGATGCAACGTGCGCACGAGCCCGATCGTGCCGTGCCCGCACATGCCGAGGTAGCCCGCGTTGTTGAAGAAGATCACGCCCGCGGCCGCGTCGGCCGAGACGGGCTCGCACAGCAGCGCGCCGACGAGCACGTCGCTGCCGCGCGGCTCGAGGATGCACGCTGTGCGGAAACGGTCGTGCTCGCGCGCGAGCACCGCGAGGCGCTCGGCCATCGACGCGCCGCCGAGCGCCGGAAAGCCGGACACGACGACGCGCGTGGGTTCGCCGCCCGTATGCGAATCGATGATGTGGATGTGCTTCATGTCGCGTCGATCGAAGGTGGAAATGCGCACAGCTTCCCTTGTCGCGCATCGCGCCGCTTGTGCGTTTTCGATGATGCGCGCGACGAAATCGGCACAGCCCGGCGGGCGCGCCGGCGATCGCGCCCCGATTGTGCCGATTTCATCTTTTCACGGTTGGAAAAGGCTCAAGCCTCGCGGCTTTTCGGCGGCGATACTGGTTCACGCACCGACGACGCCCGTCGGCCCCCATTCGAACGTAGGAGATATTCAGTGAGCCGTAACGCCATTCAATGGAGCGGGGTCTTCCCCGCCGTCAGCACCCAGTTCAAGCCGGACTTCTCTCTCGACGTCGACGCGACGCACCGCGTCGTGAAGAACCTGGTGAACGACGGCGTGTCGGGCCTCGTCGTCTGCGGCACGGTCGGCGAGAACACGTCGTTGTCCACGTCGGAAAAGCTCCAGGTGATCGAGGCCGCGCGCGACGCGGCGGGCGGCAAGGTGCCGGTGATCGCCGGCATCGCCGAGTTCACGACCGAGTTCGCGCGCAACACGGTGCGCGAGGCGCAGCGCGTCGGCGTCGACGGCGTGATGGTGATGCCCGCGCTCGTCTATTCGGCCAAGCCGCACGAGACGGCCGCGCACTTTCGCGCGGTCGCGAAGGGCACCGACCTGCCGGTGATGGTCTACAACAATCCGCCGATCTACAAGAACGACGTGACGCCCGACGTGCTGATCGCGCTGCAGGACTGCGAGAACATCGTCTGCTTCAAGGATTCGTCGGGCGACACGCGCCGCTTCATCGACCTGCGCAACGCCGTCGGCGAGCGCTTCGTGCTGTTCGCGGGGCTCGACGACGTGGTGGTCGAGAGCATCGCCGTGGGCGCCGAAGGCTGGGTGTCGGGCATGTCGAACGCGTTCCCGAAGGAAGGCGAGACGCTGTTCCGCCTCGCGAAGCAGAAGCGCTTCGACGAAGCGCTCGCGCTGTACCGCTGGTTCATGCCGCTGTTGCACCTCGACGCGCGGCCGGACCTCGTGCAGTGCATCAAGCTGTGCGAAGAGCTGGTCGGCCGAGGCAGCGCGCTCACGCGTGCGCCGCGCCTCCCGCTGCAAGGCGACGCGCTCGCGCAGGTGAAGGCGATCGTCGCGAAGGCGCTCGAAACGCGTCCGACGCTGCCGGACGTCGGCCTCTGATCGACGCGCGCGCGTCGCACGCCCGCGGCGGCCGGCGCGGGACGCGCCGGTGCGCGGTCGCGGTCGCGGTCGCGCCGCCGCGTGCCCTCCGCCGTTCGCGCGGCGCGGCGCGCGGCCCGCGCGCCGGCTTTCCGTTACGCGCGGCGGCCGCACCGCGCGCGAAACCGCGACGGTACGGCGCCCGCGCGATCCGGCACGCCGCAGCCGTGCCGGACGACCGAACCGGCGCAAACGACGCAAACGACCCGGTCGACGCGAACGGCTTCGCCGCGCGGGCCGCCCCGCTCACCGCAACGGCACCCTCAGTCGTAGTCGTAGTCGTAGTCGCAACCGCAACCGCAACCGCAGTCGCAACCGCAACCGCAGCCGCAGCCGCAGCTGCAACTGCAAGTAACTGCAACCGCAGCAACGACCGCGGCCGCCGCCGCACACGAGCCGCCACGCCCCGGCCGCCGCTCGAAGCAAGCCCATCAAAAATCAAGGAGACAAGCCCATGCCCGCTCAAGGCAACGCCCAACGATCCGTGCCGCTCGCACGGCCCGCCGCTCCCGATGCCGGCCACGGCAAGTTCAAGAAACAGTTGTCGCTCACCGACCTGACGTTCATCGGCCTCGGCGCGATCTTCGGCTCGGGGTGGCTGTTCGCCGCGAGCCACGTGTCGACGATCGCGGGCCCGGCCGGCATCCTCTCGTGGCTGCTCGGCGGCTTCGCGGTGCTGCTGCTCGGCATCGTCTACTGCGAGCTCGGCGCCGCGCTGCCGCGCGCGGGCGGCGTCGTCCGCTATCCGGTGTTCTCGCACGGCCCGCTGCTCGGCTATCTGATGGGCGCGATCACGCTGATCGCGTTCTCGAGCCTGATCGCGATCGAAGTCGTGGCCGCGCGGCAGTATGCGGCCGCGTGGTTTCCGGGCCTGACGGCCGCGGGCTCGGGCGAGCCGACGACGCTCGGCTGGCTCGTGCAGGTGGGCCTCCTCTGTTTCTTCTTCTACCTGAACTATTCGAGCGTGAAGACGTTCGCGAAGGCGAACAACGTGATCAGCGTGTTCAAGTTCGTCGTGCCGCTGTCGGTGATCGGCGTGCTGTTCGCGTTCTTCAAGCCCGCGAACCTGACGATCCACGGTTTCGCGCCGTTCGGCATGCCCGGCATCGAGATGGCCGTGTCGGCGGGCGGCATCATCTTCGCGTATCTCGGCCTCACGCCGATCGTGTCGGTCGCGAGCGAGGTGCGCAATCCGCAACGCACGATCCCGATCGCGCTGATCCTGTCGATCGTGCTGTCGACGCTGATCTACGTGCTGCTGCAGCTCGCGTTTCTGGGCAGCATCCCGACCGCGATGCTCGCGCTCGGCTGGCACGACGTGAGCCGCGCGTTCTCGCTGCCGTATCGCGACATCGCGCTCGCGCTGGGCGTCGGCTGGCTCGCGTACATGGTCGTGGCCGACGCGATGATCTCGCCCTCCGGCTGCGGCAACATCTACATGAACGCGACGCCGCGCGTCGTCTACGGCTGGGCGAAGACGGGCACCTTCTTCAAGGTGTTCACGCGCGTCGACGAGGCCTCCGGCATTCCGCGCGCCGGGCTGTGGCTCACGTTCGCGCTCGCGATCTTCTGGACGCTGCCGTTCCCGTCGTGGGAGGCGCTCATCAACACCGTGTCGGCCGCGCTCGTGCTGAGCTACGCGGTCGCGCCCGTGTCGGTCGCCGCGCTGCGCCGCACCGCGCCCGAGCTGCCGCGGCCGTTCCGCGCGAGCGCGTTCGCGATCACCGGGCCCGCGTCGTTCGTGATCGCCGCGCTGATCGTCTACTGGTCGGGCTGGAGCACCGTGTCCTGGCTGCTCGGGCTGCAGATCGCGATGTTCGTCATCTATCTCGCGTGCCGCCGCTGGGTGCCGACCGCGCACCTGAGCCTCGCCGAGCAGGTTCGCTCGTCGCTGTGGCTGATCGCGTTCTACGCGCTGATGATCGTCGCGTCGTATTTCGGCGGCTTCGGCGGCACCGGGCAGCTCGCGCATCCGTACGACACCGTCGTCGTCGCCGCCGCCGCGCTCGTCATCTATTACTGGGGCGCGCATACCGGCGTGCCGGCCGCGAAGCTGCAGCTCGACGACGACGAGAACTGACGCGCGGCCCCGGCCGCATCCGCTTTTTCATCGGCCGGGCAGGCAACGCCCGGCCTGCACTTTTTCGAGGAGAACCATGCGACTCACAGGCCAGCTTTTGATCGGTCAATCCGAGGCGTTCGGGCAGAACGGCTCGTTTCTCGCGATCGACGCCGCGAGCGGCGCGCCGCTCGAACCCGCGTTCGGCGGCGCGAGCCTGCGCGATCTGGAAACCGCGTGCGCGCTCGCGGACGATGCGTTCGACGCGTATCGCGAGACCCCGCTCGACGCGCGCGCCGCGTTTCTCGACGCGATCGGCCGCCACATCGGCGCGCTCGGCGACGCGCTGATCGAGCGCTGCGTCGCCGAATCGGGATTGCCGCGCGCGCGCATCGAGGGCGAGCGCGCGCGCACCATCGGCCAGCTCGGGCTGTTCGCCGCGCTCGTGCGCGACGGCGGTTTTCTCGATGCGCGCATCGACCCCGCGCGCCCGGACCGCTTGCCGCTGCCGCGCGTCGACCTGCGGCTGCGCAACGTCGCAATCGGGCCCGTCGCCGTGTTCGGCGCGTCGAACTTTCCGCTCGCGTTCTCGGTCGCGGGCGGCGACACCGCATCCGCGCTCGCGGCCGGGTGCCCGGTGATCGTCAAGGCGCATTCCGCGCATCCGGGCACGTCCGAGCTCGTCGGCCGCGCGATCCAGGCGGCCGCGCGCGAGTGCGCGCTGCCGGCCGGCGTGTTCTCGCTGCTGTTCGACGCGTCGCGCGAGATCGGCCAGGCGCTCGTCGCCGATCCGCGCGTCAAGGCGGTCGGCTTCACCGGCTCGCGGCGCGGCGGCGTCGCGCTGATGCACATCGCGGCCGCGCGGCACGAGCCGATTCCGGTCTACGCGGAGATGAGCTCGATCAATCCGGTGCTGCTGCTGCCCGATGCGCTCGCCGCGCGGCATGACGCGATCGCGCGGCAGTTCGTCGCGTCGCTCACGCTCGGCGCGGGGCAGTTCTGCACGAATCCGGGGCTGATCCTCGCGCTCGACGGCCCGGCGCTGCGCGCGTTCGAGGCCGCGGCCGCGGCCGCCGTCGACGCGGCCGCGCCCGCGACGATGCTCACGCCGCACATCCATGCGAGCTATGGCGAAGGCGTCGCGCGGCTCGCGTCGCACGACGCGGTCGAGCGGCTCGGCGAAGGCCCCGCGGGCGATCGCCATCAGGCGCGCGCCGCGCTGTTCGCGACGACGGCGCACGCGTTCATGACGCACGCCGAGCTGCGCGACGAAGTGTTCGGCCCCGCGTCGCTGATCGTGCGTTGCGCGGACGTCGACACGCTGCATCGGGTGCTGAAGTCGCTCGAAGGCCAGTTGACGATCGCCGCGCATCTCGCCGACGGCGACGCGCCGCTGTTCGCGAAGCTGCTGCCGACGCTCGAGCGCCGCGCCGGCCGCATCCTCGTGAACGGCTTCGGCACGGGCGTCGAGGTCGGCCATGCGATGGTGCACGGCGGGCCGTTCCCGGCGACGTCGGACACGCGCACGACGTCGGTCGGCGCGCGCGCGATCGAGCGCTTTCTGCGGCCGGTGTCGTACCAGGACGTGCCCGCCGCGCTGCTGCCCGACGCGCTGCGCGACGACAATCCGCTGCGCATCGCGCGGCGCATCGACGGCGTGATCGCGCAGCGGGAGCCGCGCGATGACTGATCCTCGGCACCTCGCGCAAGACGTCGTGCTGTCGCTCGACGAAGTGCACGCGCTCGCGCGGCGCGTGCTCGCGCGCCACGGGCTGTCCGACGCGCACGCCCGCGCGATCGCGAACGTCGTCACGCAGGGCCAGCGCGACGAATGCCATTCGCACGGCGTCTACCGGCTGCTCGTCTGCGTGCGCTCGCTGCGCCACGGCAAGGTCGATCCGCAGGCGGTGCCGACGCTGCGCCGGCTTTCGTCGTCGATCGTGTCCGTCGACGCGCATCGCGGCTTCTCGCTGCTCGCGTTCGAGACCGGCCTGCCCGTGCTCGTCGAGATGGCGCGGCGGCACGGCATCGCCGCGATGGCGATCAACCGCTGCTACCACTTCTCCGCGCTGTGGCCCGAAGTGGAGGCGATCGCCGCGCACGGCCTCGCCGGCATCGCGATGAACCCGAGCCACAGCTGGGTCGCGCCGGAAGGCGGCGCGAAGCCGGTGTTCGGCACGAACCCGCTCGCGTTCGCGTGGCCGCGCCCGGGCGGCCTGCCGTTCGTGTTCGATTTCGCGACGAGCGCGATCGCGCGCGGCGACATCGAGCTGCACGCGAAAGAAGGCAAGCCGATTCCGCCGCACTGGGCGATCGACGCGAACGGCGCGCCGACCACCGATCCGCGAGCCGCGCTGCAAGGCGCGATGCGCACGTTCGGCGGGCACAAGGGCTCGGCGCTCGCGGCGATGATCGAGCTGCTCGGCGGCGCGCTGATCGGCGACATGACGAGCGCCGAATCGATGGCGTTCGACGAGGGCGTCGGCGCGACGCCGTGCCATGGCGAGCTCGTGATCGCGCTCGATCCGAAGGTGTTTCTCGGCGACGATCTCGAAGCCGGCCTCGCGCGCGGCGAGCGGATGCTCGACGCGATCGTCGCGCAGGGCGCGCGGCTGCCGTCGCAGCGGCGCTTCGATGCCCGCGCGCGCAGCGTCGCGAACGGCGTGCGGATTTCCGCCCGGCTCCACGACGAGATCCTCGCGCTGCTCGATTGACCTATCGGCGGCGAAGCCGAACGCCGCCCGCATGCGTGGCCGCGCAAGCGGGCGGCGCGCCCCCACGCATCGTTGCCCGCCCGTCGGCAATTGACGATTTCCACGATGCCGGCCGCGCCGTCGGGCATTCGTCAGTCCTGTAGAATCGCCGGCACTGCGTCACGTTCGTCTCCGCGCGGCCCCTACCGGCCGCCGCGCGGTTCGTGTCCCGTGCGACAACCCGCGCGTTGCACCGTCAGTCCGACGACGAGGCCCGCCGCCCGGCTCGGTTTGCCGCGCGGTACACAACCATTCGAACCAAGATCGCCCCGACCATGCCCGCATCCGAACTGAGCGCCGCGCCGAGCGCCGCGCCGCGCGCCCTCACGCGCCGCGACTACAAGACCCTGAGCCTCGCCGCGTTGGGCGGCGCGCTGGAGTTCTACGATTTCATCATCTTCGTGTTCTTCGCGCCCGCGATCGGCCAGTTGTTCTTTCCGCACGACATCCCCGACTGGCTGCGCCAGTTGCAGACGTTCGGCATCTTCGCGGCCGGCTATCTCGCGCGGCCGCTCGGCGGCATCGTGATGGCGCACTTCGGCGACCTCGTCGGCCGCAAGCGGATGTTCACGCTGAGCGTGCTGCTGATGTCGGTGCCGACGCTGCTGATGGGCCTGCTGCCGACTTACGACAGCGTCGGCCTGCTCGCGCCGATCGCGCTGCTGCTGTTCCGCGTGCTGCAAGGCGCGGCGGTCGGCGGCGAAGTGCCGGGCGCATGGGTGTTCGTGTCCGAGCACGTGCCGCCGCAGCGCATCGGCTACGCGTGCGGCACGCTCACGTCGGGCCTCACGGTCGGCATCCTGCTCGGCTCGCTCGTCGCGACGGCGGTCAACAGCCGCTTCTCGGCGGCCGAAGTCGGCGCGTTCGCGTGGCGCATTCCGTTCCTGCTCGGCGGCGTGTTCGGCCTTTTCTCCGTCTATCTGCGCCGCTGGCTGCACGAGACGCCCGTGTTCGCCGAGATGAAGGCGCGCAAGACGCTCGCGGCCGAGATCCCGCTGAAGGCGGTGATCCGCGACCACGGCCGCGCGGTGATCGTGTCGATGCTGCTCACGTGGATGCTGTCGGCCGCGATCGTCGTCGTGATCCTGATGACGCCGACGCTGTTGCAAAAGCAGTTCCACGTCGCGCCCGCGACCGCGCTGTTCGCGACCAGCGTCGCGACGCTGTGCCTGACGGCCGGCTGCATCACCGCCGGCACGCTCGCGGACCGCTTCGGCGCGAAGGCGGTGCTGTCGATCGGCGGCATCGCGATCGCGGCGTGCTTCTACGCGATGTTCTCGCAGCTCGCCGTCGACGCGACGCGCCTCGTGCCGCTCTACGCGCTCGCGGGCTTCGCCGTCGGCACGATCGGCGCGGTGCCGACCGTGATGGTCAAGAGCTTTCCGGCCGTCGTGCGCTTCTCGGGCATCTCGTTCTCGTACAACGTCGCGTACGCGGTGTTCGGCGGGCTTACGCCGGTGATCGTGTCGTTGATGATGAAATCGAATCCGCTCGCGCCGGCGCTTTATGTCGCGGCGGTCTGCGCGCTCGGCGCGGTCGCGGTGATGTTCGCGAAGGACGCCGAGTAACGCATGAACGCGTGCGGGCGGCGAAGGGCCGCACGCACGCACGCTTGCCGGACTGCGCGATTCGCTGTCGCGCCGGCGGGCGGACCGGCCGGCGTCGTCGAATCCGGCGAATCCGTCGCATCGATGGTGCCTCGCACCCTCCGACCCCGCTTCTTCGGTTCTGCTTCTTCGGTTCCCGCCTTTCAGTTTCCGCGCCGCCCGGCCTGCGCTCCGCCGCCGCTCGACGTTCGCCGCTCGCGCCGCCGCACGCAGCGAATCGCCGCAATCCTCCGCGCGTGCGCGCGAACGCCGCCGCACGCGCCCGGCTCGCCGCCCGCACCGCATTCGACATTTCAGAAGAGCTCGCAACGTCGCCCCATCGCACGGCACTACGATGCACGCATGGACACGCACATTCCCCACCCCGCCCTTTCCCGCGCCGCGCTCGTGCGCATCGTCTCGACCGTGAGCGCGGGCTTCGTCATCACGCAGCTCGACGTCACGATCGTCAACGTCGCGCTCGCGCGCATCGGCGCCGATCTGCGCACGAGCGTCGCGGGCCTGCAATGGATCGTCGACGCGTACACGCTCGCGGTCGCCGGGCTGATGTTGTCCGCCGGCGCGCTCGGCGACCGCTTCGGCGCGCGCCGGCTGTTCGCGGCCGGGCTCGCGCTCTTCGCGCTCGCGTCGTTCGTCTGCGGCGTCGCCGCGAACACGGGCACGCTGATCGCCGCACGCGCGCTGCAAGGGCTCGCGGCGGCCGCGATGCTGCCGAACTCGCTTGCGCTCCTCAACCATGCGTGCGCGCACGATCCGCGGCTGCGGGCGCGCGCGGTCGGCTGGTGGACCGCGTCGGGCGCGATCTCGATCGCGGCGGGCCCCGTGATCGGCGGCCTGCTGATCGCGCAGTTCGGCTGGCGCAGCATCTTTTTCGTCAATCTGCCGCTGTGCGCCGCGGGGCTCGTTGCAACGTTCCTGTGGATCGGCGAAGACGGCGCGCGGGCGGCGGCAGCCGGCCGCGACGATTCAGGCGCGGGCCGTCCGGCCGAGGCGACGGCGACCGACGCGACGGCAAGCGCGAACGCGTCCCGCGCGAATGCCGCGGTGCGCGCCGCCGCCGCCCGCCCGCGCGGCGTCGATCTTCCCGGCCAATGTCTCGCCGTCGTCGCGCTGACGCTCTTCACCGGCGCGGTGATCGACTGGCGTCCGGCGCTCGTCGCCGTCGCGCTCGCGGCCGCCGCCGCGTTCGTGTTCGTCGAGTCGCGCAGCGCGCATCCGATGATGCCGCTCGCGCTGTTCAAGCAGCGCACGTTCAGCGTCGCCGTGCTGTTCGGCGTCTGCATGAATCTGTCGTACTACGGCATCATCTTCGTGCTGAGCCTGTATCTGCAGCGCGTGCGGCACGACTCGCCGCTCGAGGCGGGGCTCGCGTTCCTGCCGCTCACGGGCGGCTTCCTGCTGTCGAACGTCGCGAGCGGCTGGGCGACCGCGCATTACGGCGCGCGCCGGCCGATGATCGTCGGCGCGCTGATCGGCGCGACCGGGTTCGCGCTGCTGAGCCTCGTGCGCGCCGACACGCCGACCGTGGCGCTCGTCGTGCCGTTCCTGCTGATTCCGGGCGGCATGGGGCTCGCGGTGCCTGCGATGACGACGACGGTGCTCGCGTCGGTCGAGCGCTCGCGCGCCGCGACCGCGTCGGCGGTGCTCAACGCCGCGCGGCAGGCGGGCGGCGCGATCGGCGTCGCCGCGTTCGGCGCGCTCGCGAGCGGCGCGCTGCCGGCGCAGATCGTGCCGGGGCTGCACGCGTCGGCGTGCGTGTCGGCCGCCCTCTTCGTCGCCGCCGCGGCGATGGCGAGCGCCGTGCGCGGCGCGCCGCATCCGGCGGCGTCGGCGAAGCCCGCGAGCGCGAACGCGCGTTGACGACGTTCGGGCGGCAAGGGGTTCGAGGCCGGGGTTCGGGGTTCGGGGTTCGGGGTTCGGGGTTCGGGGTTCGAGGTTCGAGGTTCGAGGTTCGAGGTTCGAGGCCGGGGCCGGGGCTCGGTCGCCGTTAGCCGTTAGCCGTTAGCCGTTAGTCCTTAGTCCTTAGTCCTTAGTCCTTAGCCGGTCGCGTTCCGACCGCGCCCGCCGCGCCGTCGTTCGCGCGCCCCGACCAACCGCCCGCCGGTTTCCATTCGTTCGCGACCGATCAGACCGTTTCCGCCCGCGCCGCGCGATCCCGCGGCCAACCCTCGCAGCATCGCTCGCCCCGGCTCGCGCCGACGATTTCATTACGCCAATCATTGCGTTTTCCCTTCTCACGCGACGCGAAATCCGATCGTTCGTAATCCTCGAGATTACGAACGGTAATATATATGCGAATCATTCTCATTTGTATTGACAGCCTATTCCGGCCTGCATACGATGCGCCCGCATCGCGCCGTTTGCGCGTTTCGCCAACGATCAACGCGCGCATCCGGACACCGCGATCGCGCGACAAGAGGAAGAGACTTCAATGCAATTCGCGCCGCTCCCCGAACGATCGCCCCGCGATCGTCACCATGCCTTCGGCCGCGCGACGCTCGCCTGCGCATGGCTGTTCAGTTCGGCCGCTTTCGCCGCCGCGTCGCCCGACGCGCAGCCGGAAGCGCCCGAAGCCGACCTCGCGATCCACGCGCAACCGGCAACGCAATGGACGGGCGTCTGGACGCGCCAGAACCTGCTCGGCGACATCGGCGGCCTGCGGCCGTGGCTCGGCAAGTACGGCGTCACGTTCAGCCTGCAGGAGACGAGCGAATATCTGGCGAACCTGCGCGGCGGCCTGAAGCGCGGCGGCACCTACGACGGCCTCACGACCGCGGCCGTCACCGTCGACACGCAAAAGGCGTTCGGCCTGCCGGGCGGCACGTTCAACGCGAGCGCGCTGCAGATTCACGGCCGCAACCTGAGCCAGTACAACCTCGGCACGCTGAACACCGCGAGCGGCATCGAGGCGCAGGACACGACGCGGCTCTGGGAGCTGTGGTACCAGCAATCGTTCCTCGATCAGCGCGTCGACGTGAAGATCGGCCAGCAGAGCCTCGATCAGGAATTCATCGTCAGCCAGTACGCCGCGACGTTCGTCAACACGATGTTCGGCTGGCCCGCGTTGCCGTCGTACGATCTGCCCAACGGCGGCCCCGCGTATCCGCTCTCGTCGCTCGGCGTGCGCGTGCGCGGGCGCATCACGCCTTCGCTGACGGCGCTCGCCGGCGTGTTCGACGGCGATCCGCTCGGCAACAATCCGAGCAACCTGAGCGGCACCAATTTCAACCTGCACAACGGCACGCTCTTCATCGGCGAGCTTCAGTACGCACTCAACCAGCCGGCCGACGGCCAGATGGACACGGGGCCGTCGAACGCGCTGCCCGGCACCTACAAGATCGGCCTCTGGTATCACAACGGCCGCTTCGCCGATCAGCAGACCGACAACACCGGCCTGTCGCTCGCGAATCCGGCGACAAGCGGCGTCGCGCGCGCGCATCACGGCGACTACAGCTTCTACGCGGTCGCCGACCAGATGGTCTGGCGGCCCGACCCGACGGGCGCGAAGAGCCTCGGCGTGTTCGCGCGCGTGATGGCCGCGCCCGGCGACCGCAATCTCGTCAGCGTCGCGGCCAACGCGGGCGTCGTGCTGAAGGCGCCGTTCGAGGGCCGCGACAACGACAGCGTCGGGCTCGCGCTCACGTACGTCAAGGTCGGCTCGCACGCGCGCGCGCTCGACGAAAACTTCGCGAACTTCACGGGCGGGCCGTACGGCGTGCGCACGAGCGAGACGACGCTCGAGGCGACGTACCAGTACCAGGTCACGCCGTGGTGGCAACTGCAAGCGGACGCGCAATACACGTTCAACGCCGGCGCGGGCCAAAACCCGAGCGATCCGACGCAGCCGCTGCACAACACGTTCGTCGTCGGGCTGCGCACCAACGTCACGTTCTGAGCACGCCGAAAGATTCCGGTTTCGTTCGTATCCGCGACGGCCACGCCGCCGCCTCATCAGCAAGGAGAATCGCCCCATGCCCACCGCCCTGTCCTCGCCGCGCGCGCGCCGCGCCGCGCAGGCGTTCGCCGCGGCGCTCGTCGCGCTCACGGCGGCCGCGGCCGCGCACGCGCAGCCGCAAGGCTTCCTCGAGACGCTGCATCGCCACACGACGCTCGTCAACACCGTGCCCGAGAACGGCGACCAGAACCCGTACGCGATCGCCGTCGCGCCGGTGTCGGCCGGCGCGATCCAGCAAGGCGACGTGCTCGTCGACAACTTCAACAACGCGGCGAACCTGCAGGGCACGGGCTCGACGATCGTCGACTATCGCCCGTCGACGAAGCAGATGAGCGTGTTCGCCGCGATTGCGCGCGACCTGAAGGAATGCCCCGGCGGCGTCGGCCTGTCGGCCGCGATGACGATGCTGAAATCCGGCTGGGTGATCGTCGGCAGCACGCCGAGCAACGACGGCACCACCAACACGAAAGGCGCCGGCTGCCTGATCGTGCTCGATCCGCACGGCAAGGTCGCGTCGGCGTGGTCGAGCCCGAACATCAACGACCCGTGGGGCAACATGGCCGTCGTCGACCGCGGCGACAGCGCGACGCTGTTCGTCAGCATGGCGGGCTTCGGCGTCGGCGGCGCCGACGGCAGCCCGCCCGTCTACAAGCAGGCGACCGTGCTGCGCCTCGATCTCGCGATCGCCGACGGCAAGCCGCCCGTGATCAAGCAGGAAACGGTGGTCGCGAGCGGCCTCGGCGCGCAGGCCGACAAGGGCGTGTTCCTCGTCGGCCCGACCGGGCTCGCGCTGTCCGGCGACCAAACGAAGCTGTACGTATCCGACGCGATCGGCAACCGGATCGTCGAGATCGACGATCCATTGACGCGCGACACGAGCGCGGGCGTCGGCCGCCAGGTGACGGCGGACGGCTTCCTGCGCCGCCCGCTCGCGCTCGCGACCGCGCCGAACGGCCACCTGCTCGCGACCAACGCGCTGAACGGCCAAGTCGTCGAGATCGATCCGGCGGCGGGCAAGCAGCTTTACGCGCGCTGGATCGACACCGACAAGGCGCAATCGCCGCCCGGCAACGGCGACCTGTTCGGGATCGCGATGACCCCGGCGGGCGACGGCTTCTATTACGTCGAGGACGACGTGAACACCCTGATGCTCGCAAAGTGACGAAGGCGATCATGGCAGACGATCTCAAAGCGCCGCCGCGCCCCGCGCGACGCGGCTTCCTCAAGGCCGGCGGCGCGGCGGTGGCCGCGGGTCTCGCCGCGTCGACGATGCCCGCGGCGAAGGCGGCGGATGCGCCCGCGGCGGCGGCCGCGCAAGACGGCGTCGAGCCGTTCTACGGCACGCACCAGGCCGGCATCGCGACGCCGCAGCAGCGCCACGCGTATTTCGCGGCGCTCGACCTGAGCGCGACCACGCGCGCGGACGTGATCGCGCTCCTGAAGGCCTGGACCGACGCCGCCGCGCGCCTGACGCGCGGCGACACCGCGCAGCCGCTCGTGACGTCGGGCGGGGAAGACGCGGCGCCCGTCGACGGCGGCGACGCGCTCGGCCTGGGCCCCGCGCGGCTGACGATCACGTTCGGCTTCGGGCCCGGCATGTTCACGCTCGCCGGCAAGGATCGCTACGGGCTCGCGAAGCACCGCCCCGCCGCGCTCGTCGACCTGCCGCGCTTCAACGGCGACCAGTTGCTGCCGGAGAAAACGGGCGGCGACCTGTTCATCCAGGCGTGCGCGGACGACGCGCAGGTGGCGTTCCACGCGGTGCGCCAGCTCGCGCGCATCGGCGCGAAGGCCGCGCAAATGCGCTGGGGGCAGGCCGGCTTCACGTCCGGCAAGCCCGGCGAGACGCCGCGCAACCTGATGGGCTTCAAGGACGGCACGATGAACCCGCCGATGTCCGATCCGGCCGCGATGAACGAATTCGTGTGGGCCGGCGGCGAAGGCCCCGCGTGGATGAACGGCGGCACCTACACGGTCGTGCGCCGCATCCGCATCACGCTCGAGCACTGGGACAACACCGAGCTCGGCTTCCAGGAACAGGTGGTGGGCCGCCACAAGTACAGCGGCGCGCCGCTCGGCCGGAAGAGCGAGTTCGAGCCGCTCGATCTCGACGCGGTCGACAAGGACGGCAATTCGGTCATTCCCGACAACTCGCACGCGCGCCTCGCGTCGCCGCAGTTGAACGACGGCGCGCAGATCCTGCGCCGCGCGTACTCGTACAACGACAGCACGAACTTCTACATCGAGCGTTGGCCGCCGTGGCGCCAGCAGACCGAATACGACGCGGGGCTGATGTTCGTCGCGCACCAGCGCGACCCGCGCCGCGGCTTCATCCCGATCAACGAGAAGCTCGCGAAGCTGGACATCATGAACCAGTTCACGACGCACGTCGGCAGCGCGATCTTCGCTTGCCCGCCGGGCGCACGACCCGGCTCGTACATCGGCGCCGCGCTGTTCGAAGCGTAAGCGCCGACGATCAAGATTCCGAACCATTGCAGGAGGCATTGCGCCATGAACAGGATGCCTATCTGGACGCGCGGCTCGTCGACGCCCCCGATGCGCGCGTGCGCGCTCGCGTGCCGGGCTATCGATGCGCGCCGGCGGGCGAGCGCATCGCGATCGCGGTCGACGACGACGTGATCGCGTATCCGCGCTGAGCGTGAGCGCGCGCCGCGCGCCGGCGAAGCGCACGCGGCGCCGCATCATTCATCGGGCAGGAAAATAAGCGCGTCGCGGGTTCGCTCGTCGAATCGGATTCGAACGCGCCACGATGATCGCGAGCGTTGCACGGCACGCAACGCGCTCAGCGCAGCGAGCCATACGACGACGACGGCCGCCGCGCGCCGTCGATGCTCGCACCGCCCGCGCCCGTCACGTACAGCAGCAGGAAGCCGCCCGCGATCGCGACGTTCTTCCAGAAGTGCACGGCCATGTCGCGCTGCAAGGCCGAATTGGTTGCGTCCCAGAAGTTGTGTCCGATCAGCGCGGTCGCAATCGTGTAGAGCGCGAGCACGAGCGCAAGCGGCTTCACCTTGTAGCCGACGACGAGCAGCAGGCCGCCCAGCGCTTCGAGCGCGACGATCGCGGGCGCCGCGACCTGCGTGAACGGCACGCCGAGCCCCTTCAGATAACCGACGAATTCGCCGTAGCCCAGAAGCTTCATCGCGCCGCCCCAGAGGAACAGCACGGCGAGCAGGAGCCGTGCGAAGAATATGACGCCGGAATCGACGGAACGCGCCATGCATGACCTCCTGATGATCGATCGACGAGGGCCGCGCCGCGCGCGGCGTATCTCGTAAATCCGCCAGAATAGGAGGTCTCGTCCGTCGTTCCAAGCAAAAGGTTGTAGCAAATCTTTACACGGCTGTCCGCGCGAATCGGTGCAAACAGGGACACAGCGGATGAACGCGAGCCCGCTTGCGCGAC
This sequence comes from Burkholderia sp. ABCPW 111, assembly GCF_000773065.1. Taxonomy (NCBI): domain Bacteria; kingdom Pseudomonadati; phylum Pseudomonadota; class Betaproteobacteria; order Burkholderiales; family Burkholderiaceae; genus Burkholderia; species Burkholderia sp. ABCPW 111. The sequence continues at coordinate 26,073 of NZ_JPWT01000083.1, read as the reverse complement.
GTATCGACCGATTCCGACGAGACAGTCCGCACTGTCACGATCGGCGGCGAACGCGCACGCACGTTCGCCCCCGCCACGCTCAATGCACGACCATTCCCGTGAGCCAGTATGCCTGCACGCAGGTCATCACGCCGACGATCAGCACGAAGAACAGGCTATGCCGCAGCGTGAAGCGAAACAGATCCGCCTCGTGCCCGACGAGGCCGACCGCCGCGCACGCAACCGCGATCGACTGCGGCGAAATCATCTTGCCCGCGACGCCGCCCGTCGTGTTCGCCGCGACGAGCAGCGTGCTCGACACGCCGATCTGCTGTGCGGTCGTCGCCTGCAGCGAGCAGAACAACGCGTTCGACGACGTGTCGGAGCCCGTCAGGAACACGCCGATCCAGCCGAGCAGCGGCGAGAAGAACGGGAACGCCGCGCCCGTGCCCGCGAGCAGCAATGCGAGCGTCGTCGACATTCCCGAAAAGTTCTCGACGAACGCGAATGCGAGCACGAGGCCGATCGACAGCACCGGGCGCTTCAGGTCCTTCAACGTCTCGAAGAACGTGCGCATGCCTGTGCGCGCGGAAACGTTCAGGATTGCCATCGATACGATCGCCGACAGCAGGATCGCGGTGCCCGTGGCCGCGAGCAGATCCCAGTTGAACACGGCGGGCACGGGCGTCGGGTGCGCGACGACGGGCGCCATCTTCTGCGTGAGCTTGTCGAGATGCGGGATGTGGAATTGCAGCGTCGTGAACGCGAGCGCGCCGCCCTTCGCGAACAGCGCCTTGAACGGCTTCATGCTCCAGATCGTCACCATCACGGTCAGCACGACGAACGGCGACCACGCGCGCGCGATCTGCGCGAACGAATACGGCGAAGGCTGCCGGCCGCCCGTCGCGCGCGCGCCGCCCGTGCCGCCCGGCATCGCGCCCAGCGCGAGCGCGCCGCCGCCCGCCGACACGATCGAGGCCGCGCGTGCGGCCTCACGCGCGCGCTTCGGCTGCCACACCTTCAGGAACGACGCGAGCGCGACGAGGCTCGCGAGCGCCGACGTCACGTCGGGCAGCTCGGGCCCGATGTAGTTCGACGTGAAGAACTGCACGACCGCGAAGCTGCCGCCCGCGACGAGCGCGGCGGGCCACGTCTCGCGCACCCCCTTCACGCCGTCCATCACGAACACGAGCCAAAACGGCAGGAAAAACGACATGAGCGGCAACTGGCGTCCCGCCATCGCGCCGACCGCCATCGGATCGAGGCCCGACACCTGGCCCGCGACGATCACCGGAATTCCGAGCGCGCCGAACGCGACGGGCGCGGTGTCCGCGATCAGGCAAAGTCCCGCCGCATAGAGCGGATTGAAGCCGAGGCCGACGAGCAGCGCGGCCGTGATCGCCACCGGCGCGCCGAAGCCCGCCGCGCCTTCGAGAAACGCGCCGAACGAGAAGCCGATCAACAGCATCTGCAGGCGCTGATCGTCGGTGAGCGACACGATCGAGCTGCGGATGATGTCGAACTGGCCGCTCGTCACGACGATCTTGTAGAGGAACACCGCGGTGACGATGATCCATGCGATCGGCCACAAGCCGTACGCGAAGCCATAGGCCGCCGATGCGAACGCGCGCTCGGCGGGCATGCCGTAGACGGCGATCGCGATGGCGAGCGAAAGCGCGAGGGTAAGCGCGCCCGCGACGTGTCCCTTGAGCCGCAACACCGCGAGCGACACGAAGAACAGAATGATCGGCGCGCCGGCTGCGAGCGCCGACCAGCCGACGCCGCCGAGCGGCAGATAGACCTGGTTCCAAACCTGCACGTGTGTCTCCTTCCATGAGTGAATCTGAATCGGGCGACGGCCTCGCGGCCGTCCGAATCGGCGCGCCGGTCCGTGCCGGCGCTTTGGTCTGTGCGCGACGTGAGCGACGTGCGTGGAGAACGCGCGTCGCATGGCGTCTGATTGATGCTGCTTGTCGGGGAATGTCTACGTCTTCGAATCGCCGGCGTGCCGCGTCCGGTTTTCGCTTCGGTGCGCTCGGCATCGCCGCGCGCCGTCTTGCGCAGTCTTGCGCCGTCTTGCGTCGTTTGTTGTCGCCTCTTACTTCTTGCGTCGCATGTCTTGCTGCCGCGCCTCGCGTGTTGAATGGTGCGTTCGCGGCATCGCGGCGCCACCGCGAAATGATCTGCATACCGTAATTTCTCGTCCGGCCGTCTCGCGCGCCGTCGCGGGTTTCGACTAGCCGCGCGCGATGCCGCGCCGCGCGATTCGCCGGGCGCGCCACGCCGAAACGCAGCGCGCCGCCGCCGTCATTTCCGCGCGGGCTTTCACGCGTCGTCGCAAATCAGCAAGAGCACGCGCTTCGGGCCGTGCACGCCGACCTGCACCGTCTGCTCGACGTCGGCGGTGCGCGACGGCCCGGTGATCACGTTGACCGCGCGCGGCAGCGTCGCGATCGTCGCGCGCACGCGCGCCCATGCGTCCTCCATCGTCGCGACGATCGCGCTGCGATCGACGAGCACGACGTGCGTCGCGGCGACGAAGTTGAGCGACGTCGGCGTCGCGCTCGACGACAGGCACACGACGCTGCCCGTCTCCGCGATCGCCGCGAACGACGGCGTCACGCTGACGAACCCGTCGCGCCGCAGGTCGGCGCCCGGCAGCGCGCCGTGCGCGCGCCACGGCAGCGCCTCGAGCGCCGCCGCGACGACGAGCGGCGCATCAGCGAGGCCCACTTCGCGCAAATACGCGTCGACGGCCGCCGGCGCATCGGCGGCGGTCGCGATGTGCGCGCACGTCGCCGACACCTGCTGCGCCTTCGCGACGAAGCGCGCGACGAGGTCGACGCCGCCGAGCGAGATCGCCGGCCCGCACGCGGCGGCCGAAGCGGCCGAGGCGGCCGGGCCGGCGAAAGACGCCGCGCCCGCACCGGATGCGGCATGCGCATTCGGCGCGGCGGACGCGCCCGCGCCCATCGTCTGCGCCGGAAACTGCGCGGCAAGCCGCGCGCGGTCGCTGCCGAGCGCCGCGCGGATACGGCCGAGAATGTCGTCGCGCCCGCTCATCGCTGCCCCCTCTGTTCGTTCGCGCGCGTCGCGTCCCACGTCTCGAAGAACGTGCGCGGCGGCGGCTTCGGCAATTCGCGCGAATCGGTCCAGCCGGACGCGAACGGCACGCGCGCGATGCTGCCGCGCGTGCCGCCGAGTGCGCGCAGCACGCGCGCACCGACGCGCGTCAGCCAGTGATAGAGCGCCGGCCGCCGCGCGATCGCGCCGAACGCGCGCAGCAGGAAGCGCGTGCCGGGCGCGGTGAGCCGCGCGTCGAACTGCATCCCGCGCAGCTTCTTGAGCAGCGTCGGCAGCGGAATCTTCACCGGACACACCTCCGCGCAGCGCCCGTTCAGCGTGCACGCGTTCGGCAGATCGGTGTCGTGCTCGATGCCTTGCAGGAGCGGCGTGAGAACGGCGCCCATCGGCCCCGGATAGACCCAACCGTACGCATGCCCGCCGACCGCGCCGTACACCGGGCAGTGGTTCATGCACGCGCCGCAGCGAATGCAGCGGAGCATGTCGCGGAACTCGCCCGCGAGCATCCGCGTGCGGCCGTTGTCGACGAGCACGACGTGATACTCGCGCGGCCCGTCCAGATCGTCGTCGCGCTTCGGGCCCGTGCTGAACGTGGTGTACGACGTGATCTCCTGCCCCGTCGCGCTGCGGCCGAGCAGCCGCACGAACAGCGCGACGTCGTCGAGCGTCGGCACGACGCGCTCGATGCCCGCCGTCACGATGTGCACGCGCGCGAGCGTCGACGTGAGATCGCCGTTGCCCTCGTTCGTGCAGATCACGTTCGAGCCCGTCTCGGCGACGAGATAGTTCGCGCCGGTAATGCCGACGTCCGCGACGAAGAATTTGTCGCGCAGCACCTGGCGCGCTTCGCCGACGACGTCCGCGACGGTCTCGCGCGGCCCGTCGTACTGCGCGGCCGAATGATGCCCGGCGAACAGTTCGGTAACCTGACCGATCGTCTTGTGCAGCGCCGGGAACACGATGTGGCTCGGCCCTTCGTGCGCGAGCTGCACGATGTATTCGCCGAGATCGGTTTCGACGACTTCCATCCCCGCGCCCTCGAGCGCGGCGGGCAAGCCGATCTCCTCGCCGACCATCGATTTGCCGCGCGTCACGGTTTTCGCGTTCGCGTCGCGGCAGATCTTCAGCACGATCTCGCGCGCTTCGGCCGCGTCGCTCGCCCAGTGAACGACGCCGCCCGCGCACGTGACGGCCGCTTCGTAGCGTTCGAGATACGTGTCGAGATTCGCTAGCACGTGATCCTTCACCACCTTCGCGCGCTCGCGCAGCATTTCGAACTCGGGCAGCAGCGACACGACGCGCCGCCGCTTCTCGATCCAGCCCTCGCCGAGCATCCCGAGCGCTTCCTGAAGCTGTGCGTCGTGCAGCGCGGCGCTCGCGCGCGCCTTGAAGTTCGTCGTCGCGGCCGATGGTTGCGCGCTCATTCGCCCTCCCCGCAGATCGGCTCGACGTTCATCCCGGTCAGCACCTCGGCGACGTGATAGACGCGCACCGGGCTGCCTTCGCGCTTCAGTCGCCCGCCGATGTTCATCAGGCAGCCGAGATCGCCGCCCGCGAGCACGGTCGCGCCGCTCGCGGCGACGTTCGCGGTCTTGTCGGACACGATCTTCGTCGAGATTTCCGGGTACTTCACGCAAAACGTGCCGCCGAAGCCGCAGCATACTTCGGCATCCTTCATTTCCTTCAATTCGACGCCGCCGACGCGCGACAGCAGCGCGCGCGGCTGCGCCTTGATGCCGAGGCCGCGCAGGCCCGAGCAGGTGTCGTGGTAGGCGAGCGTGCAGTCGGGCACCGCGGCGCGCTCCGGGCCCGCCCAGCCGAGCACGTCGACGAGAAAGCTCGTCAGCTCGTGCGCGCGCGCGGCGAGCCGCTCGGCGCGCGGCTTCCACGCGGGATCGTTCGCGAGCAGGTCCGGGTAGTCGTGACGCAGCGTGCGGATGCACGAGCCGGAGGGTGCCACGACGTAGTCGTAGCCTTCGAACACGTCGATCGTGCGGCGCGCGATGCCGCGCACGCCGTCGAAGTCGCCGCTGTTCAGCGCCGGCTGGCCGCAGCAGGTCTGCGCGCGCGGCGCGTCGACCGTGCAGCCGGCCGCTTCGAGCAACTGCACGGCGGCGAGCGCGGCGCTCGGCCGAAAGAGATTCGCGAGGCACGTGACGAACAGGCCGACGCGCGGCGTCTCGCGGGCGCCGCCGGACGAGCCGGCGGCCTGCGGGGATTGGTCCATGTGTTTCATCCCGGCCGCTCGTCGCGGCCGTTTCTTCGCTTCAACGGTTTGCTTCAACGAATCGCCGCGCGTTCGCGCGCGGCCGGTTTCGATGACCTATACTTGGTCATGTTGGTCTGACCACGCTGGCCAAGATAGTGAGATGGCGACCGGCTGTCAATGTCGCGGCCATCAGGGAAAACGCCGATCCGAACCCGGCCGATCGCGCCGAAACCCGCTCCGGCATTGGCTCGAACGGCCGCCTGCGCCCCGCCGGGTATAATTCCGCGCGGCCGCCGCACGCTCCGGCGCGAGCCGGCCGACGCGCGCGAACGCTCGGCCGCGAAAGCCGGTGCCCGCGCCACCCAACCGTCCAGAAGGCCCGTGCATGACGTTTCAGCCAGTCGAGTCCTACACCCGCGTGCGCCTGTCCGACGTGGTGTCCGACCAGATCAAGTCGCTCATCTCGGCGGGCAAGCTGCTGCCCGGCCAGAAGCTGCCGACCGAGCGCGAGCTCGCCGCGCAGCTGAGCGTGTCGCGCCCCTCGCTGCGCGAGGCGCTCGTGCGGCTCGAGGCAGACGGCTTCATCGGCTCGGTCGGGCGCGGCGGCTTCGTCGTCTCGGACATCACGGCGCCCGTCGTGTCGAATCCGCTCGCCGATCTGCTGCTGCAGAACCCCGAGACGAGCCACGACGTGCTCGAGCTGCGCCACGGCCTCGAAACGATCTCGACCGCATACGCGGCCGAACGCGCGACGCCAGCCGATCTCGTGAGGATCAAGGACGCATTCGACGCGCTCGCGGGCCTGTCGCTCAAGCACGAGCCCGGCCGGCTCGCCGAAGTCGACGCGAACTTTCACCTCGCGATCGCCGACGCGACGCACAACGTCGCGCTGATCCACGTGATGCACGGCATCCACGGATTGCTGCAGGAATCGATGCACAAGTCGCACCGGCTCGTGAACCATGCGGACGCGTTGGAGCGCGCGCTCCTCGAGCAGCACACCGAAATCTACGAAGCGATCGCCGCGAAAGACCCGGAACGCGCGCGCGCGGCGGCCGAGCGACATCTGCAATACGTGCGCACGCTGTACGAGCAGGCCGCGTAGCGCGCCGGCGCGCCGCGGCCGCCTCGAGCGCCGCGGCCGATGCTAAATTGGGGCTTTTCGACGAGGAGCCCGCATGCCGACGCCGGACCATCCATGGAATTCGCTGGAGATCGTCAAGCTCGTCGCGGACGTCCTCACGCCGCTTTCCGTCGCTGCGTTCGGCTGGCTCGTCAACCACCGGCTCAAGCAGCTCGAGTTCGTCCAGTGGACGAACCAGAAGCTGATCGAAAAGCGGCTCGCCGTCTACGACACGGTCGCGCCGCTCCTCAACCGCCTGCTGTGCTTCTACACGTGGGTCGGCCCGTGGAAGGACATCTCGCCCGACGACGTGATCCGCACGAAGCGCGAGCTCGACCAGACGATCCACATCTACCGCCACCTGTTCGACGACGACGTGTACCGCGCGTACCAGTCGTACCTCGACGCGCTGTTCGACACGCATTCCGGCGCGGGCCACGACGCGCGCATCAAGTCGACGATCGCGAGCCCCGACGGCGACCGCATCGGTCACGGCACGTATCGCTGGAATCCCGCGTGGTCGGAGCGCTTCTCGAGCGCGAACGTCGTGCCGCGCGACGACGTGACGGCGCGCTATCAACGGATCATGGACGGGCTGCGCGTGTCGCTGGGCGCTGCGCGATGAGCGCTCGGTCGTCGCGTAATCAATCGCGCAATCAATCGCGCGGGCGATGCGCATCGGCGAGCGGCGGTGAGCCGCCGCCCGATCGCACGCCGCGCCGTCCGTCGACAACGAGACAACAAGACAACGAATCGTCACGGACTTCACATCAACGTGTCACATGTCGCGTGTCTGATTCGGGATACCGATTCTTGGCTGATCCTGGTTGACTTCGTTGATCTCACGGCCCGCATGCGGCGCCGGCGCGCAAGCGCCGCGTCGCCCGGGACCGGACCGGCACCGACATGAAAGCACGGCCGATGCTCGAATACGCGTTGCACCCGGTCGACGATCGACTGGTCCACGTCGACGAACTCTTTCGCGCGGACCCCGTCCCGCGCGGGTGGGCGCGCTGTCCGCTCTGTCTGGAGGCGCTGTACGTCGTGCAGTTGCGCGACCGCTCGCACGCGCGCCGATTCGTTCATCTCGCGGGCGAGTTCGCGCGCTGCCCGCTCGTGAACGACGCGCTGCCGAACCCGCTCGCCGTCCACGTCGGCCCGCCGCTCGACGAGCGTGGCCACCGGCAGCGCGCGACCTTTTTCCAGCACTGGCAGCGGCATCTGCACACGATCCGACAGACGGTGTCCGCGTTCGGGATCGCGCGTTTCATACGCGTGATCGAGCTCGCGGACGTGCTGAAGCTGTGGGCATGGCCGACGCTCGCGCAACACGACATCCCGTACATCCTGCTCGTGCTGACGGAATTCATCGCCGCGCCGCGCGGCGAAAAAAAGCAGGCCGCGTGGTCGCGCTTCTGGTTCGACGCGTCGGTGCAGCAAATAGACGATCTGCACAAGCCGCGCGGCGTGCTGCCGCGCCTCTTCCGGCTGCGCTACCGATTGCCTAGGATGTCGAAATTTCCGAGCGCGCGGCATCTGATCGACTGCCAGCCGGTGCAGATGAACGACGACGCCCCGGCCGACGCGCCCATCGGCATGCCGCGCGCCGACGTCGCCGCATTCGAGGCTTTCGCCGCGCGCTTCGCGAGCCGGCCGGTCGAATGAAGATGAGAAAGACGATCGCGCGCGCCGTGAACGGGCGACGCGCGCGGCCGCGTCACGTGTAGAGCGACGCGTCGGGCAGCGCGCCCGTCAGCGCATGGCGGCCGACGTCGCGCAGCCGGTAGTCCAGCGGATCGTGCAGCGTGTGCGTGCGCGCGTTGCGCCAGAAGCGGTCGAGCGCGAGCGGCGCGGCCGTCGCGCGCGCGCCGCACGCATCGAACAGCGCCTCGCTGACGTCGAGCGCCGCGCGCTGCGCGACGATCTTCGCCTCCGAAATCGCGAGCGCGACTTCCGCGCGCGCATCGGCGGTGAGCGCCTCCTTCCTCTCCCACGCGCCCTGCAGCGCGCGCGCCGCGCGATCCGCAAGCGCCTCGGCGCTCACCGTCTGCACGCGCATGTCGCCGAAGCGCTGCAGCGTGTACGGATCGTCCGCCGCGCGTTCGACGCCCGAATGCACCCACGGCCGCCCCGCCCGCTGCACGTAGTCGCGCGCCTCGGCGAGCGCGCCTTCCGCGATACCGACGAACAGGTTCGTCAGCACGAGTTGCGACACGAGCGTGCGCAGCGTCGCGCGCGGCGTCGGCGGCGTTTCCGAGCGATGCAGCACCTCGTCGGGTTCGACGCGCACGCCGTCGAACGACACGCTGCCGCTATCGGTCTGCCGCTGGCCGATCGGGTCCCAGTCGTCGCGCACGGCAATGCCGGCGCGCTCGGTCGGCACGACCGCGAACACCGGCTTGCCCGTGTCCGGATCGTGCGCGGAGACCGTCATCCGCTGCGAGCCGCGCGTGCCCGAGCAGAAGCCCTTGACGCCTTCGAGCCGATAGCCGCCGTCGCCCGTCGCATGCGCGACGAGCCGCGCATCGAGCGGGTTCACTGCATTGCCCCACCACCAATTGTGCTCGACCGTGCCGCGCAGATAACGCTCGCGCTGCTCGGCGCTGCCCCACACGTCGACGCTGACGATCTGCAGGCACTGAAAGCCGAGCAGATGCGCGAGCGCGCTGTCGACGCGCGCGAGCGCGCGGATCGTGTGATAGATCACCGGCCAGCCGGCTTCCTGGCCGCCGAACTCACGCGGCACCGCAAGCGTCAGCAGGCCGGCGTCGGCGATCCACCGCTTCTCGTGCGCGGCGTGGCCGCCCGCTCGGTCGCGCTCCGGCGCGCTCGCGCGCAGCGCCGCGATCAGCTCGGCGAGCGTGTACGGCGCCCGGTTCGCTTCGGCAATCAGTTCAACCAGGACTCGTGGATCGTTCATGCGAAAGCTTCCCAGATGGTGGGCTTGTCGGTCGATGCGGCGGCGGGCCGCGATGACACGCGCCCGCGCACGCCGCGCCGCCGGTTATCGTCGATCGCCCGATTAGCGGTGTGGTGTGCGTCGAATACTAGCGCTGCGCAACTGTAATCAATGTACAGATATGTGTCTGAACATGATCGCGTCACATGGCCCGGCCGACGCGAATCGAAACGCGCGGCAGGCGGCCGGACGTCACATCGGCGTCGATCGGCGGCGCGCGCGCCGGCCGATTGACAAGGATTGCTTACATTACTTACGAGAACGCGGCCATCCGGATGCGCGCGAATCGACACGCCAGGCTGGTGCGCCCGGCTTGCGCGCGTCGCACACCGTGCCGCGTTCGGCCGGTTCCGGCCGGGTCGGAACGCGCGGTGTCGACAGCCGAAGGCGATCGTGACGGCCGTCGGCGCGCGATCGTCACGATGCGGCAGCGGCGTGCGGGTTGGCGTCGGCGCCGCATGTGGGAAGCCGCCATCGTCACGCACGAGCATGTCAGTTCGATGTGCGAGCGTTTCCGCAGTCAATGTCGCGGCGCTCGCGATTCGCTGCGCGCCTGCCGCGCTCGTCGTCCGCCCTCCTTCGCCGCGCACCGGGAACGGCGCGAGCGCGCCACATCGACGCGGCCGCTCGAAGGTGAGACTCTTCGGGAGCCGACGTGAAGCCCGCCGCCGCGCATGCGCGGCCTTCCGCACGCGCTCGCGCAATGCGCGCCGCCGATTCCCGCACGCCACCGCGTGCCTTCGTTCGCGCGATCCGCTCGACATCAGACGAGCCCTCTGTTGCGCCGCCACGCTCACACGCGCTTCGCGAGCCGCCGCACGATGCGATCGCCGGTGAATTGCACGACGGTGACGAGCGCGATCAGGATCACGATCACCGTCGCCATCACGGCCGTGTCGAAGCGCTGATAGCCGTAGCGGATCGCAAGATCGCCGAGCCCGCCCGCGCCGACCGCGCCCGCCATCGCGGTCGAGCCGATCAGCGCGACGATCGTGATCGTGAAGCCGCCGACGATTCCCGGCAACGCCTCCGGCAGCAGCACGTGCCAGACGATGTGGCGCCGCTCGGCGCCCATCGCCTGCGCGGCTTCGACAAGCCCCTTGTCGACCTCGCGCAGGCTCACTTCGGCGATGCGCGCGAAGAACGGAATCGCCGCGATCGACAGCGGCACGATCGCGGCCCACACGCCGATCGTCGTGCCGATCACCAAGCGCGTGAACGGCAGCAGCGCGACGAGCAGAATGATGAACGGCGTCGAGCGAAACGCGTTGACGGCCGCGCCGAGCGCCGCGTTCAGGCCGCGCCGCTCGTAGATGCCGCCTCGCGCGGACGTGACGAGCACGAGCGCGAGCGGCACGCCGGCAAGCGCCGCGACGAACGCCGATGCGCCGACCATCCACAGCGTGTCGCGGATCGCATCCGCGAGCTCGGGAAACCACAGTTCAGACATAGCCCAGCACCTCCACGCGATTCGCATGCCGGCGCGCGGCGGCGAGCGCGGCCGCGATCCTTTCCGGACCGGCCGCGCCGCGCGCGGCAAGCGACGCGGCGATCACGAGCCGCCCTTGCGCGCGCCCCTGAATCCGATCGAGCCCGCCATGCACGAAACGCACCGTGTCGCCCACGTTGCGCGCAAGCGCGCTCGCGAGCGCGCCGAGATCCGGCTCGCCGCTGTCCGCGCCCGTGTAGCGAACGTCGAGCAGCAGTTGCGCGCCGCACGGCAGCGGTGCGCGGCCGTCGAGCGGCCGCACGCGCGTCGCGAGATCGGCCGGCAGATCGTGGACGAGCGTGCGCAGCAGCGCGCGCGTCGCGCCGTGCTGCGGATCGCCGAATACGCGCCACACGGGCCCCGTCTCGACCACCTCGCCATGCTCGACGACGGCCACGGTGTCGCACACCGCGCGAATCACTTCCATCTCGTGCGTGATCAGCACGATCGTGAGCCCGAGCCGCCGATTGACATCGGCGAGCAGCGCGAGAATCGACTGCGACGTTTGCGGATCGAGCGCCGAGGTCGCTTCGTCGCACAGCAGCAGATCAGGATCGTGGACGAGCGCGCGCGCGATGCCCACACGCTGCTTCTGGCCGCCCGACAGGCTCGCCGGATACGCATCGCGTTTCGCGGCGAGCCCGACGAGATCGAGCAGCGCATCGACTTTACGCGCACGCTCGGCCTTCCGCACGCCGGCGATCTTCAGCGGCAGTCCTATGTTTTCGGCGACGGTCTTCGCCGATAGCAGGTTGAAATGCTGGAACACCATGCCGATCCGGCGTCGCAGCGCGACGAGCCCGCGCTCGTCGAGCGCGCCGACGTCGACGCCGTTCACGCGCACCGCGCCCGAGGTCGGCCGTTCGAGCCCGTTGATCAGCCGCAGAAGCGTCGATTTGCCCGCGCCGCTGCGCCCGATCACGCCGAACACGCCGCCGCGCGCGACGTCTAGCGTCACTTCGCGCAACGCCGCCGACGGGCCTCGCGGACCGTCGAACATCTTGCTCGCGAGCTCGAACGACACCGCCGCGCCGGCCGCGGATGCGGCAGCCGCGGCCGCGGTCGGATCATGCGAAGCCGCCGAGGCCCCGCGCCGCGCGGCGGCCGAGCTTTCGATGAAACCCAGGGAGTCGAGCAGTTGCACCATCGGATCGCCTCGTCGCGTCGTCATGCTTTCTCGGTTTCGCGCGCGCGGCCGAACCGGTGTTGCGCGCCCGCATGCCAGCCGGGCAGCCGAGCGCTTCCGCCGAACAGCTTCGCGCGCAGCGTCGGCTCCGAATCGTAGTCCTCCTTATAAAGGCCGCGATTCTGCAGCTCGGGCACGACCCGGTCGACGAAATCCTCGAACGACTCGGGCATCACCGTGCGCGTGACGTTGAAACCGTCGACACCCGTTTCGTCGACCCACGCCGCGAGCTCGTCCGCGACCTGCGACGGCGAGCCGACGACCGGGTGATAGCGCCCGCCGATCGGCATCTGATCGAGGATGCGTCGTACGGTCCACGCGCCGGTCGTGCTCTTCTTCGAGATCGCGTCGACCGCCGACTGGATCGAATCGGTCTTCACGTGCGCGATCGGCTCGTCGAGGCCGACGCGCGAGAAATCGATGCCGGTCGAGCTCGCGAAATGCGCGAGCCCCGCTTCCGGATTCGCGTGGCGCCGATATTCGTCGAACTTCTCGCGCGCGGCCCGCTCGTTCTCGTCCGTCACGACCGTGATGCCCGCGAAGATCTTGATCGACTCCGGATCGCGCCCGATCCGCGCGGCGGCCGCGCGAATGTCCGCCACCGCCGAGCGCGCGGCCGCCTTGCTCTGGCCGTTCACGAACACGCATTCGGCGTGCTTGGCGGCGAACTCGACGCCGCGCGCCGACGATCCCGCTTGATACAGCACCGGCGTACGCTGCGGCGACGGCTCGCTCAGATGAATCGCGTCGACCGAGTAATACGGCCCGTCGTGGCGCACGCGACGCACCTTGTCCGGGCGCGCGAACACGCGGGCATCGCGATCGCGAATCACCGCGTCGTCGTCCCAGCTGCGCTCCCACAGCTGATAGACGACGTCCATGTAATCGTCGGCGCGCGCATAGCGGTCGTCGTGCTCGATCTGCTTCGCGAGCCCCATTCCGCGCGCGGCGCTGTCGAGGTAGCCCGTGACGATGTTCCAGCCGATGCGGCCCTTCGTCAGATGATCGAGCGTCGACATCCGCCGCGCGAACAGATAAGGCGGCTCGTACGTGAGGTTCGCGGTCACGCCGAAGCCGAGATGCTTCGTCACCTGCGCCATCGCCGGCACGAGCAGCAGCGGATCGTTGACGGGCACCTGCACCGATTCGCGCAGCGCGACATCGGCGCTGCCGCCGTACACGTCGTAGACGCCGACGATATCGGCCAGAAAGATCCCGTCGAACTTGCCGCGCTCGAGCGTGCGCGCGAGATCAGCCCAGTAGTCGAGATCGGTGTAATGCGCGGAGCGGTCGCGCGGATGCGTCCACAGGCCGTGATTGATATGGCCGACGCAATTCATGTTGAACGCGTTCAGCAGGATCTTCTTCTTCGCCATCGCATGGGCTCCGGCGTCACCAAGCGACCGCGTACAGCGAGCCGAACGCGTTGTCGAGCGCCTTCCTGACCGCCGGCGAATGCTGGTAGATCGCAATGAACTTGCGGATGCGCGGATCGCCGACGCTCTCCGGCCGCACGACCCATTGCAGCGCGAACAGCTTGTTCTCGAGCCCGTCGAACAGTAGCGCGCTGTTCGGATCGGCCGTGCCCGCGAGCTTGATGAAGCTCGGATAACCTTGTGCGAGATCGACGTCGTCGAGCGATCGCGCGAGCTGCGACGCCTCGAGCTGCACGATCTTCAGATGCTTCGGATTCACAACGATGTCGCGCGTCGTCGCACGGTCATCGGTGCCCGGCTTCAGCTTGATCAACCCCGCGCGCTGCAGCAGCAACAGGCCGCGTCCGCCGTTGACGGGATCGTTCGCGATCGCGACCGTCGCGCCGTCCTTCAGTTGGTCGAAGCTTTTGATCTTTTTCGAATAGAGGCCGATCTTCATGATCGTGCCCGGCGCGATCGTGACGAAATCGTAGCCGCCCTGCTTCTTCGCGTTCTCGAGGAATGGAATGTGCTGGAAGTAGTTGACGTCGATATCCTTGTTCGCGAGCGCGGCGTTCGGCGTGTTCCAGTCGGTGAATTCGACGATCTTCACGTCGAGCCCCTGCGCCTTCGCCTCCTTCGCGGCGATCTTCAGCGCGTCGATCTGCGGGCTCGTCGCGATGCCGACCTTCAGCGGCGCGGATTCGGCATGCACGAGCGGCGCGGCGAGCGCCGCGCTCGCGAGCGCGGCGGCAACGACGCGCGAAGCGCGCCGGGCAATGCGCGCAAGAACGAGGCGAGACTGCATAGGAGATTCTCTCTTCAGAATGCTGGACCGGGCGAAGTCGGCGGGCGTGCGAGGCCGCCCGCGCTCATGCGACGGTGCGGCTGCCTCATTTGAGAAATGAACTGCGATCGATGATAGGGCCGCGCGGCGGGACGGGTCTACGAAGCGATTTCGCAAAGTAAATCGCGACGGGCGATATAGCGCGGCGTGCGCCGGGACGGGATCGCGCGTTCGCGCGATGTCGTGGCGTCGCACGCGTCGGCGGGCATGCGCGCCGCGATGCCCATTGCGTGCACGCGATCGGCCGGGCGCACGCACGATGCGCGCCGCCGTCGCTCGGTCCGCTCGGCCCGCTCGTCCGGGAACGGCCGCATGCGTGCGCCGTCAGATCATTCCGCGCGCCGATGCGATGACGACCGCCTGCGCGCGATTGTTCGCGCCGATCTTGCGTGCCGCGTTCGACAAATGAAACACGACTGTCCGCTCCGAAATGCCGAGGATCTTCGAGATTTCCCAAGCCGTCTTGCCGCGCCCCGCCCATTGCAGCGATTCGCGCTCGCGCGCCGTCAGATCGCACGAGCCCTGCCGCCTCAGCCGGCAGTCGAGCAGCTCCTGCATCGCCGCGTGCACGAAGCTCGCGAGCAGTTGAGACAGGCTCAGCAGCCGCAGTACGTCGATCGTGTCGCGCTCGAACGGATCGTCGGTCGCCATGCTGAGCATGCTGATCGCACCGCTTCGATCGTGAACGGGGCAACTGAGCCCATAGACAAGGCCGTACGACTTCGCTTCGTCGCGCATCGTCTTCGCACGGCCCGTCGTGTAAAGCTCGTCGTTCCAGATCAGCGGCACGGTCCGGCACCGGCAGTGCTGAACGACGGGATCGATCGAGAGATAGTCGGCGGCGTCGTATCGCAGGCGCCATTCGGCGGGAAATCCGTCGAGCATGCAGCGGCTCGACGACATCCCGGCGATCTGATGCCGGTACGCAAAGTTCTTGAAGCCCAGTTGACGCACGTGGTACGCCGTCTGCTCAAAGAGGCTCTTCTTGCAAGTCGCGCTCAGAATTTCGTTAAACGAACAAATTGACAAGCCTTCGAACATAGAACCGCCCAGCTCAAGTAAGAATATTAGATTAGCGAAGCAATGAAGAAAGCGTGCTCGAAATGGCAAGGTGGCAAGGGCCGCGCTTTGGCGGCGGCTTCGCCGCGCGTGTCGCGCGAGCGTGTCTCCCGAAGCGTGCGCGGCCGTTGCGCGGACGCGCGGCGCGCAACCGCGCCGCCCGATCCATCGGGCGGGGCACGGCGATTCGTTCCCGGCGCCGGATAACCGATCGATCATGCATCGTTCGAATTCCTATGTTTTCCGACAGCGTTCGCCCCAGGACAGGCTGCTCCACACGCTGCCGCTCGACGACGCGCGCCCCCGCCCGCCGCGGCCCGGCTGCGGCATGCGCCCTCGTACGCACGGTGATCGAGCGCCGCGAGCTGAAGATCGATTTTCAGCAGGCTCGATGCACGCAAGACAAACGTCGATCGACTATCGAACTAGACATCCCCGGAATGCCGCCGGCGAACGCGACGATCGCATGCCGCGCCTGCGACAAAGACGTCCGGGGCGAGCGATAAGAGCGTCGACGACAAGCGCGCTGCGCGCCCCCTCGACGATGGCCCTTCGTCACGGCGGCTCGGCAACGGCATTTCCGACCATTTCAGGAAGAACGAAGTTCAGTTTATTTTTAAACTGTCCCCAACTATTTCGTATCTCGGATCAAAATCTCGCTTCATGCGCCCATTCATTGACGATGAAAAAATAATGGCATCGGATTTCCTGATTTATTTTTCGGTAGCTACATAATTAATTGCGCGATGCTATCGGAAGTCACCGCATCGATGATATCCACAACGAACAATGCCGATGTTCCGTTTTGCGGATGTCATGACCTGGATTCGGAATCGTTGCCTCGGATTGAATATACCAACCCGGCATTTCGAAAGATAAAAATTTCCCGAGCGTGCGGGTCCAGTATGCTGGCGATCAAACGCGCCGCGACGGCGTTGAACGTGCATTTCATTCGCACTTTTATAGATGATTTTGTCGAATTTCCGATGTTTTGCTCGCCGCTTTTTCTCACACTTTAGGATCAGTCCGAGTCAGGGTTTATCACAATTCGAATTTTTCACGATACGGACATTTCCGGTGTTCGATTTACGCGAAATACACTGCAACCCGATTACATAGCGACTGTAAGAAGTTGCAGTATCGACCGTTTCGTAGCCTCTGATAATTTACCGCCGGACATTCGGAGTGGTTCTCATGAGGCAAATAGTTTCAACGAGCAACGGATCTCTCGTCAGCCGGGCCCGGATCGCCGCGTTCCCGTTCGCGGGCGGCAGCGATGCCAGTTACGCGGACATCGTGCGCGAACTCGGCGACGCGTTCGCGTTCACGACGCTCAGCCTGCCCGGCCGCGGCGCCGCCCAGCACATCCCGTTCTACGACGACTGGCCGTCTCTCGTCGACGACCTCGCGACCGAAGTCGCGCAGCTCGACGACGGGACGCCGCTCTTTCTGTTCGGTCACAGCCTGGGCGCGCTGCTCGCCTACGAAGTGGCGCGCGCGCTCGAGCAGCGCGGCGGCGTGCAGCCCGCCGGCCTGTTCCTGTCGGGCCATCCCGCCCCGTCGCGCGAACGCGCGGCTGACGCATGGCGTCAGCAGACACACGCGCTGCCCGACGCACGCTTCATCGAAGCCGTGCGGCGCTGGGGCTTCTTCCCCGACGGTACGCTCGACGATCCGGACATCGCCCGCTACGTGCTCCCGCCGCTGCGCGCGGACCTTCGGCTCGCGCAGACCTACCGGCACGCGTCCGGCGACGCGCTGCGCGCGCCTTGCGTGATCTACGGCGGCGCCGCCGATCCGAGCACGACCATCGACGATCTGCACGCGTGGCGCGCGCATGTTTCGCCGCGACACGCGTGCCCGGTCGAAACGTTCGACGGCAATCACTTCTATTTTCTCGGCGCGCCGTCGCGCGCGGCGCTGTGCGCGAGCATCGCCGGCCACGTCGAGCGGCTGCTCGCGCAGCGTCCCGCATCGATCGTCGCGGCGACGCCCGATGCGAACTCGCGCGTCGCGGCCTGCCTGCGCGCCGCCGACGATTGGGGCGACGCGCATTCGGTGCTCGCCGCGATTCGCGAGCACGTCGCGCGCACGCCCGATGCGCTCGCGCTGAAGGACGGCGAGCGCACGTGGACCTACCGCGAGCTCGCGTCGCACGCGGCCGAGCTCGCCGACGCGCTGCGCGAGGCGGGAGTCGCGCGGCAGGACGTCGTCGGCGTCTTTTTGCCGCACGGCGCCGAGTACGTGCTGACGATCGTCGCCGCGTGGTCGATCGGCGCGTCAGTGTGCCTGCTCGAAAAGAGCTGGCCCGATGCGCTCGTCGGCGAATTCGTCGCGAGCTGCCGCGTTGCGCAAATCGCGACGATTCCGGCGCTGCTCGCGCGCGCGGCCAAGCATCTGCCCGACGCGCGCTGCACGCTCGTCGGCGCGCGGCCGACGCGTGCGGATCGCGCATGGACGCCCGTCGCGCCACGCCGCGACGACATCGCGTTCGTGTCGCTGACGAGCGGCTCGACCGGCAAGCCGAAGGCCGTTCTCACCACGCACGTCGGCACAAGCTACTGCTTCCATGCGCGCGATGCGCTGTATCCGTACGCCGAAGGCGAGCGCGAGGGCCTCAACGTCTTTCTCGCGTGGGAATGCCTGCGTGCGCTGATGTTCGGCCGCCCGGCCGTCGCGATCGGCGACGACGCGATCTTCGATCCTCCAAGGCTCGTCGCGCTGCTGCGGCAGGAACGGATCACGCGGCTCGTCGTCACGCCGTCGCTGCTCGAAAGCGTGCTCGATTTCCCCGGCGTCGCCGCGCAGCTGCGCGACGCGCTCGCGCACATGTCCGCGTGGTTCCTGATGGGCGAAGTCGTGCCGCGGCGCGTCGTCGACAAGGCGCGCGCGGCGTTTCCGCCGTCGGTGCGGCTCGTCAACGCGTACAGCACGTGGGAAAGCCTCGACGTCTGCTACGCCGATCTGCTGCCGTCGCACGGCGGCGCGAACGGCCGACGCGTGCCGATCGGCCGGCCGTTGCCGGGCTGCGCGCTCGCGGTGCTCGACGAAGCGGGACGCGCGGTGCCGGCGGGTGAAACGGGCGAACTGTACGTCGCGTCGCCCGGCCTCGGCCCCGGCTATCTCGACGACGCGGCCCGCACCGCCGAGAAATTCCTGCCGTCCGTGCGCGCGCTCGCCGAGCGCGGCCACGACACGCCCGTCTACCGCACGGGCGACAGCGCGCGGCTGCTGCCGGACGGCCAGATCGCGATCCTCGGCCGCATCGACAACACGGTGAAGATTCGCGGCTTCAAAGTGCTGCTGCATGCGATCGAGAACGTGCTCGACGCGGTCGACGGCGTCAGCAAATCGCTCGTCGTGCCGATCGACGATCCGCAGACGAAGCAGCCGTCCGCGCTCGCCGCGTACGTGGTCGGCAACGACGGCGCGCCGTCCGCGACCACGCTCGCGCGGCTGCGCCAGCAGGCGCGCGCGAAGCTGCCCGAATACGCGGTGCCCGCGCACTTCATCGGCCTCGATGCGTTTGCGCTGCGCGCGGGCACGTCGCGCAAGCTCGACAAAAGCGCGCTGCCGCCGCCTCCTGCGCCGACGGCCGCGCCGCTCGCCGCGCGCGACGCGTCGGCGAACGTCGCGGGCGACGGCCTCGAGGCGCGGCTCGCGGACGTGTGGCGCGACGTGCTCGGCGTCGCGTCGGTCGCGCGCGACGATCATTTCTTCGAGCTCGGCGGCAATTCGCTGAGCGCGGCGAAGGCGGTCGGCCTGCTCGGCGAGCGGCTCGGGCTTTCGCTCGCCGTCGTCGATCTGTATCAGCACAGCCGGCTGCAGGATCTCGCCGACTACTGCCGCCGCTCGCGCGACGATGCGGCGCGAGCGCGCGCGGACGACGCCCGCGAGCCGCGCGCCGCGCGCGTGGCGCCCGCCGCCGATGCGCCGAAGGTCGCGATCGTCGGCATGGCCGGGCGCTTCCCCGGCGCCGATTCGGTCGACGCGTTCTGGCGCAACCTGACCGAAGGCGTCGACAGCCTGTCGCGCTTCTCGCGCGAGCAGTTGCTCGCGAAGGGCGTCGACGCCGCGCAGCTCGATCATCCGGACTGGGTGTCGGCCGCGCAGATCGTCGGCGACGCGGACAAGTTCGACGCGCTCTTCTTCGGCATCGGCCCGCGCGAAGCGGCGCTGATGGACCCGCAGCACCGGCTCTTCATGGAAATCGCGTGGAGCGCGCTCGAGCAGGCCGGCTACGCGCGCGCCGACAACCGCTACCGCACGCGCACCGGTGTGTTCGCGAGCTGCGGGATCGACGGCTATCTCGTCCATCATCTGCAAGGCGGCGGGCTGCTCACGCCGCTCGATCCGGGCCGGCTGATGCTCACCGAGATCGGCAACGAGAAGGATTACATCGCGACGCGCGTGGCGTACCAGCTCGATCTCGGCGGCCCCGCGGTGTCGATCGGCGCCGCGTGCAGCAGCGCGCTCGTCGCGCTCGTGCAGGCGGTGCAGGCGATCCGCGCCGGCCAGTGCGAGATGGCGATCGCGGGCGCGTCCGCGCTGTCGTTTCCGAACTTCGGCTTCTGCTACGAGGACGGCCTCGTCGGCAGCGCCGACGGCCACGTGCGGCCGTTCGACGCGCGCGCGAGCGGCACGCTGTTCGGCGACGCGGTCGGCGCGGTCGTGCTCAAGCGCCTCGATCTCGCGCAAGCGGACGGCGATCCGATCCTCGCCGTGATCTCGGGCGTCGGGCTGTCGAACGACGGCCGGATGAAGGCGGGCTACACCGCGCCGAACGCGGACGCGCAGCGGCGCTGCATCGTCGACGCGCTCGACATGGCGGGCGTGCGCTCCGAGCAGATCTCGTATGTCGAATGCCATGCAACCGCGACGCTGATCGGCGACGCGATCGAGCTGAAAGGGCTGTCCGACGCATTCGCGCAGACGCGCGGGGCCGATGCGCCCGTCGCGGGCAGCTGCGCGATCGGCTGCGTGAAGGGCAACATCGGCCATGCGAACTGCGCGGCCGGCATCACCGGGCTCATCAAGACCGTGCTGCAGCTTCAGCATCGGCAGCGCGTGCCGACCGTGCATTTCGACACGCTCAATCCGAAGCTCGTGCCGTTCGTCGAGCACGACGCGTCGCCGTTCGTCGTGCAGCGGCGCGGCGACGACTGGACGGTCGCCGATCCGTCGGCGCAATTGCCGCGGCGCGCGGGCGTGTCGAGCTTCGGGATCGGCGGCACGAACGCGCACGTGATCGTCGAGGAAGCGCCCGCGCACGCTGCCGCCGCCGCTGCCGCCGCTGCCGCCTCTGCCGTCTCTGGCGTCGCCGCCGACGGCTTGCCGCGCACGCATCACCTGATGACCGCGTCCGCGCGCACGCCGGGCGCGCTCGCGCGCCATCTGCGCGCGCTCGCCGAACGCGTCGCGACGATGGACGCCGACCAACTCGCATGCGCGGCGTACACGCTGCACGTCGCGCGCGAAGCGCATCCGCTGCGGGTCGCGCTCGCCGTGCCCGCGCAGCCGGCGCGCGCGGCCGTCGCGCTGCGCGAGCGCGCCGACGTGCTTGCCGAAGCGCTCGACGCACCCGACGCATCGGATGCATCCGATCCGTTCGGCGCGCCCGTTCGCGCGAAGCCCGGCGCGAGCGTCGCGTTCTGCTTCTCCGGCCAGGGCTCGCAGCATCCGGGCATGGCGCGCGAGCTGTATCGATCGAACGCGGAGGCCGGCCGCTTCCGTCATCACTTCGACGCCGCGTGCGCGGCGCTCGAACGCGCGCTCGGCGCGCCGATCGCCGACGCGATCCTGAACGCCGACGACGCCGGCATGCGCCGCCCGCTCGTCACGCAATGCGGGCTGTTCGCGGTCGAGCACGCGCTCGCGTCGGTGCTCGGCGAATACGGCGTGCGGCCCGTCGCGGTCGCGGGGCACAGCATCGGCCAGTATGCGGCGGCCGTCGCCGCCGAGGCGCTCACGCTCGATCAGGCGGCCGCGCTCGTCGCCGCGCGCGCGAGCGCGACCGAGGCGCTGGCCTCGTTCGCCGCCGCAGACGGCGCGCTCGCGCGCGGCGGCATGCTCGCCGTGACGGGCGACGAAGCACGCATCGAACAATGGATCGCCGGGCGCGCCGATCTCTGGATCGCGGTGCGCAATGCGCCGAACACGCTCGTGCTCGCGGGCACGGAGCCCGCGCTCGCGGATGCCGGGCGCGCGCTCGCCGCGCTCGATTGCCGATGCCGGCCGGTGCCGGTGTCGCATCCGTTCCATACGCCGCTGATGCGGCCCGTCGCCGACGCGATCGCCGCGCGGCGCATCGAAGGCGCGGCGCCGCGGATTCCGATGACGTGCAACGTGTCGGGCGGCTGGCTCGGCGCCGACGCCGCTTCGGCCGACTACTGGGCGCGCCATCTGCTCGAGCCGGTGCGCTGGTCGGACAACGTCGCCGCGCTGCTGCGCTGGCGGCCCGACGTCGTGCTCGAGATCGGCCCCGGCACAGTGCTGTGCAGCCTGCTCGGCAAGCATTTCGCGGCCGGCGCGCGCGCGGATGCCGACGAGTCGGCAGGCGCGCGCGGAGCGGCCGATGGGACGGCCAATGCGGCGGCCAATGCGACGACTAACAGGATGACTGACGGAGCGACGGACGAAGGCGCCAGCGGGATGATCGACGCGCCGCGCGTGTTGCCGTCGCTGCCCGCCGCACGCAGCGGAGCGAACGACGCCGATCACTTCGCCGGCATGCTCGGCGAACTGTGGTGCGCGGGCGTGTCGATCGACTGGCGCGCGTATCACGCGCACGAAGCGGCATCACCCGGCCGCGCGCTCGCGCGCACGCCGCTGCCCGGCTATGCGTTCGAGCGCGACAGCTTTTGGACGCGGCCGGAAGCGTCGATTTACGTCGACGCGACGCCGACGCCGAAGCCGAACGAGTTCGGGACGCCGACGAGCCGCACGACCAACATCGCGAACGCGATGGGCGCGAAACGTCCGGCGAACGCCGCGAATGCGGCGTCGACAGGCGCTTGCGCCGCCGAATCGCGACCGTGCGGCGCGGCCGGCCACGACGATGCCTCCGGTTCGTGCATCGCGCAGCCGCAAGCCTCCGCGCCGCGCTGGCTCGTGCGGCTCAGGCCGCGCCGCCGGCCGCGCATGAAGCTGTACTGCTTCCCGTACGCGGGCGGCAGCAGCCGCAGCTTCGACGGCTGGGCGCGCGGCGCGCCCGCGTGGCTCGACATCGTCGCGATCGAATGGCCGGGCCGCAACGCGCGCGCCGAGGAAGCGCTCCCGCGCGACGACGCCGACGACCGCGCCGCGCGCGACGCGATCGCCGCCGCGATCGTCGCGGACGCGGGCGAACTGCCCGTCGCGTTCTGCGGCCTGAGCTACGGCGGCGCAGCCGCAACCGAATTGCTGTGCGGGCCGCTGCGCGCATGGGCCGCGAGCGGCCGGGTGAAGGGGCTCGTCGTCGTCGGGCGCGCACCGCTCCTCGAGCAGCCGGCGATCGCCGCGCCCGCGGACAGCTTCCTGCTCGTCCCCGACGCGCTGCGCGACGATCCGCTGTGGCAGGAAGTGTTCCGCCCCGTGCTCGAAGCCGACCTCGACGCCGACACGCGCACCGCGCACCGGATCGCGCGGCGCTGGCGCGACGAAGGCCGGCATCCGCTCCTGACGGTTCCGCTGCAGATTCACGGCGGCGACGCCGATCCCGCGTTCGACTGGCGGCTCGCGGACGACTGGGCGCGGATCTCGTCCGCGCCGCTCGCGGGCCGGCACGCGTATCCGGGCGGCCACGACTTCATGATGCGATGCGAAGCCGAGATCGTGTCGCGCGCGGCCGCATGGCTGCGGCCGCGGCGCGACGCGCGGGCGATCGCGCCCGCGCCGACGTTCGCGCTGCATTGGCAGCCGCGTGCGGGTGCTTCGAGTGCTTCCGATGCTTCGGGTACTTCGGCCTCATCAAGCACGACGATCGCCTCGGACGCGTCGAGCGTCTCGAACCAGTCGGCAACCTCGGCCGCTTCGAATCCCATGCACGCGACGTCTCTGCCTGAATGCGCCGTCTACGCAGCCGGGCGCGAAGCGAACGCGCTCGAATGGCTCACGCCGCGCCTGCGCGCGAGCGGCGGCCACGCGGCGCTGCTGTGCGTCGGGTCGATCGACGATCCGCTCGGCGTCGCGCAATGCGCGGGCTTCGTCGCGCTGTGGCGGGCGCTCGCCGCCCGCGAATGCGCCGGCACGCTGACGCTCCTGCTGCCCGCCGACGCGCGCAGCGGCCCGCTCGTCGGCGCGGCGCGCGTCGCGAGCGCCGAGCATGCGGCGCTGCGCGTGCGGCTCGCGCTCGCCGACGATCATCCGGATCTCGCGCCGTGCGTGGCCGGCGATCATCCGGATCTCGCGCCGTGCGCGGCCGGCGAGCGCTGGGCCGCCGAGCTCGCGCGCGCCGCCGCCCACTTAGCGAACGAGCCGTGGCTGCTGCGCCGCGACGGCCGGATGTTCGTGCCGCGCCTGATGCCGCACGCGGCGCCCGCGCTGCCCGAAGGCGCGCTCGGCGCGGCGGGCGGCCCGTATCTCGTCACCGGCGCGACGGGCGGCGTCGGGCGCGCGCTCGTCGACTGGCTGATCGACGAGCAGCAGGTGCCGCCGCAACGCATCGTCGCGCTGTGCCGCGACGCCGCCGCCGCGCCGCGCGGCGTACGCGCCGTCGCCGCCGATCTCGGCGACGCGCGCGCGCTCGACGCCGCGCTCGCCTCGATCGGCGAGATCGAAGGCATCTTCCATCTGGCGGGCGCGCTCGACGACGGCGTCATCGCGAATCTCGACGACGCGCGGCTGCGCCGCGTGCTCGCGCCGAAGCAGAGTCTCGCCGCGCTGCTCGCGCACGCGCCGCGCTGGCGCACGCGCTGGGCGGTCGCGTTCTCGTCGACGAGCGCGCTGCTCGGCGTGCCGGGTCAGGCGAACTATGCGGCCGCGAACGCATGGCTCGATCAGCTCGCGTGCTGGCCCGCTCAGCCGGGACAGCCGCCCGTGCTGAGCATCCAGTGGGGCAGTTGGGCCGAGGTCGGAATGAGCGCGCGCAGCGACCGCGCGCTGCGCCGCGCGATTCAGGACGGCGAGCGCCCGCTCGCGCCCGACGCCGCGTTCGCCGCGCTCGGCGCGCTGCTCGCGGGCGCGCTCGGCGGCGCGACGGCCGGACGTCAGTTCGTGGTCTGCGACGTCGATTGGCCACGCTCGCCGTGGCGCGATGCGCCGCTCGTCGCCGAGATCGCGCGTGACGATGCGGCCGCTGCCGCGACCGCGCGCGACGCAACGAACGAGATGAACGCCGCGCACGCCGAGAGCGCGACAAGCGCAGCGAACGCGGCGGGCACGCCGACGAGCGCGTCGTCCGCCGCGCACTCGCTCGGGCAGACGGCCGCCCCGCCCGCCGAAGTCGACTCGGGCTCCGCGCGTTCGTCGCTCCCGACACACGAGCATGCGCGCTGCGCCGCCGCCGCGTGCGCTTCGCCGCCGGCCGCCCGGGCGACGCGATCCGCAAGCACACGCGACCCCGTCCGCGCGTTCCTCGAAGACTACGTGAGCCGCTGGGACGAACGGCTCGATCTCGCGACGCTCGGCCTCGATTCGCTCGATCTCGCGCAGATGCGCAACGGCTTTTTCAAGAAATTCGGTGTGCAGATACCGCTTTCGACGCTCGCGTCGCCGACCATGAAGATCGGCGAGCTGGCCCGCCGGATGCGGAACGTCGCCGGCATCGCGGACGAGTAGATCCGCCCTTCCCGTCACCCGCGCATTCCGACGCGGCCGCAAAGAAGAGGTCCGCCGGGCGTTCCCGCCCGGCGCACGAATCCAGTCAAGGAGAGCAGCATGACGATCACCCTCATCGATCCCGTCCAGCAACGCACGGGGATCTATCCGTCGTCCGATCTGAAGATCGACGACGGCTACCCGTCGACCGACACGTTCCAGATCATCCAGACGCAGGACGGTCGCGGCGCGGGCATCCGCGTCCTGAAGGCGTTCGCGCGCGGCCGGCGGATGGCGCGCGTGTCCGGGCAGATCACCGCGTTCTGCCGGCTGCACACGCTGCAGATCAACACGCACACGCACCTGTACGACCCGCACTTCAGCGGGCTGCTGCTGCACTCGTGCGATCCGAACGTGCGCCTCGACATGGCGGGCTTCGAGCTCTGGTCGCTGCGCGACATCGCGGCGGGCGAGATGCTGACGATGGACTACGCGTCGACCGAGGACGAGCTGATGCGCCAGTTCGAGTGCCACTGCGGCGCGCCGAATTGCCGGCGCTGGATCACGGGCGCGAAGGAGCTGCCGAACGAAAAGGGGCAGGCGCTCCTCGCGGAATTGCGGACCGCCGCGCTCGCGTGATGGGGCGCGGGGCGGGGCGGACGGCGTGCGTCGCAGTTTGCACTGCATGCGGTTTGCGGTTTGCGGTTTGCGGTTTGCGGTTTGCGGTTTGCCGTTTGCCGTTTGCCGTTTGCCGTTTGCCGTTTGCCGTTTGCCGTTTGCCGTTTGCCGTTTGCGTTGGTGACATAGGCGCGGCGTGCCTCGCGCGGCTGGCCGTGCGCCGCGGTTGTGCATGGTAGCGATCCGACGGGTGACTGAACGTTCGTGATCGCCGGCTGCGGTTCTGCGGTTCTGCGGTTCTGCGGTTCTGCGGTTCTGCGGTTCTGCGGTTCTGCGGTTCTGCGGTTCTGCGGTTCTGCGGTTCTGCGGT
>NZ_JPWT01000082.1:0-49916 GCF_000773065.1 Burkholderia sp. ABCPW 111 | reverse complement strand
GTTGATCAGCGCGCGGCTCGCGCGCTGGACGAACCTCGTCGATCTGTACCGCGCGCTGGGCGGCGGCTGGATCGAGCGCGCGGGCGACACGCCGCGCCCCGCGGATGCGCCCGTCGACTACGGACGTGCGGCCGTGCCCGCGGCGGCGTCGGCCGTGCCCGCCGCGTCCGCCGGCGCGACGACGGCCGGCTAAGCGGTCGCCCGCGCCGCTCGGCGAGCGAACGCGGTTGGTTCGCCCGTCGCGCGGTGCGTGAGCGGCGACGGATGCGTCGCGGCGTGAATGAAAGAACCCCGCGTTCTTCGGAACGCGGGGTTTTTGTTTGGCGGTCGCGATCCGATTCCCGCCGCCGTCGCGCCGCGTCGTCGATGCAACGTCGGCGCGGCCGCTGCGCGCGCAAGCGGCACGCCCGTATGTTCGATCGGCGCTTCGACTGCCGCATGGGGCGAAAACGAGAAACGCCGCGAAACGAGCCGCGCCATGAAGACCGGATTGCTCGCGGGCTTTTCGCCGCGCGCTTCACGAAGCGGGGTAGTCGTTCGATTCGCGGCGCGCGGCGCCGTACGCCGTGCAATCGCCACGCGATGATCGGATCGAGGCCCGACTTCGGCGAGGCGATTCAACGCGCGGCGTTCGTGTTCGATTGCCTGCACGGCGGCACGGCGGCACGGCGGCACGGCGGCACGCCGCGCGCCGCGCGCCGTCGATTCAATGCAGATCGGCGGGCCTTCCGTCGAAGTCGCGGCCTGCGCGGCGGATGTCGCAGCGCGCGTCCTGTTCGCCCTTCATCCCGTTGAACACGAGATTGAGCACGACGGCCGACACCGACGCGAGCAGGATTCCGCTGTGAAGGATCGGCGCGAGCGCGGCGGGCAGCTTCGAGAAGAAGTTCGGCGACACGACGGGCACGAGGCCGAGGCCGATGCTCACCGCGACGATGAACAGATTGTGATGGTTGCGCACGAAATCGACTTTCGACAGCACCTTCACGCCGTTCGCGGCCACCATCCCGAACATCACGATGCCCGCGCCGCCGAGCACGAAGGGCGGCACCGACGCGACGAGCTGCGCCATCTTCGGAAAGAGGCCGAGCAGCACGAGGATCATGCCGCCCGTCGCGCAGACGAAGCGGCTCTTCACGCCGGTCACGCCGATCAGCCCGACGTTCTGCGAGAACGACGTGTGCGGAAACGAATTGAAGATGCCGCCGATCAGCGTGCCGAGCCCGTCGACGCGCAGGCCGCGCACGAGCGTGTCCTGATCGACGGGCCGCTCGACCATGTCGCCGACCGCGAGGAACATCCCGGTCGATTCGATGAACGTGACGAACATCACGATCACCATCGTCGCGATCGCCAACGGATCGAAATGCGGGAGTCCGAAATGGAACGGCGCGACGAAGCCGAGCCACGGCGCCGCCGCGACGCCGTCGGTGTTCACGCGGCCCGCGGCGAACGCGATCGCGAAGCCGGCGACCATGCCGAGCAGCACCGAGATGTTCGCGACGAAGCCCCGGCCGAACTTGTTGATGAGGAGAATCAGCGCGAGCACGAGGAGCGACAGGCCGAGGTAGACGGGGTCGCCGTAGTTCGGATTGCCGACGCCGCCCGCCGCCCAGTTGATCCCGACTTCCATCAGCGACAGCCCGATCACCGAAATCACGGTGCCGACGACGACGGGCGGGAAGAATCGCAACAGCTTGCCGATCATCGGCGCGAGCACGATGCCGATCGCGCCCGCGGCGATCGTCGAGCCGAAGATGTCGAGGATGCCGAGGCCGGGGTTCGTGCCGATCGCGATCATCGGGCCGACGGCCGCGAACGTGCAGCCCATGATGACGGGCAGGCGGATGCCGAAGATCCACACGCCGAGCGTCTGGATCAGCGTCGCGATCCCGCACGCGAACAGGTCCGCGCTGATCAGGAATGCGATCTGGTCTTTCGGCAGCTTGAGCGCGCCGCCGACGATGAGCGGCACCGCGACGGCGCCCGCGTACATGACGAGAACGTGCTGTAGCCCGAGCGTCAGCAGCTTGCCGGAAGGCAGCAGCTCATCGCACGGATGGACCGTGTTCGATTGCATCTGTCTCACTCCATGATCTTGTTTTGAAGATGGTTCAACGTTATGCGCATTGACGAATCGCAACAAGAGCGCTGGTTTCTATTCCGTGCTTTGCTGCGTCGATATGCGCGCCGTGCGTCGGACAGCGGTGCGTTCATCACGGGGGCCTGCGGCTGGAGTGGGTGTCCCGGTTTTATCGCCGTTCAATATTGATCGGTCGACGTCGCCAAATATCGTCTGGTTTATGGTCTGTATCGGCTGGCCGGCATAGTGGCCGCGCGCGATGCGCGAAAGCCGCACTGGGTTAACCCGCGACGAGCCGCTTCCAGCCGGCTTGAACGCGCATCCGGGCCGCGGATGCCGATCGTGCGGGCGCGGCCGGGCAGGGCGGTTATCATCGGCGTCGGCTCATTCGAATCCATGTTCCGTTATGCGATTTCTCGGCATCGATCTGGGGACCGGTTCTCTCAAGCTCGCGATCGTCGACGGCGACGGCCGCGTGCGCGCGTCGTCGGGCGCCGCGTATGCGGTCGCGACGCCGCAGCCCGGCTGGGCGGAGATCGACGTCGCCGCGTGGTGGCGCGCGCTCGTCGACGCGGCCAGGCGGCTGCCCGAGCACGAGCGCGCGCAGGTGCGGGCGATCGGCTTGTCGGGGCAGATGCACGGCGTCGTGCTGGCCGACGCGTGCGGCCGCGCGCTGCGGCCCGCGATGCTGTGGCCGGACGCGCGCGCGACCGCGCTCGTCGCGCGCTGGCCCGCGTCGCCGAATCCCGTGTCGCCGGGCATGGCGGGGCCGCTTCTCGCGTGGCTCGCCGCGCACGAGCCGGATGTGCTGCGCGCCGCGCGCTGGGCGCTGCAGCCGAAGGACTGGCTGCGCGTCGCGCTGGGCGGCGACGTCGCGAGCGATCCGTCCGACGCGTGCGCGACCGCGCTCGCCGGCCCGGACGGAGACTGGGACGATGCGCTGATCGCATCGCTCGGCCTGCCGCGCGCGCTGTTCGCCGCGCCGCGTGCATCGGATGCGCGGTGCGGCGCGTTGTCGGCCGACGCGGCGCGCGCGCTTGGGCTGCCGGCAGGCGTCGCGCTCGCGACGGGCGCGGGCGACACGCCGTGCGCGGCGCTCGGCAGCGGCCTCGCGCGCGACGGCGACGCGCTGCTGACGACCGGCACGGGCGGCCAGATTGTCGTGCTGACCGCGCAGGGCGCCGCGCCGCGCGCGGGCCTGCACCGTTATCGTGCGGCGGGCGGCGCGCGCTATTACACGATGGCCGCGATGCAGAACGTCGGGATCGCGCTCGAATCGGCGCGCGGCTGGCTCGTCTATCCGGATTGGCGCGCCGCGTACGACGATGCGTTCGGTGCTCACGCGGCCGCGCAGATCAGCTTCCTGCCGTACCTGACGGGCGAACGCTCGCCGTGGATGAATCCCGCCGCGCGCGGCGGCTGGCTCGGCCTGTCGCTCGGCGATTCGCGCGGCGCTTTGATGCGCGCGGCGTTCGAGGGCGTCGCGTTCGCGCTGCGCGCGGGGCTCGATGCGATCCGCGCGGACGGCTCGCCCGTGCGCGCGCTGCGGCTCGCGGGCGGCGGCTCGGTCGATCCGCGCTGGCGGCAATTGCTGGCCGACGCGCTCGACGTCGAACTGCACGCAGTCGACGGCGCGGACGCCGCCGCGCGCGGTGCGGCGCTGCTCGGCGGCGTCGCCGCGGAACACTGGCGCGCGACGGAGCTCGTCGCGCTCGGGCCGGGCGCGACATGCGTCGCCAAGCCCGGGCACGATGCCGCGCTCGCCGCGCGCCATGCGCGCTTCGTCGATCTGTATCGGCGGACCGAAGCGTGGTTCGACACGGGCATTTGAATATGGCCGCCGCTGCGGCGGGCGGCGATGCCGATTCGGTCCGTGCGATGTGATCGTTGTCGTGAACGCGATGCGTGCGCCGCGTGCGCCGCGTGCGCCGCGTCGACGCGGTGCCGCGGGGAAGGCCGGGGTACCGCGGCGGCGCAGGCGTTTTTGCCGGCAGCATGCTCGGAGATCGGTGGTTCGGCACGGGCGCGCAAGCGTTGCCGGGGTGTTGCCGGTGCGTTGCGGTTGCGTTGCGGTTGCGTTGGCGGGGCGGCGACGGCGATGCCGGTCGGCGCGACACGCGCGTCGTCGTCGAATCGACGTATGCGCCGCGCGAATTGCATCGCCGCCGCGCCGCCGTCCGGGATTCCGGGAACCGTCGCCGCGCTCGCCGCGGCCCGTGCTTCAGTCCGTGAAGTCCGCGCCTTCGCTCGCGGCCGCGTCGCGCACGCCGGTGCCCGAGAAACGTTCGCGGTAAGCGCCGGGCGTCACGCCGAGGCGGCGCACGAACACGCGCCGCAGTTGATCGTCGGAATGGAACCCGCTGCGCACGGCGACCGTCTTGAGCGGCAGTTCCTCCTGCTCGAGCATGCGGCGCGCCTTTTCGAGCCGTGCGATTTCGATGAATTCGGCCGGGCGATAGCCGGTTTCCCGCACGAAGACGCGGATGAAGTTGCGCTCGCTCATCGCGGCGCGCTTCGCGAGTTGCGCGACGCTCAGACGCTCGCCGAGCGAATTCAGAATCCAGTCCTGAACGTCGCGGATCGACGAATGCGCGGTCATCTGGCTCGCCAGATACACGCTGAACTGCGATTGTCCGCCGGGCCGCTTCAGATAGATCACGAGATCGCGCGCGACGGCGAGCGCGATGTCGCGGCCGAGATCCTCCTCGACCATCGCGAGCGCGAGATCGAGGCCGGCCGTCACGCCCGCCGACGTCCACACGTTGCCTTCCCGCACGAAAATGGCGTCGGGTTCCACCTTCACGGCCGGATAGCGCGCCTGCAGCGTGTGGGCGACGCTCCAGTGCGTCGTCGCGCGGCGGCCGTCGAGCATCCCGGACTCGGCGAGAAAGAAGCAGCCCGAGCACAGCCCCACCATCCGGCCGATCCTGCCCGACACGTCGCGGCACCATCCGACGAGCATCGACGTGTCGCGCAGCGCGCGCTCGATATCCCGCGCGCCGACGACGATCGCCGTGTCCGGCACGGCGAGGGTGTCGATCGCCTTGGTCGCTTCGAGCACGATGAGGGTGTCGGACTTGACCGCGCCCTTCGCGGGCGCGGCGATCTGCAGATCGTAGACGGGCGGGAGCCCGGCGGCCGCGAGCCGCGCGTTCGCGTAATCGAACACGTTGATGACGCCGACGGCCTCGATCGCCTTGAATCCCGGATAGATCACGACATCGACGGTCGTCGTGCGATGTCGGAGGGGAATTTCCGCTGCCATGCTGCTTCACCATCGACTTGCCGAGACCGCGCCGATCTTAACCCACTTCATCGGTCGGGACGATCGCTTGCCGCGCCGCGCCACGCCACGCCACGCCGCGGCGCGTAGCGTAGCGGCGCACGGTTGCCTCGCTCGCGATTGCCGTCGCTCGCGAGCATGTCCGGCCGGCGGGCGCGGCCGGGGCCGGCGTTGGGCGCGATGCGCGCTTCGTCCGGCGCGCATCGCCCCTTGATCGCCGGCGCGCATGCGCGGGCTGCTCGTGCGCCTTCGCCGTCTGCCGCGCTCGTCCGCGTTCATTTCGTTCGCCCGTCTTTGCGCCGTTCAGCCGTATTGTGCCGATCACGCCGCTGACGGCCGGCCGCGCATTCGCGAGTTGGGGTGCAATCACCGGCCGCGCCTCCGGCCGGCGGGCGCGCGCGCTCGGCCGCACGCAGGGCGGCGCGAGCGGAACGGCCGCCGCGACGGCCGCCGGGCCCTGACAACTTTCCGCCGATTCCTGCCAATTTCCCACCCGCTGCCGCCGGGCCGGCCGCGCATGCGGATACACTTTGGGGCACTCAACCCAGTTATTTCTCCGGAGAACACGCATGAAAACGAAAGCCGCGATCGCCTGGAAGGCGGGCGAACCGCTGACGATCGAAGAAGTCGATCTCGACGGTCCGCGCGCGGGCGAGGTGCTGATCGAAGTGAAGGCGACGGGCATCTGCCACACCGACTACTACACGCTGTCCGGCGCGGACCCGGAAGGCATCTTCCCGGCGATCCTCGGGCACGAGGGCGCGGGCGTCGTCGTCGACGTCGGGCCGGGCGTCGGTACAGTGAAGAAGGGCGATCACGTGATTCCGCTCTACACGCCCGAATGCCGCGAGTGCAAGTTCTGCCTGTCGCGCAAGACGAACCTGTGCCAGAAGATCCGCGCGACGCAAGGGCGCGGCCTGATGCCGGACGCGACGTCGCGCTTCTCGATCGGCGGCAAGCCGATCTTCCACTACATGGGCACGTCGACGTTCTCGAACTACATCGTCGTCCCCGAGATCGCGGTCGCGAAGGTGCGCGAGGACGCGCCGTTCGACAAGATCTGCTACATCGGCTGCGGCGTGACGACGGGCGTGGGCGCGGTGGTGTACTCGGCGAAGGTCGAGGCGGGCGCGAACGTCGTGGTGTTCGGCCTCGGCGGGATCGGCCTCAATGTGATCCAGGGCGCGAGGATGGTGGGCGCGGACAAGATCATCGGCGTCGACATCAACCCGAAGCGCGTCGAGCTCGCGAAGAAGTTCGGGATGACGCACTTCGTCAATCCGAACGAGGTCGAGAACGTGGTCGATCACATCGTGCAGCTCACGGACGGCGGCGCGGACTATTCGTTCGAATGCATCGGCAACGTGAAGGTGATGCGCCAGGCGCTCGAGTGCACGCACAAGGGCTGGGGCCAGTCTTTCATCATCGGCGTCGCGGCGGCGGGCGAGGAGATCAGCACGCGGCCGTTCCAGCTCGTGACGGGCCGCGAATGGAAGGGCTCGGCGTTCGGCGGCGCGCGCGGCCGCACCGACGTGCCGAAGATCGTCGACTGGTACATGGAAGGCAAGCTCAACATCGACGATCTGATCACGCACACGCTGCCGCTCGAGAAGATCAACGACGGCTTCGACCTGATGAAGACGGGCGAATCGATCCGCTCGGTGGTGCTGTATTGATCGCGGGCTTCGGATGGGAGCGGGCGCGGCGCACAAGTCAGCGCAGCGTCCGTTCGGCATCCGAGCGACGGCTTCGCATGGGAGCCGCGCGCGAAGCGCTGGGCTGGAGCCGACGCCGACGCGCTCCCGGCTTTGCAGGGGCCGGACCCGGCGCTCGGTCGCTCGCTTCGGCCGACGTCCGGCCGATATCCGGCCGATATCCGGCCGACATGGGCGCTGCGGCGCCAACCGCTCTGAACGGGATCGGACTCGGCGCTCGAGCGCCGGGTCGACAGGAGAGAACGATGCTTGAACTCGTTTCGTCGCATGCATGTCATGGCGGCGAGCAGCGCTTCTATCGGCACGAATCGAAGACGATCGGACTGCCGATGAAGTTCTCCGCGTACCTGCCGCCGCAGGCGGCGCACGGCCGCGTGCCGGCGCTGTTCTACCTCGCGGGGCTCACGTGCACGGAAGAGACGTTCGCGATCAAGGCGGGCGCGCAGCGTTTCGCCGCGCAGCACGGGATCGCGCTCGTTGCGCCCGATACGAGCCCGCGCGGCGCGGGCGTGCCGGGCGAGGCCGACGCGTGGGACTTCGGCGTCGGCGCGGGCTTCTACGTGAATGCGACCGAGGCGCCGTGGGCCGCGCACTGGCGGATGGATTCGTACGTCGTCGACGAGCTGCGCGAGATCGCGACGGCCGAGCTGCCGATCGACGGCGCGCGGCTCGGCATCTTCGGCCACTCGATGGGCGGCCACGGCGCGCTCGTGCTCGCGCTGCGCAATCCGCACGTGTATCGGTCGGTGTCGGCGTTCGCGCCGATCGCCGCGCCGTCGCGCTGCCCGTGGGGCGAGAAGGCGTTGTCCGGCTATCTGGGCGCCGATCGCGCAGCGTGGAAGCAGTACGACGCGAGCGAACTCGTCGCGCGCGCGGGCGCGAAGCGCTTCGACGAAGGCATCCTGATCGATCAGGGGCTCGCCGACCAGTTCCTGCCGACGCAACTGAACCCGGACGTGTTCGAAGCCGCGTGCCGCGCGGCGGGACAGCCGCTCACGCTGCGCCGCCACGAAGGCTACGACCACGGCTATTACTTCATCTCGACGTTCATCGCCGATCACATCGCGCATCACGCGCGCGTGCTGGGGCGATGAACCGATGAGCGCGCGATAAGCTCAATAAGCCCAGCCCGATCGCGCGCCGCGATGCGGCAACGAAAAGCCCGCACGGCTCGAAGGAGCGGTGCGGGCTTTTTTCATCGGCCGGGCGCGGCGCGTGACGGCACGGCAGGACACCACGCGTGACGGCACGGCGCGCGCCGCCGCGCGCGTCATCGCGCGCCGTCGCGCGTCACGCGTGACGCCGTCTTCCGACGAGGCTCGCGCCGTACACGGCCGCCGACAGCGCGGTGATCCAGAAGCTCGTCGGCCAGTCGGTGTAGTACGCGAGCGTGATGCCGAGCCATGCCTGGCCGAGCGCGAACGCGGCCGCGAGCCAGACGCCCGTCGACAGGCGCGCCGCGAGGTTTTGCGCGGCGGCGGCCGGCCCGACGAGCAGCGTGAACACGAGCAGCACGCCGACGATCTGCGTGCACGCGGCGACGGCGAGCGCGCAGATCGACAGGAACAGGATCGACACGAGCCGCAGCGACACGCCTTTCGCCTCCGCGAGCTCCGGCTGCAGCGACGCGAAGAGGAGCGGGCGCGCGATCGCCGCGAGCGCGGCGAGGCTCACGGCGCCGATCGCGGCGAGCACGACGAGCGTCGCGTGGCTCACGCCGAGCACGTTGCCGAACAGGAGCGCCGTGACCTGCGTCGCATAGCTCGTGTAGAAATGCAGGAACAGCAAGCCGCACCCGAGCGCGACGGACAGGGTCACGCCGATCGCGACGTCGCGGCCCGCGAGCCGCTCGCCGAGCGCGCCCATGCTGATGCCCGCGGCGAGCGTGAAGCCGATCATCCCCCAGATCGGCGACAGGCCGAAGAGCGCCGCGCCCGTCGCGCCGGTGAAGCCGACGTGCGACAGCGCGTGGCCCGCGAACGTCTGCCCGCGCAGCACGAGGAAATAGCCGACGACGCCCGCGAGCACGGCGACGATCCCCGCCGCCGCGAACGCGTTGATCATGAATTCGTATTCAAACATCGTGTGTGCGCCTGCCGCCGTGTGAACGCGCATGCCCGCGGCCGTGCGCGTGATCGTGGCCGTGGCCATGATCGTGGTCGTGCTCGTCCTCGTGCCCGTGATCGTGCTTCTCGACTTCGACGTCGCCCGACATCACGAAGATGCGGCCGTTCACGCGCATCACGTCGATCGGCGAGCCGTACAGGCGCGACAGCACGGGCTTCGTGATCACCTCGTCGACGGTGCCGAGCGCCGCGACGCCGTTGCCGAGATACAGCACGCGGTCGAGCGCGTTCAAGAGCGGATTGAGCTCGTGCGCGGAGAACAGCACGGTGATGCCGAGCTCGCGCTGCACGCGCCGCACGAGCTCGACGACGCCGCGCTGATGGTTCGGATCGAGGCTGATGAGCGGCTCGTCGAGCAGCAGGAGCTTCGGCGCGCCGAGCAGGCATTGCGCGAGCAGCAGGCGCTGGCGCTCGCCGCCCGACAGCTCGGACAGCGGCCGCTTCGCGAGCGCCGTCGCGCCGACGAGCTCGAGCACGCGGTCGACGTCGGCGGCGATCGCGGCGCTCGCGTGGGGCAGCCCCCAGCGATGGCCGTCCGCCGCCGTCGCGACGAAATCGCGGCCGCGCACGCGGCGTCCGGCGAGCGCGCTGCGAACCTGCGGCATGTAGCCGATCGCCGGATTGCCGCGCGCGACGGGCTCGCCCGCGACGCGAATCGAGCCGGATTGCGCGGGCACGAGGCCGAGCAGCGCGCGCATCAGCGTCGTCTTGCCCGCGCCGTTCGGCCCGAGCACGCCGACGAATTCGCCCGGCTCGACGGCGAAGCTCGCGTCGCGCAGGATCGTGCGGCCGCCGAGCGCGAGCGTCACGTGATCGAGTTCGAGCGCATGCCTGGGGTGGGTCATGTCGTGGCCGTTGCTAGACGTTCGTTACGGGCGCTGGCCGAGCGCCGCCGCGAGCGCGTCGAGCTGGGCGAGCATCCATTGCTGGAAGGTCTTGCCGGCGGGCTGCGTCTCGGTGACGCTCACGCTCGGCACGCGCGCGTCCTGCGCGAGCTTCAACATCCGCTTCGTCATCGGCTCGACCGCCTGGCTGTTGTAGATCAGCACGCGCACCTGGCGCTTCTTCAGATCGTTCTCGAACGCGGCGACGTCGGCGGGGCTCGCCTCGGTATTGTTCATCGTCGCGAGCTGGAAGCGCTGATTGCGCATGTCGAGCCCGATCGCGTCGGCCATGTAGCCGAACACGGGCTCCGTCGCGGTCACGGGCGCGCCCTTGTAGCGTGCGCGCAGCTCGGCGACCTTCGCGTCGACCGGCTTCATCGACGCGACGAACTTCGCCAGATTCGCGTCGTACTCGGCCTTGTGCGCGGGGTCCGCCGAGCCGAGCGCCGCGGCGAGCGCGCGCGCGGCGGCGGGCATCGTCGCCGGGTCGTACCACAGGTGCGGGTTGTCGCCCGCCTTCCTGCCGACGAGCTCGGCGACGACGACGATCGTGCGCTTCGCGTTCTTCGACGCGGCGAGGAGCTTCGCCATCCACGGATCGTAGTCGGCGCCGTTGTAGATCACGAGGTCCGCGCGCTGCAGCTCGCGCGCGACCTTCGGGCTCGCTTCGAACAGATGCGGGTCCTGATCCGGATTGCTGAGGACGCTCGACACCGCGACGTGCGCGCCGCCGATCTGCTTCGCGACGTCGCCGTAGAAATTCTCGGCGGCGACGATCTTGACGGCCGCGTTCTGCGCGAACGCGGCGCCCGCGAACGCGAGCGCGGCGGCTCCGGCGGCGAGCGCGCGCGCCGCGCGCAGCAGCGGCGACGAGCGAAGCGTGAGCGGCGAGCGCGCCGGGCGCGATGAAGGGGCAAGCGCGCGCAGCGGCGCGCGCGACGTGGCGGCAAGGGTCATGCGGTCGATCCTCGATTCGGTTGACGAGATGAAAAGCCGGAAAAACAGCCGGAAAGCGCGGCGCAAGGACGCGGCGGACGGCTCAGCCGTGGGGCGCGTGCTTCGTCTTGCACTGCCCGCACAGGCCGGTGAGCTCGACGACCTGCCGGTGCACCTCGAAGCCGTGCGCGGGCGGGCTCGCCGACAGCTGCTTGGCGAGATCGCCGCCCGGAATCTCGACGGTCTCGCCGCATTCCTCGCAGATCAGGAACTGCCCTTCGTGCGGCTTGCTGATCTCGCAGCAGGCGATGAACGCGTTCTTCGATTCGATCCGGTGGATGAAGCCGTGCTCGACGAGAAACTCGAGCGCGCGGTAGACGGTCGTCGGCGGCACGCGGCCGCGCTGCGGCTCGAGCTCGGCGAGCAGATCGTATGCGCCGATCGGCCGGCCGGCGGCGAGCACGTGCTCGTAGACCTGCCGGCGCAGCGGCGTCCACGCGAGCCCGTGCTCGGCGGCGAACGCGTCGGCGCGGGAAAGGCGGGCGGCGAGGGAGTGGGTCGAGGCCATCGTGCGAACCGGTCGGGCGGGAGATGCGTGATGATATAACGTATCCGGGCGCGCTGCATCCCCGCGCCGCACATCCCGCCGCAACCCCTGCAAGCCTTGTCCCGTCTGGGCCGCCCGCCTCCGCGATGCGGCGGCGCATCATCGAAAGACCGATTTTCCGCCTTGACAGTGCCGGCTTCGTGGCCGATCATTCGTTCGCAATCAGAGCAAATGATCGGTTAATGAGCGAACGCTCGGTTTCGCGGCCGGCGGCGCGACGTATAACGAATCCGAATCGGAGACACCAGTGAGACTGCAGCGGAAAGTCGCGATCCTGACGGGCGCGGCAAGCGGTATCGGCGAAGCGGTGGCGCGACGCTATCTGGCAGAGGGCGCGCATTGCGTGCTCGTCGATCTGAAACCGGCCGACGGCTCCCTCGCGCGGCTCGTCGACGCGCATCCCGGCCGCGCGGTCGCCGTGCCGGCGGACGTCACGCGCCGCGACGACATCGCGCGCATCGTCGCCACGGCCGTCGAGCGCTTCGGCGGCGTCGACATTCTCTTCAACAACGCGGCGCTGTTCGACATGCGCCCGCTCCTCGACGAATCGTGGGACGTGTTCGATCGCCTGTTCGCGGTCAACGTGAAGGGCATGTTCTTCCTGATGCAGGCGGTCGCGCAGCGCATGGTCGAGCAGGGGCGCGGCGGCAAGATCATCAACATGTCGTCGCAGGCGGGACGCCGCGGCGAGGCGCTCGTGTCGCACTACTGCGCGACGAAGGCCGCGGTGCTGAGCTACACGCAGTCGGCCGCGCTCGCGCTCGCGAAGCACCGGATCAACGTGAACGGGATCGCGCCCGGCGTGGTCGACACGCCGATGTGGGAGCAGGTCGACGCGCTCTTCGCGCGCTACGAGAACCGTCCGCTCGGCGAGAAGAAGCGGCTCGTCGGCGAAGCGGTGCCGCTCGGCCGGATGGGCGTGCCCGATGATCTCGCCGGCGCGGCGCTCTTTCTCGCCTCGGCGGACGCCGACTACATCACCGCCCAGACGCTGAACGTCGACGGCGGCAACTGGATGAGCTGACATCATGGCCGCGATCGTCGTCGCGGGCGAACTGCTCGCCGAATTCGTCGCCGCGAAGCGCGGCCAGGGCTTCGACGCGCCGGGCGAGTTCGCCGGCCCGTTCCCGAGCGGCGCGCCCGCGATCTTCGCCGATCAGGCGGCGCGCATGGGCGCGTCGGTCGCGTATGCGGGCTGCGTCGGCCGCGATGCGTTCGGCGACGCGATCGTCGCGCGGCTCGCGGGCCACGGCGTCGACGTCGCGCGCATTCGCCGCGCCGCGCGGCCGACCGGCATCGCGTGCGTCGCGTATCGCGCGGACGGCGGCCGGCAATTCGTATTCAGCATCGAAGGCAGCGCGAGCGCGCTGCTCGAGCCGGCCGACGTCGATGCGTCGATGTTCGCCGGCTGCCGCTATTTCCACGTGATGGGCTCGTCGCTCACGAGCGAGAACGCGATCGCCGCGGTGAAGCGCGGCGTGATCGAGGCGGCGCGCGTCGGCGCGAAGATCTCGTTCGATCCGAACGTGCGCGCCGAGATGCTCGCCTTCGAGCCGATGCGCGCGGCGCTTCACGAGCTGCTCGACGCGTGCCACCTGTTCCTGCCGAGCGAAGTCGATCTGCCGTACTTTTGCGGGCCGCAGCCCGCCGAGCGCGCGATCGCGGGGCTGCTCGCGACGCATCCGCTGCTCGAGCGCGTCGTGCTCAAGCGCGGCGCGGCGGGCAGCGCCGCGTTCGACCGCACGGGCAGCGTCGCCGCGCCCGCGTACGCGACCGCCGAAGTCGATCCGACCGGCGCGGGCGACTGTTTCGGCGGCACGTTCGTCGCCGGCGCGATCGCGGGGCTGCCGGTGGCGACCGCCCTCATGCGCGCGAACGCGGCGGGCGCGCTCGCGGTGTCGCGCATCGGGCCGATGGAGGGCAACAGCATGCCGGACGACATCGACCGTTTTCTCGCCGAGCGGGGTGTGCGATGCGCGGCGTGAACGCGATCGCGCAACGTCCGCGCGCGAGCGGCCACGTGCAGCTCTTGCGCGAGATCTTCGACGCGAACCGCGCAGGCCGCGCGAGCGGCATCTATTCGGTGTGCAGCGCGCATCGCCTCGTGCTCGAAGCGGCGCTCGAGGCGGCGCGCGCCGACGAATCGCCGCTGCTCGTCGAGGCCACCTGCAATCAGGTCAATCACCGCGGCGGCTATACCGGGATGACGCCCGCGGATTTTCGCCGCGACGTCGACTCGCTCGCGCGTGAAGCGGGCTTTCCGGCGCAGGCGCTGATTCTCGGCGGCGATCATCTCGGCCCGAATCCGTGGCGGCACCTGGCCGCGCGCGACGCGATGCGCGAGGCGCGGGCGATGGTCGCCGCGTATGTGGCCGCCGGCTTCACGAAGATTCATCTCGACGCGAGCATGGCGTGCGCGGACGACGCCGCGCCGCTGCCCGACGCGACGATCGCCGAGCGCGCCGCGCAACTGTGCGCGGCCGCCGAAGAAGCGGCGGCCGGCGCCGGCGTGTCGCCCGTCTACGTGGTCGGTACCGAAGTGCCGACGCCGGGGGGCGAGGTGAGCGCGGCGCAGACGGAAACGGCAAACGATCCGGATGACGAAGCAAATCCGCCTGCGCGCCATGCGCGCGGCGGCGCGGCGGCCGACGACGGCGCGTTCGCGCGGATCGACGTCACGCGCGCGGCGAGCGTGAGCGCCACGCTCGCCGCGCACCGCGACGCGTTCGCGCGACATGGCTTGCTGGACGCGTGGTCGCGCGTGATCGCGATCGTCGCGCAGCCGGGCGTCGACTTCGACGATCGCCGCGTGCTCGACTACGATCCGGTGCGCGCGGCCGAGCTCGGCGCGAGCGTGCTGCGCGCGCCGGGCCTCGTGTTCGAGGCGCATTCGACCGACTATCAGACGGAAGGCGCGCTCGCCGCGCTCGTGCGCGATCACTTCGCGATCCTGAAGGTTGGCCCGGCGCTGACCTTCGCGCTGCGCGAGGCGTTGTTCGCGCTCACTTACATCGAGGATGCGCTCTTCGACGACGCGTCAGAGCGCTCGCAGCTGCGCGACGTGATCGACGCGGCGATGCGCGAGCGCCCCGAATACTGGGCGCCTTACTACCGCGGCGACGCGCTCGCGCA
Organism: Burkholderia sp. ABCPW 111; assembly: GCF_000773065.1. NCBI lineage: Bacteria > Pseudomonadati > Pseudomonadota > Betaproteobacteria > Burkholderiales > Burkholderiaceae > Burkholderia > Burkholderia sp. ABCPW 111. Next base: position 35,150 of record NZ_JPWT01000082.1, on the reverse strand, counting down.
GCGGCTCGCGCGCCAGTTCAGCTACAGTGACCGGATTCGCTATTACTGGCTGCAGCCCGCCGTCGCGGCGGCGCTTGATCGCCTGCTCGACAACCTCGCGCGCCGCGCGCCGCCCGAGACGCTCGTCGCGCAATGGCTGCCCGACGCGTACGCGGCATGCCGGCGCGGCGAGCTCGCGCGCGAGCCGGTCGCATGGGTGCGCCATCGCATCCGGGACGTGATCTCGCGCTACGCGCGCGCGTGCGCATTGCAGCAAGGCGCTTGAAGCAGCCTGCCCGACAGGCGGCAACACGAAATCAAAACAGGAGACATGCCATGCAACGAAAGCCGTTCATCGCCGCCGCCGCCCGCGTTGCCGCCGGCGCCGCGCTCGCGTCGTCGGCGCTCGCCGCGCACGCGGCGACGCTGACGATCGCGACGCTCAATAACCCGGACATGATCGAGCTGAAGAAGCTCTCGTCCGCGTTCGAGAAGGCGAACCCGGACATCCGGCTCAACTGGGTGATCCTCGAGGAGAACGTGCTGCGCCAGCGCGCGACGACGGACATCACGACGGGCAGCGGCCAGTTCGACGTGATGGCGATCGGCACGTACGAAGCGCCGCAGTGGGGCAAGCGCGGCTGGCTCACGCCGATGACGAACCTCTCCGCCGATTACGATCTGAACGACGTGATCAAGACGGCGCGCGACTCGCTGTCGTACAACGGCCAACTGTATGCGTTGCCGTTCTACGTCGAGAGCTCGATGACGTTCTACCGCAAGGACCTGTTCGCGGCGAAGGGCCTGAAGATGCCCGAGCAGCCGACCTACGACCAGATCGCCGAATTCGCCGACAAGCTCACCGACCGCGCGAGCGGCACGTACGGAATCTGCCTGCGCGGCAAGGCGGGCTGGGGCGAGAACATGGCGTACGTGTCGACGGTCGTCAACACGTTCGGCGGCCGCTGGTTCGACGAGAACTGGAACGCGCAGCTCACGTCGCCCGAGTGGAAGAAGGCGATCAACTTCTACGTGAATCTGCTGAAGAAGAACGGGCCGCCCGGCGCGAGCTCGAACGGCTTCAACGAGAACCTGACGCTCACCGCGTCGGGCAAGTGCGCGATGTGGATCGACGCGACGGTCGCGGCGGGCATGCTGTACAACAGGCAGCAATCGCAGGTGGCGGACAAGATCGGCTTCGCGGCGGCGCCCGTGGCCGTCACGCCGAAGGGCTCGCACTGGCTGTGGGCGTGGGCGCTCGCGATCCCGAAGACATCGAAGCAGCAGGACGCGGCGAAGAAGTTCATCGCGTGGGCGACGTCGAAGCAATACGTCGAGATGGCCGGCAAGGACGAGGGCTGGGCGTCGGTGCCGCCCGGCACGCGCCAGTCGACGTATCAGCGCGCCGAGTACAAGGCCGCCGCGCCGTTCTCCGACTTCGTGCTGAAGGCGATCCAGACCGCCGATCCGAACGATCCGTCGCTGAAGAAGGTGCCGTACACGGGCGTGCAGTATGTCGGGATTCCTGAATTCCAGTCGTTCGGCACCGTCGTCGGCCAGGCGATCGCGGGCGCGGTGGCGGGGCAGATGAGCGTCGACCAGGCGCTCGCGGCGGGACAAGCCGCGGCGGATCGCGCGGTGCGCCAGGCCGGCTACCGGAAGTGAAGCGCCGCGCGCGCGGCGTGGCGCTCCTCGCGGGCGCGGCGCGCACGGCATCGCAGCAACGCGGGCGCGCGGCGGTGCGCTCGCCCGCGCATCGAAAGAGGTGGTTCCGATCATGCGTCACTTACGTCTTCCTCTCGCTCACTCGGCGCCGCTCGGCGATGCGGGGCCCGCCGCCGACGAGCGCGCGCGCGGCAAGCCGGCGCGCTGGCTCGTGACGCCGTCCGTCGCCGTGCTGTTCCTGTGGATGGCGATTCCGCTCGCGATGACGATCTGGTTCTCGCTCACGCGCTACAACCTGCTGAATCCCGACGTCAAGGGTTTCGCCGGCCTCGACAACTACCGCTTCCTCGCAACCGATCCGTCGTTCTTGCCGGCGATCTGGCACACGCTCGCGCTGATCGGCTCCGTGCTCGCGATCACGGTCGCGGGCGGCGTGCTGATGGCGGTGCTGTTCGATCGCAAGTTTTACGGGCAGGGCGTCGCGCGCCTGTTCGCGATCGCGCCGTTCTTCGTGATGCCGACGGTGTCGGCGCTCATCTGGAAGAACATGATCCTGCATCCGGTGTACGGGCTCGTCGCGCGCGCGATGCGCGCGCTCGGCATGCAGCCGATCGACTGGTTCGCGCAGTATCCGCTCGCGTCGATCGTGATGATCGTCGCGTGGCAGTGGCTGCCGTTCGCGTTCCTGATTCTGTTCACCGCGATCCAGTCGCTCGACCAGGAGCAGAAGGAGGCCGCGCGGATCGACGGCGCGGGCCCGATCGCGATGTTCTTCTACATCACGCTGCCGCACCTGAAGCGCGCGATCGCGGTCGTCGTGATGATGGAGACGATCTTCCTGCTGTCGATCTTCGCGGAAATCTACACGACGACGGGCGGCGGCCCGGGCGACGCGACGACGAACCTGTCGTACCTGATCTACGCGCTCGGCCTGCAGCAGTTCGACGTCGGGCTCGCGTCGGCGGGCGGCATTCTCGCCGTCGTGCTCGCGAACGTCGTGTCGTTCTTCCTCGTGAGAATGCTCGCGCGGAATCTGAAAGGGGAGTACGAAGCATGAGCGATCTGACCGCATCGACCACACACGGCGCGTCGCGCGGCGCGGGCGGCGGGCTGCCCGCCGCGCTCGGCGCCGCGAAGCGCGCGCTGCCGGGCGTGCTCGCATGGCTCGTCGCGCTCGCGCTGTTCTTTCCGATCTTCTGGATGGCGATCACCGCGTTCAAGACCGAGCAGCAGGCGTATTCGTCCGCGCTCTTCTTCGTGCCGACGCTCGACAGCTTCCGCGAGGTATTCGCGCGCAGCAACTATTTCGCGTTCGCGTGGAACTCGGTGCTGATCTCGGCGGGCGTCACGGTGATCTGCCTGCTGCTCGCCGTGCCCGCCGCGTACGCGATGGCGTTCTTTCCGGCCAAGCGCACGCAGAAAGTGCTGCTGTGGATGCTGTCGACGAAGATGATGCCGTCCGTCGGCGTGCTCGTGCCGATCTATCTGATGTGGAAGAACGCGGGCCTGCTCGACACCGTGTCCGGGCTCGTGATCGTCTACACGCTGATCAATCTGCCGATCGCGGTGTGGATGACGTTCACGTATTTCAACGAGATCCCGAAGTACATCCTCGAGGCGGGGCGCATCGACGGCGCGTCGACGTGGCAGGAAATCGTCTATCTGCTGATGCCGATGGCGCTGCCCGGCCTCGCGTCGACCGCGCTGCTGCTCGTGATCCTGTCGTGGAACGAAGCATTCTGGAGCATCAACCTGTCGAGCTCGAACGCCGCGCCGCTCACGGTGTTCATCGCGTCGTACTCGAGCCCCGAAGGGCTCTTCTGGGCGAAGCTGTCGGCGGCGTCGCTGCTCGCCGTCGCGCCGATTCTCGTCGTCGGCTGGCTGTCGCAGAAGCAGCTCGTGCGCGGCCTCACGTTCGGGGCGGTCAAATGACGGCGCATGCGAGCGGCGCGCGCGCGCTCGTCTGCGATTGCGACGGCGTGCTGATCGACAGCGAGGCGATCGCGGCCGACGTGCTCGTGCGCGAGCTCGAGGCGCGCTGGCCGGGCGTCGCGGTGCGGCCGATCGTGATGCCGCTCCTCGGCCTGCGCACGGAGCGCGTGCTCGACAGCGCGAGCGCGCGCGCGGGCCGCGCGCTCGCCGATTCGGATGTCGAAGCGATTCGGCGCAGCGTCGAGGCGGCGGCCGTCGAGGCGCCCGTCGTCGACGGCATCGACGCGGCGCTCGCGCGAATCGATCTGACGATCGCGTGCGCGAGCAACAGCCGCCGGCATTACGTCGACGCCGCGCTGCGACGCACGGGCCTCAAGCGTTTCTTCGGCGAACGAATCTTCTGCGCGGACGGCGTCGCGCGGCCGAAGCCCGCGCCCGACGTTTATCTGGCCGCCGCGCACACGCTCGGCGTCGCGCCGTCGCGATGCCTCGTCGTCGAGGACAGCGCGACGGGCGTGACGGCCGCATCGGCGGCCGGCATGACGGTGCTCGGCTTCGTCGGCGGCGGCCACGCGTCGCCGTCGCATGTGTGCGCGCTGCGCGGCATCGGCGCGCGGCGCGTGTTCGACGACATGCGCGAGCTGCCCGGACTCGTCGCGCAGTGGGTCGAGACGGGCGCGGTCGAGCCGCATTGAACGATCGTGCCGCGCGCGCATGGCGCGCCGCGCGGCCGCACAACTGAACGGAGACAAATCATGGCAAGCGTGCTCCTGCGCAACATCGGCAAGCGCTACGACGACAACGAAGTGCTGCGCAACGTGAACCTCGACATCGCGGACGGCGAGTTCGTCGTGTTCGTCGGGCCGAGCGGCTGCGGAAAATCCACGCTGATGCGGATGATCGCCGGGCTCGAGGACATCACGAGCGGCGATCTGCTGATCGACGGCGCGAAGGTCAACGACGCGCCGAGCGCGAAGCGCGGCATCGCGATGGTGTTCCAGTCGTATGCGCTCTATCCGCACATGACGCTCTACGACAACATGGCGTTCGGCCTGAAGCTCGCGGGCGCGAAGAAGCAGGAGATCGACGACGCGGTGAAGCAGGCCGCGAAGATCCTGCACATCGATCATCTGCTCGACAGGAAGCCCAAGCAGCTCTCGGGCGGGCAGCGGCAGCGCGTCGCGATCGGCCGCGCGATCACGAGAAAGCCGAAGGTGTTCCTGTTCGACGAGCCGCTGTCGAACCTCGACGCGGCGCTGCGCGTGAAGATGCGGCTCGAGTTCGCGCGGCTGCACGACGAGCTGAAGACGACGATGATCTACGTGACGCACGATCAGGTCGAGGCGATGACGCTCGCCGACAAGATCGTCGTGCTGTCGGCGGGCAGCGTGCAGCAGGTCGGCACGCCGAACGCGCTGTATCACGCGCCGGCGAACCAGTTCGTCGCCGGCTTCATCGGCTCGCCGAAGATGAACTTTCTCGCGGGCGCGATCGAATCGGCATCGGCCGACGGCGCGCTCGTGCGCTTCGCGACGGGCGAGACGCAGCGCGTCGGCGTCGATGCGGCGAGGCTGCGCGCTGGCGAGCGCGTGACGGTCGGCATTCGGCCCGAGCATCTGCAGGTCGGCGTCGCGGGCGGCGACGGCATCGTCGCTCGGACGATGGCCGTCGAATCGCTCGGCGACGCCGCGTATCTGTACGCGGAGTCGGCGGTTGCGCCGGACGGGTTGATCGCGCGCATTCCGCCGCTCGACACGCATCGCGCGGGCGAGATGCTGCGCGTCGGCGCACAGCCCGAGCATTGCCATCTGTTCGACGCAGACGGGCGCGCGCTCGAGCGCAAGCCGAAGCGCGCGCTGGCGGCTTGACGCGACGGCGAAGGCGCACATGCTGGTTCGTGACGTGACGTGACGTGATGCGATGCGATGCGATGCGATGCGTCGGGCTCGGCGCCGCCTTTCACGCCGGCGGCGGCGCACGCGAGCGAGCCAGGCCGCGTGCGCGATGCGCGCGACGCGACGCCGCCCGCGCGCCGTCGCGATCACGCGAGCAGCTTGGGATCGCGTTTGCCGTACTTGATCGAGCGCTCGTCGGCGACCATCAGCCCGGTGTTCTCGTCGCGCCCTTGCAGCACGAGCCGCGCGTTCTTCGCGCCGATCTGCTCGGCCGCCTTGCGGCTGTCGAGGCCGATCTCGCCTTTCTTCATCCGGTTGACGATCACGCCGACGGCGGTATCGTCGAAGTCGCGCAGCATCCATGCGTCGCCGTCGCTGTCGCCGAACACGAGAAGCGGCCCGTAGCCCTTCTTCGCCTGCAGTTCGCGGCGAATGCCGACCGTCTTGCCCGGCCCGTAGTTGAAATGCCAGTCCGGCAGGTATTCGTTCACGTACTTGCCGTCGGCCGTCACGAGCCGCATGCCGATCACGTTCTCGGCGGGCACGCCGTAGCCGAACGCCGGGTGGCCCGCGAACACGCGCACGACGTCGTCGAGCGACGCGGTGCTGACGTACACGTCGATGCCGTTCGAGCGCAGCGTGTCCATCACCGCGCGAATTTCCTCGTGGATGCGGATGCCGTGGAAGTGCGTCGCGGCGATGACGCCCGCTCGGCCCGGCAGCACGCGCGAGCTCTCGTACGTGACCTTGCGCAGCGCGTCGCCGAGATTCGCGACGTTGCTGTCGAACGCCATCGTCTGCAGTTCGTCGCGCGTCATGCCCGCGTACCAGTACATGATCCACTTGTAGCCGATCTCGACGGGATACGTGTCGCAGATCGCGTCGTACATGAAGTACAGCTTCGCGCGGAAATCCTTGAACTGCTCGCTGCGGTGGATCTCGTCGAGCGGCTTGTCGCCGGCTAGGCCCCGGTAGTTCGCGTGCAGCCAGCGATAGTCGGCGTCGACGTCGGCGGCGATGTCCTCCATGCGCACCGGCTTGCCGTCGACCGTCGTGTAGCCGAGCTTCGCATTGAACGGGCCGTCGGGCACGCCCTGGCGCAGGATCGCGGAGAACTGCTCGGGCGTGAGCCGGTAATGCAGCCCGTCGATCTGGTGCATCAGCAACGCCTCTTCGCAGTCGTTCATGATGCTCGTGTTGTCCCAGTCGAACACCGCGTACGGGCGGCGGTCGGCGCGGTAGCGCGCGCCCGTCGAGCCGTGCTCGGCGAGCACCGCGCGCAGCCGCGCGACGTTGTTCGGCGACCAGCGGCCCGGTGTGAGCGAGAGCGGGGCCGCGGGCGCGTCGGATGCGGCGCGCGCGGGGGACCATGCGGCGGCCGCGAGCGCGGCCGAGGCGCTCGCGACCGAGCGCACGAAGTGTCGACGTCCTGTTTTCATCGAGTTCTCCGAAGGGGATTCGCACGCCGAAGCCGGGCGGATTGCGCGGCCGCCCGCTGAGCCGCCGGAACAGGCGGGTGCCGCTCAGCATCGTTGCCCATAAAACGAATCGCCCGACAAAATCGGACATCCATGTGTCGAAATGCGACCGGGGCGGCGGCGCGCGCGGCTTCGCGCGGCCGGTTCGGGGAAATCCGTGGATATGTGTCGACGTGCGGGCGGTATCGGCACCGGCATTGGCCCGGCATCGGCACCAGCGCTAGCATCGGCATCCGCATCCGCATCCGCATCCGCATCGGCATCGGCATCGGCATCGGCCGCGCCGAGTACGAGCACGAGCACGAGCACGAGCACGAGCACGGGCGCGAGCCATCCGATCGCGCGCGGCCGGCGCGTCTCCATTCGCTCGCGGCCGGCGGCCGGCCGCGCCGCGGGAAATCCGTTGCTCGTCCCGTGCGGGCCGATCGACGACGTGCGGACAACGCGCGCGCCTGGCCTACGCGAACATGCGCCCGGCGATGAAATCGACGAACGCGCGCAGCTTCGGCGAAGCGTGCCGCCCCGACGGCCATAGCACGTAGAACGACTGCGAGCGCTCGACGTATGCGTCGAGCGCCGTGCGCAGCCGGCCGCTCGCGAGCTCGTCGCGCACGGCGAATTCCGGCACGCATGCAATGCCGCGCCCGCGCAACGCGAAGCACACGCGCGTCTCGACGTTGTTGCAGATCATCGACGTCGGCAGCTCGACGTCGGCGTCGCCGGGCGCGGGCCGCAGCGGCCAGCGCTCCAGCTTGCCGCTGCTCGGAAAGCGATAGTGGAGGCATGCGTGGCGCGCGAGATCGGCGGGCGTGTCCGGCGCGCCGTGACGCGCGAAATAATCGGGCGAGCCGACGATGACCTGCTTGTACGTGCCGAGCAGCCGCGACGACAGCCGCGAATCGCGCGGCTCGCCGCCGCGCACGACCGCGTCGAAGCCTTCGTCGATCACGTCGACGAGCCGATCGGTGAAATCGAGGTCGAGCAGGATGTCCGGGTAGGCCGCCATGAAGTCGGCGAGCACGGGCAGCACGGGCGCGCTGATCGCGGGCAGGCTCACGCGCAGCCGGCCGCTCGGCGCGTGCGCGCTGCGCGACAGCTCCTGCTCGGCTTGCTCGATTTCCGCGAGCACGCGCCGGCACCGCTCGAGAAAGCGCGCGCCCTCGGCCGTCAGCGCGATGCTGCGCGTGCTGCGATGAAAGAGCCGCACGTTCAGCCGCGCTTCGAGCCGCGCGATCCGCTTGCCGACGGCCGATGCGGATACGCCCAGCGCGCGGGCCGCCGCGACGAAGCTGCGAGTCTCCGCGACCTGCACGAACACGACGAACCCGCTCAGACTCTCCATTCGATCGCTCCCGATTGCGGACATCGATGTCCGCAGTGTCAGGAACTCTATCCTAGTTTTTCTTCATTCGCCGGCTGCCTACCATGAGCGCTTCATCCACTGCATGAGGAAGCGCCATGTCCCTTTCATCGTTGTCCGGGCTCGGCGGGCGGCTCGACGCGGCCATCGACGCCGCACTGACCGAGCGGCGCGTCGTCGGCGCCGTCGTGCTCGTCGCGCGGCGCGGCGAGCTCGCGTATCGGCGCGCGGCGGGATTGGCCGATCGCGAGGCCGGCGCGCCGATGCGCGAAGACGCGCTGTTCCGGCTCGCGTCGGTTTCGAAGCCGATCGTGTCGGCGGCGGCGATGCGCGCCGTCGCGGCGGGCAAGCTCGATCTCGACGCGAGCGTCACGCGCTGGCTGCCCGGGTTCACGCCGCCGCTGGCGGACGGGCGCCCGGCGCGCATCACGGCGCGACATCTGCTGTCGCATACGGCGGGCCTCGGCTACCGTTTTCTCGAAGCGCACGCGCACGGCCCGTATGCGCGCGCCGGCGTGTCGGACGGCATGGATCTCGCCGGCATTTCGCTCGCCGAGAATCTGCGCCGCATCGCGAGCGTGCCGCTGCAGTTCGAGCCGGGCGCGTCATGGGCGTATTCGGTCGCGACCGACGTGCTCGGCGCGCTCGTCGAAGCCGCGTGCGACATGCCGCTCGAGGACGCGGTGGCGGCGCTCGTGACGACCCCGCTCGGCATGGTCGACACGCGCTTTTACGCGCACGACGCGGCGCGGCTTGCAACGCCGTATGTCGACGCGTCGGGCGTCGCTGCGTCGGGCGTCGCTACGCCCGGCGAGCCCCGGCGCATGGCGTCGCTCGAAATCGCGCCGCCGTTTCCCGACACCGTCGGCATCCGCTTCGCGCCCGCCCGCGCGCTCGATCCGCATGCGTTCGCATCGGGCGGCGGCGGGATGGTCGGCACGGCGTCCGATGTCCTCGCGCTGCTCGAGGCGTTGCGCACCGGCGGCGACGGCTGGCTGCCCGCCGCGCGGATCGACGACATGGCGCGCATCCAGCCGGGCGCGGCCGATCTGCCGACGGCGCCCGGCTTCGGCTTCGGGCTCGGATTTTCGGTGCTGCGCGACCCGGTCGCCGCGCAATCGCCGGAATCCGCCGGCACGTGGCGCTGGGGCGGCGCGTATGGTCACGCGTGGTTCGTCGACCGCGCGGCCGGCTTGAGCGTCGTGGCGCTCACCAATACCGCCTACGAGGGCATGTCGGGACGCTTCGTCGCCGATGTGCGCGACGCGGTGTACGGCGTGGTTTGCGCCGCGCGGGAGCGTGCGGCATGAGCGACTGCACGACGCAATCCGTCGCGTTCGCGCGGCCGTCGCGCGCGGCGGCGCGCCTGCCGCTCGCCGGCCTGCTCGCGCTCGCGACGGCGGGCTTCATCACGATCGTGACCGAGGCGCTGCCCGCCGGGCTGCTGCCGCTGATGGGCCGCGACCTGCGCGTGTCGGAGGCGCTCGTCGGCCAGCTCGTCACCGTCTACGCGATCGGCTCGATCGTCGCGGCGATTCCGCTCGTCGCGATCACACGCGGCATGCGCAGGCGGCCGCTCCTGCTCATCGCGCTCGCGGGCTTCGTCGTCGCGAACACGGCGACGGCGGCGTCGCCGCATTACGCGTTCGTGCTCGTCGCGCGCTTTGTCGCCGGCGTCGCGGCGGGGCTCCTGTGGGCGCTGCTCGCGGGCTACGCGAGCCGGATGGTGGACGAGCGGCTGCGCGGCCGCGCGATCGCGATCGCGATGCTCGGCGCGCCCGTTGCGATGTCGATCGGGATTCCGCTCGGCACGACGCTCGGCGCGGCGCTCGGCTGGCGCGCGACGTTCGCCGGCGTGACGGCGCTCACGCTCGCGCTGATCGCGTGGGTGTGCGCGAGCCTGCCCGATGCGCCGGGGCAGCCGTCGGGCGGGCGGCTGCCGGTCGGCCGCGTGCTGGCGGTGCCGGGCGTGCTGCCCGTGTTGTCGGTGATGTTCGCGTATGTGCTCGCGCACAACATTCTCTACACGTACATCGCGCCGTTTCTCGCGAGCGCGCGGATGGGCGCGCGGATCGATGCGGCGTTGTTCGTGTTCGGCGCGGCGTCGTTCGTCGGAATCGGCCTGACCGGCGTGTGGATCGGCAACGGGCTGCGGCGGCTTGCGCTCGCGAGCATCGCGCTGTTCGCGCTCGCGTCGGCGCTGCTCGGCGCGGCGAGCGAATCGCCCGCCGTCGTCTATGCGGGCGTCGCCGCGTGGGGGCTCACGTTCGGCGGCGCGGCGACGATCTTCCAGACCGCGTCGGCGAACGCGGCGGGCGACGCGGCCGACGTCGCCCAATCGATGATCGTCACGGTCTGGAATCTCGCGATCGCGGGCGGAGGCGTCGCGGGCGGCGTGCTGCTCGAGCGGTTCGGCGCCCGCGCGATGCCGTGGGCGCTCGTCGCGCTACTCGTGCCCGCGTGGGTCGGCGCGTGGCGCGCGCGCCGGCACGGTTTTCCGGCGGCCCGCGCGTCGTGACGGGCGGAATGCGCGCGCGGCGCGAGCCCGGCCGGCGCGGTTATTCCGCGAGCGCGGCCCGCGCGCAAGTCTCGTCGGTCACGAGCCCCGACAGCCAGCCGCCGCGCAGCGCGGCGAGCACCGCGGCGCGCTTGCGCGGCCCGCCCGCGAAGCCGATCGTCGGCCGCTTCGGCGGCGCGTCGAGCGCAACGCTCGTCACGCGCGTGCTCGTCGACGCGACGATCGGCCGGCCCTGCGCGTCGATCGGCAGGCCGAGCATCTCGGCCACCGCGCCGAGCTCGACCATCTCGTTGAGCTCTTGCTCGGTGATGAAGCCGTCCTCGTACAGCGGGCAGTGCGCGCCGATGTTGCCGACGCCGACGAACGCGACGTCCGCCTCCGCCGAGAGCTTCTCGACGATCCGGTACAGCCGGTGATTGCACCACTGCGCGCGCTCGGCCTCGCTGTCGGCGAAGAGCGGCGCGGGCAACAGGAAGTGCTTGCCGCCCGTCTTCTCGGAGATGTGCTGCGCGACGTCGTACGGGTTCGACGAGCCGTCCTGCGCGATCGCGCCCACCATCGACACGAGCCGGTGCTGCGGCCGCTCGAGCTGCGCGATCTGCGCGACCGCGGCCTTCAGCGTGCGGCCGCTGCTCACCGCGATCACCATCGGCCTGTCTTCGTTCAGATAGCGCTCCATCACCTGCGCGCCCGCGACGGCGAGCTTGCGGTCGATCGCGTCGGGCGCGTCGCCGTCGATCGGCACGACTTCGCACATCGCGAGGCCGTAGCGCTTCGACAGCTGCGCGGCGAGATCGAGGCAATCGGCGACGCGGTGGTCGACGCGCACGCGAATCAGGTTTTTCTCGACCGCGAACGCGACGAGGCGCTGCGCGACGGGGCGCGACACCTGCAGCTTCTCGGCGATTTCGTTCTGCGTGTCGCCCGCGACGTAGTAGAGCCAGGCGGCGCGCGTCGCGAGATCGAGTTTTTCGGAGGACTTGGACACGGTAGGGCAATCTCAGGTCGGGCGCGCGCGACGGGCGCGAGGCGGGCTGTCGGGCGCCGGGAAAATTCGCACTTTAGCGCACCGCGCTCAAGCGAGCCGCTCGCGCGACGGCTCGAACAGCGGCCGCACGTGGCGATACAGCGCGCGGAACGCGTCGAGCCGCTCGCGCAGCGCCGCGTGGCGGGCCGGGTGCGGCGCGAACTCGTCGCGCAGCGGCGGCTTCGTCAGCACGTCGCGCGCGTCGCCGCCGACCGCGAGCCAGCCGAGCCGCGCCGCGCCGAGCGCCGCGCCCGTCTCGCCGCCGCCGTGCCGGCGCGTGCGCACGCCGAGCGCGTCGGCGATCAGCTGCGCCCAGTACGCGCTTCTCGCGCCGCCGCCGATCAGCGACAGCGCGTCGGTCTGCGTGCCGCCCGCGATCAGCGCGTCGAAGCCGTCGGCGAGCGCGAGCGTCACGCCTTCGAGCACGGCATGGCCGAGCAGCGCGCGATCGGTGCCGTGCGTCATCCCGAAGAACACGCCTTGCGCGTACGGATCGTTGTGCGGCGTGCGCTCGCCGGACAGATAGGGCAGGAAGATCGGCGCGTTCTCGCACGCGGCGGGCGCGAGCGCGGCGATTTCGGCGAGGAGCGCCGGCTCGTCGGTCGACGTGAGCTTGCAGACCCAGCGCAGGCAGCTCGCCGCCGACAGCACGACGCTCATCTGCTGCCAGCGGTCCGGAATCGCGTGGCAGAACGCGTGGACGGCCGAGGCGGGGTTCGGCCGGAAGCGGTCGCCGACGACGCTCAGCACGCCCGACGTGCCGAGCGACACGAAGCCGTCGCCCGGCTGAGTCGCGCCGATGCCGAGCGCGCTCGTCGCGTTGTCGCCGCCGCCGCCCGCGACGACGACCGTTGCGGCGAGCCCGAGCTCGCGCGCGACGTCCGCGCGCAGCGTGCCGGACGGCGCGTTGCCTTCGACGATCCTCGGCATCTGCGCGCGCGTCATGCCGCCCGCGGCGAGGAGCGCGTCGGACCAGTCGCGCTTGGCGGCGTCGAGCCACAGCGTGCCCGCCGCGTCGGACGGGTCGGACACCTTCGCGCCCGTGAGCTTCAGGCGCAGATAATCCTTCGGCATCAGCACGCACGCGATCTCGCGGAATACGTCGGGCTCGTGCCGCGCGACCCACAGCAGCTTCGGCGCGGTGAAGCCCGGCATCGCGAGGTTGCCGGCGATCGCGTGAAGATCGGGCGCGCGCGCGTCGAGCTGCGCGCATTCGTCTGCGCTGCGCATGTCGTTCCACAGGATCGCGGGGCGCAGCACGCGGTCGTCGCGATCGAGCAGCACCGCGCCGTGCATCTGGCCGGACAGGCCGATCCCGCGCACGTCGGCGAACGCGCGCGGATGCTGCGCGCGCAATGCGGCGAGCGCGGCGAGCGTGCCCGTCCACCAGTCGTCCGGATGCTGCTCGGCCCAGCGCGGATGCGCGCGCTCGACGGTAAACGGCGTGCCCGCGGTGCCGATGACGACGCCGTCGGGCGAAAGCAGCAGCACCTTCACTTCGGAAGTGCCGAGATCGATACCGAGATACATGGGCGAAAACGGTGCGTCGACAGGAAGCCGCTACTTTAGCCGCGCGCTCGCCGCCGTGCCAATGGCGATTTGACCCGAGTGACGCGCGCGGCCGATCAGCGGCTCGCGAGCCACGCGTCGACGCGCGCGAGGCCCGCGCGCAGCGCGCGCTCGAGCGCGGGCGCGCCGGCGAGCGTTCCCCACAGCGCGCGTTGCGCGGCGAGCGCGGCGACGGGGTCCTCCGCGCCCGCGATCGCGCGCGCGACCTCGGCGTCCATCACGCCGTCCTGATACGCGAACGGCAGCGCGCCTTGCGCCCAGCGCTGCAGAAAGCGCAGGAAGAGGGCGGGCAGCACCGCGGTCGACACCGGCTCGACGCCGCGCGCGATCGATTCGGCGAGCGTCGGCGCGATGAAGCCGGGGATCTTCGAGAAGCCGTCGGCGGCGACGCGCTGGTTCGTGTCGCGCACGTGCGGATTGCCGAAGCGTTCGAGCACGACGTCGCGGTAGCGCGCGAGATCGAGCGGGCTCGGCGCGAGGCGCGGGATCACGTCGTTGGTCACGTACGCGTGCGCGAAGCGGCGGATGCCGGCGTCGTGCGTGCCTTCGTGGATGTAGGCGTAGCCCGCGAGCGTGCCCGCCCACGCGATGCAGCTGTGCGTCGCGTTCAGGATGCGAATCTTCGCTTCCTCGTACGGATGGACGTCGCCGACGAGCTCCGCGCCCGCTTTCTCCCACGCCGGGCGGCCGGCCGCGAAGCGGTCTTCGATCACCCACTGGATGAACGCCTCGCCCATCACCGGGCACGCGTCGTCGACGCCCGTGGCCGCGAGCACGCGCTCGCGCACGTCGGGCGTCGGGCGCGGCGTGATGCGGTCGACCATCGAGCTCGGGCACGCGGCGTTCGCGTCGAACCACGCGAGCAGATCGGCGAGCCCGCGCCGCGACAGGAATTCGCGCATGCCCGCGGCAAAGCGCGCGCCGTTGCTGCGCAGGTTGTCGCAGCTCAGCAGCGTGACGGGGCCCGCGCCGCGCGCGACGCGCTCGGCGAGGAGCGCCGCGAGCGCGCCGTAGATCGTGAGCCGCGCGCCTTGCAGGTCGGCCGCGAGATCGGGGTTCGACGCGTCGAGCCGGTCGTGCTCGTCGAGGTAGTAGCCGCCTTCCGTCACCGTGAACGACACGATCCTGCAGGCCGGATCGGCGCCCGCGTCGACGAGCGCCGCGAGATCGATCGACCACGGCAGCACGCGCGCGATCGAGCGGATCGTCTCGTACGCGCGCTCGCCCTGCGGCGTGACCGTTTCGAGCGTGTAGACGCCGTGTTGCGCGGCGAGCGCCTCGCGGGTCGCGCGCATGTCGTCGCGGATGTCGCCGACGACGAGCGGCCACCGTTCGTGCGCCGGCGACGCTTCGTTGACGCGATGCAGATACCACGCCTGATGCGCGCGGTGAAACGAGCCGACGCCGATATGCAAGATCGCCGGCGCGGCGTTGGACGGACTGCTCATCCCGTGTCTCCTGACGGCCGGCTGGCGCCCGCCGAATCGCATATAGATCATTTGCTCTTAATGTGAGCGAATGATCGTATCGAGATGGGCGAAAGTCAAGGCGATCGAGCGGGGTTTCGATGCTGCGGCGCGCCAATCCGCGCACGACGCGCTCGACGCGCGCGGCGGCGACGCGCCGGCGCGACAGTGTCAGAACGGCTGGCGGGTCAGCAGCGCGAGCTGCTCGAGCAGCTTCGCGGCCGGGCCGGGCAGGATGCCGTGGCGGCGGCGGAACGCGGTCAGCGTGCGGGTCGCGGCGACGCCTTCGACGGCGAGCGTGTCGATCGTGCGCGCGCGGCGCTCCGCGCGGTACATCGGCTCGGCCATCCAGCTCAGGAAGCCCGCGTGCGCGACGAGGCTCTTGAGCGCGGTCACCGAACGGGTCTCGACCGCGATGTCGGGCGGCGCGAGCCCCTGCGCGTCGAACGCCGCGCGCATCTGCTCGTACGGCGCGGTGCCGCGCGGCGGGATCGCCCAGCGCGCGGCGCGCGTGTCGGCGAGCGTGAGCGGCGCGGGCGCGGCGCGCAGCGGATGGTCGGGCGCGGCGACGACGTGGCTCACGTCGTCCCATCGGCATTCGGGGATACCGACGATGTCGTCGGTATCCGGCACGCGCGTGCTCAACGCGACGTCGATCTCGTGCTTGAGGAGCGCGTCGACGAGCCGGTCCCACACGCCCTCGACGATCTCGACGCGCAGGTTCGGCCAGCGGTCGAGCACGCGCCCGATCGCCACGGGCAGCACGAGGCTCGCGATGCTGCCGACCGCGCCCACCTTGATCGTGCCCTTCGCGAGCCCGCGCAGCGCGTCGATTTCCTCGCGCGCGTGCCGAGCCTCGTGCTGCAGCAGCGTCGCGTGCGGCAGCAGCGCCTCGCCGATCGCGGTGAGCTGCACGCCCTTCGAGTGACGCTCGAAGAGCGGCGCGCCGATCTGGTCCTCGAGCCGCTTCAGGATGCGGCTCAACGCGGGCTGCGTGACGTGCAGCGCGTCGGCTGCGCGGCCGAGGCTGCCGCTCGCGGCGATCGTCGTGAAGGCGCGCAGTTGGCGCAGGTCGAAAGTCATGCTCTCACGTAATGGCTTATTGCAGAAAATACAGTATCGAGGAATGTGCGTGCCGCCGATACTGTGGAAACCGATGATGACGACGATGAGGAGACACGCCCGCATGACGCCCCCCGATCTTCGCGCCGACGCGCCGGCGCACGCGCGGTACACGGTTCGCGACGCCGTAATCGATCTGCTGCGCCGGTTCGGCATCCGCAAGGTGTTCGGCAACCCCGGCTCCACCGAGCTGCCGATGTTCCGCAATTTTCCCGACGATTTCGAATACGTGCTCGGCCTGCACGAGGCGGTCGCGGTCGGGATGGCCGACGGCTACGCGCAGGCGAGCGGCAACGCGGCCGTCGTCAATCTGCATTCGGCGGCGGGCGTGGGCAACGCGATGGGCGTGCTCTTCACCGCGTACAAGAACAAGACGCCGCTCGTCGTCACGGCCGGCCAGCAGGCGCGCTCGATCCTGCCGTTCGATCCGTTTCTCGCATCCGTGCAGGCGGCCGAGCTGCCGAAGCCGTACGTCAAATGGAGCATCGAGCCTGCGCGCGCCGAGGACGTGCCCGCCGCGATCGCGCGCGCGTATCACGTCGCGATGCAGGAGCCGCGCGGGCCCGTGTTCGTGTCGATTCCGGCCGACGATTGGGACCGCGCCGCCGAGCCCGTGCCCGCGCGCGCGGTGAGCAGCGAAGTGCGGCCCGCGCCCGACGCGCTCGCGCGCTTGGCCGACGCGCTCGACGCGAGCGAGCGCCCGGCGTTCGTGATCGGCGCGGCGGTTGCGCGCGCGGGTGCATGGGACGACGCGGTGCGGCTCGCCGAGCGGCATCGCGCGCGCGTGTACGTCGCGCCGATGTCGGGGCGCTGCAGCTTTCCCGAGGATCATTCGCTCTTCGCGGGCTTCCTGCCGCCGATTCGCGAGCGGATCGTCGAGCGGCTCGCGGGCCACGATTTCATTCTCGCGTTCGGCGCGCCCGCGTTCACGTACCACATCGAAGGCTTTGGTCCGCACGTGCCCGAAGGCGCGACGCTTCATCAGCTCGTCGACGATCCGTCGGTGGCCGCGTGGACGCCCGTCGGCGACGCGGTCGTCGGCAATCTGCGGCTCGCCGCGCGCGATCTGCTCGCGCGTACCGCGCCGCGCGCGCGGCCGATGCCCGCGCCGCTGGCGCCGCGCGAGCGCGTCGGCCCGGGCGTGCCGGGCGAGCGGATGTCCGCCGCGTTCGCGCTGCAAACGCTCGCCGACGTGCGCGACGCCTGCGACGTCGTCGTCGAGGAAGCGCCGAGCGCGCGCACGGCGATGCAGCGGCATCTGCCGTTCACGCGCCGCGACACGTTCTACACGATGGACAGCGGCGGCCTCGGCTACGGCATGCCGGCCGCGGTCGGCGTCGCGCTCGGCTCGCCGGGGCGGCGCGTGATCGCGCTGATCGGCGACGGCTCGAGCCTCTATTCGATCCAGGCGCTCTGGAGCGCCGCGCATCTGAAGCTGCCGGTCACGTTCGTGATCCTGAACAACGCGCGCTATGCGGCATTGCAGGATTTCGCGCCCGTGTTCGGCTTTCGCGACGGCGAGCCGGTGCAGGGCACGGCGCTGCCCGATCTCGATTTCGTGGCGCTCGCGCAGGGCATGGGCTGCGACGGCGTGCGCGTGCGCGACGCCGCGCGCCTGCGCGACGTGCTCGAACGCGCGCTCGCGTCGCCCGCGCCCGTCGTCGTCGACGTCGAGATCGCGTGACGCGCGCGGTTTGTCGCGCGGCCGCATTCCCGAGCATCACGAAGCATCCGAACGCATTCAGAAGGAGAACACACGCATGCAGGACATCTCGATGCTGATCGGCGGCGAGCGCCGCTCGGCCACGGGCGGCGCGACGTTCGAGCGCCGCAATCCGCTCGACGGCGAAATCGCGACGCGCGCGAGCGCCGCGACCGTCGACGATGCGCGCGCGGCCGTCGACGCCGCGTCGGCCGCATTCGCGCCGTGGGCCGCGCTCGGCCCGACCGAGCGCCGCGCGCTGCTCCTGAAGGCGGCCGCCGCGCTCGAAGCGAAGCGCGACGCGTTCGTCGCCGCGATGGCGGCCGAGACGGGCGCGTCGGCGATCTGGGCGCAGTTCAACGTGCAGCTCGCCGCGAACGGCCTGATCGAAGCGGCCGCGCTCACGACGCAGATCGGCGGCGAGCTGATTCCATCCGACGTGCCGGGCTCGCTCGCGATGGGCATGCGTCAGCCGGCGGGCGTCGTGCTCGGCATCGCGCCGTGGAACGCGCCCGTGATCCTCGGCGTGCGCGCGATCGCGCTGCCGCTCGCGTGCGGCAACACCGTCGTGCTGAAGGGCTCGGAGCTGTGTCCGGCCACGCACGGGCTCATCGTCGATGCGCTGCAGGAAGCGGGGCTGCCGCGCGGCGTCGTGAACTTCGTGACGAACGCGCCCGCCGACGCCGGCGCGATCGTCGACGCGATGATCGCGCACCCGGCCGTGCGGCGCGTGAACTTCACGGGCTCGACGCGCGTGGGCCGAATCATCGCCGAGCGCTGCGCGCAGTATCTGAAACCCGCCGTGCTCGAGCTCGGCGGCAAGGCGCCGTTCGTCGTGCTCGACGACGCCGATCTCGACGCGGCCGTCGCGGCGGCCGCGTTCGGCGCGTTCGCGAATTCCGGGCAGATCTGCATGTCGACCGAGCGGATCATCGTCGACGAGCGGATCGCCGACGCGTTCGTCGCGAAGCTCGCCGACAAGGCCGCGTCGCTGCCGTTGGGCGACCCGCGCAACGGGCCCGTCGTGCTCGGCTCGGTCATCGACATGCGCACCGTCGAGCGCTGCAACGCGCTCATCGACGACGCGCTCGCGAAAGGCGCGGTGCTGCTCTGCGGCGGCAAGGCGGCGAGCACGCTGATGCCCGCGACGCTCGTCGACCGCGTGAGCCCGGCGATGCGGATCTATGAAGACGAATCGTTCGGCCCGGTGAAGGGCATCGTGCGCGTGGCGGGCGAGGAAGCGGCGATCGCGTGCGCGAACGACAACGCGTTCGGCCTGTCGTCGGCGGTGTTCAGCCGCGACGTCGCGCGCGCGATGCGCGTCGCCGCGCGCATCGAATCGGGCATCTGCCACGTGAACGGGCCGACCGTCCACGACGAAGCGCAGATGCCGTTCGGCGGCGTGAAGGAAAGCGGCTTCGGCCATTTCGGCGGCAAGGCGGGCATCGCCGAATTCACCGATCTGCGCTGGATCACCGTGCAGACGGCGCCGCGCCGCTATCCGTTCTGAGCGATGACGACGATGAAGATCGCGATTCTCGGCGCGGGCGCGATGGGCTCGCTGTTCGGCGGCCTGCTCGCGCAAGGCGGGCACGACGTGACGCTCGTCGACGTGAATGCCGCGCACGTCGACGCGATCGCGCGCGACGGGCTGCGGCTCGACACCGATCGCGGCGAGCGGCGCGTCGCGCGGCTCGCCGCGCTGCGGCCGGACGACGTGCAGGCGGGCGCCGACGCGCCGCCCGAGCTGCTGATCGTGTTCACGAAGACGCTGCACACGCGCGCGGCGCTCGCGGGCGTGCGCGCGCTGCTCGGCCCGCAAACGTTCTTGCTGACGCTGCAGAACGGGCTCGGCAACGTCGAGGCGCTCGCCGAATGCGTGCCGCTCGACCGAATTCTCGTCGGCGTGACGACGTGGCCGGCCGATCTCGTCGGGCCCGCGCACGTGCGCTCGCATGGCGCCGGCTGGACCCGGCTGATGAGCGCGGACGGCGCGATGCGCCCGATCGTGCAGGCGTGCGCCGACGCGCTCGAACGCGCCGGACTGAACTGCGCGGTCGATGCCGGCGTGTGGACGACGATCTGGGAGAAGGTCGGCTTCAACGCGGCGCTCAACACGCTGTGCGCGCTCACGCGCTGCACGGTCGACGAGCTCGGCGCACGCGAGGACGGGCCGGCGCTCGCGCTCGCGATCGTCGCGGAGGTGGCGGCGGTCGCTCGCGCGAAGGGCATCGGCGTCGACGAGCGCAGGATGCGCGAGAACGTGCTGCATGCGATCCGCGAACATTCGGGGCACCGGCCGTCGATGCTGCAGGACGTGCTCGCGGGGCGGCGCACCGAGATCGAATCGATCAACGGCGCGGTGGTCGCGGCCGCGCGCGAGCTAGGCGTCGCGACGCCGCATGCGCAGACGCTGCTGCGGCTCGTCAGGCTGATCGACGCGCGGATCGGATGACGCGGCGGGCGACGGAGCGGGCGTGACGGCGCGGACGCGAGGAGACGGAACGGAGATCGCGCGTCGGCGGTGACATGGCGGTGACATGGCGAGGGCGTGACGACGATGCGGCGATGCACGCGCGGAATGCGCGTGCCTGCGGCGTCACGACGGGCCGCGCGGGCCGCGCGGCCCGCGGCATCGATCGATCGCGCGGCCGAGGCGACGCTTCCCGCACGCGTCGTCCGCCCGAGCCTGCATCGCGCGCATTCGTCTGGCGGATCGATGCGCGCCGCTGCGATGCGCTTGCCGTTCGACGTTCGACGGCCGCGCCGCGGCGGCATGCCAGCCGCGCTAGGGGTTTCCAATAATTCAACTAATCGAAATTAGTTTTACCATGCGTAAATTCGTGACCTTGCGCTAGATCAAAGTTTCATCGCGCGGACATCGCCGTCCGGCGTCGAGCGACGATCGCGCAGGGCCGACGAAGCCCTTGCGCCGCAGGGTTTGCCCGCGCCATCGCGAACGGTTTCGAAGAAAGCCGGGCGAGGCGGGGCCGCGCGACGCGCCGATCCAGAGGACATTCAGGAGACGACATGAAGCACACCCCGACCCCGTGTATCGCCGCGGCGCGCCGCCGCATCGTCGGCTCGGCCGCCGCGCGCCGGAGGCTCGCATGAGCGCCCGCCAAGGCCGCGCGCCGCTTTCGGTCGACATCGGCGCGACGCTCGACCATGGGCCGTTCACCGCGATGCAGCGCGTCGCGGTGCTGCTCGCCGCGTTCGCGATCGTGCTCGACGGCTTTGACAGCCAGCTGATCGGCTTTGCAATTCCGGTGCTGATCAAGGAGTGGGGGATCACGCGCGCCGCGTTCGCGCCCGCCGTCGCGGCGGGCCTGTTCGGAATGGGCGTCGGCAGCGCGTGCGCCGGACTGTTCGCGGATCGCTTCGGCCGGCGCTGGGCGATCATCGGCAGCGTGTTCGTGTTCGGCGCGGCGACTTGCGCGATCGGCTTCGCGCCGAACGTCGCGGCGGTCGCCGCGCTGCGCTTCGTCGCGGGCCTCGGGATCGGCGGCGCGCTGCCGACCGCGACGACGATGACCGCCGAATACACGCCCGCGCGCCGCCGCACGGTGATGGTGACGGCGACGATCGTCTGCGTGCCGGCGGGCGGGATGCTCGCCGGCCTGTTCGCGCACGAGGTGCTGCCCGCGTACGGCTGGCGCGGCCTTTTCTGGATCGGCGGCGCGCTGCCGCTCGCGCTCGGGCTGCTGCTCGTGCGCGCGCTGCCCGAATCGCCGCGTTATCTCGCGCGCGATCCGGCGCGCTGGCGCGAGCTCGGCGCGCTGCTCGCGCGGATGGGCCGGCCCGTCGCCGACGGCACCGCGTTCACCGATCTCGCCGAAGCACGCACGCACGAAGCGCAGCGGCGCGGCGTGCGCGCGCTGTTCTCGGTGGGCTACGCGCGCGACACGATCGCGCTGTGGTGCGCGTTCGGCATGTGCCTGCTCGCCGTCTACAGCGCGTTCAGCTGGCTGCCGACGATGCTGACGTCGCAGGGGCTGAGCGTGTCGGTCGCGGGCTCGGGGCTGACCGCGTACAACCTCGGCGGCGTGTTGGGCGCGCTCGGCTGCGCGCTCGCGATCGGACGCTTCGGCTCGCGCTGGCCGCTCGCGCTGTGCTGCGTGGGCGGCGCGGCGAGCGCCGCGTGGCTGCTCGGCGTCGATGCGGCGAGCCACACCGGCTGGCTGATCGTCGGCCTCGCCGCGCACGGCTTCTTCGTGAACGCGGTGCAATCGACGATGTACGCGCTCTGCACGTTCATCTATCCGACGCCCGTGCGCGCGACGGGCACCGCGGGCGCCGTCGCGTTCGGCCGCACCGGCGCGATCCTGAGCGCGTTCGCGGGCGCGTACGTGATCTCGGCGGGCGGCGCGAACGCGTATCTGACGATGCTCGCCGCCGCGATGACGGTCGTGCTCGTCGCATTGCTCGCGCTGCGCCGGCACATTCCACGGCTGCGTCGCGGCGGGCTGCCGGCCGGCGACGAACTCGCGCGCACCACGCCCTGAAGCGCGGCCGCGCGTGCGGGCGGCGCGCGTTACAGCGTCGTGCGCACGTGCCAGAGCTCGGGGAACAGCACGACGTCGAGCATCTTGCGCAGATACGGCGCGCCGCTCGTGCCGCCCGTGCCCTGCTTGAAGCCGACGATCCGCTCGACCGTCGTCACGTGGCGGAAGCGCCACTGGCGGAACGCGTCTTCGAGATCGACGAGCTCCTCGGCCATCTCGTACAGCTCCCAATGCGCGTTCGGCTCGCGGTACACGGCGAGCCACGCGGCTTCGACCGTCGGATCGTGGCGCGTCGGCTGCGTCCAGTCCGCGTCGAGGCGTTCGGGCGCGATCGGAAAGCCGCGGCGCGCGAGCAGGCGAATCACCTCGTCGTACAGCGACGGCGCCTTCATCGACGCCTCGAGATGCGCGTGGATCGCCGGCCGATGCGCGTGCGGACGCAGCATCTGCTCGTTCTTGTTGCCGAGCATGAACTCGAGCTCGCGATACTGATACGACTGGAAGCCCGACGACGCGCCGAGATACGGGCGCATCGCCGAATACTCGGACGGCGTCATCGTCGCGAGCACGTTCCACGCCTGCACGAGCTGCTCGAGCACGCGCGACACGCGCGCGAGCATCTTGAACGCGGGCGGCAGCGCGTCGCTGCGGATCGACGCGAGCGCGGCGCGCAGCTCGTAGAGCGCGAGCTTCATCCACAGCTCGCTCGTCTGATGCTGGATGATGAACAGCATCTCGTTGTGATCGGGCGAGCGCGGATGCTGCGCGTTGAGGATCGGGTCGAGCGACAGGTAGTCGCCGTAGCTCATCGACTGCGAGAAGTCGAGCTGGGCACGGTGCCAGCCGCCGGGCGCGTCGTCGCCCTCGGCGACGGGCACGTGCGGCGCTTCGTGCGCATGGACGCCGGCGAAAGGGCAGCGCGGCGCGTTGTCGTCGCCGGGCGGCTGCATGTGGCCTGAATTCACAATTGTCTCCGTTGAAAGTGCGTGGCGGTGCGAGCGGTCGGGCGTCGCGCGGATCGCGCGATGCGCGCCGGATCAGGTCACCGCGGCGCGCGTCGCGAATTCCGGCGCGCGCCAGGCTTCGGTTTCGAGAATGTCGCGCAGCGCCTCGACCGCGTCCCACACGTCGACGAAGCGCGTGTAGAGCGGCGTGAAGCCGAAGCGCAGGATGTGCGGCTCGCGATAGTCGCCGATCACGCCGCGCGTGATCAGCGCCTGCATCACTTCGTAGCCGTGCGGATGCTCGAAGCTCGCCTGCGAGCCGCGCTGATGATGCGCGCGCGGCGTGACGAGCTTGAGCGGCTGGCCCGCGCAGCGCGATTCGACGAGCGCGATGAACGCATCGGTCAGCGCGAGCGACTTGCGGCGAATCGCGTGCATGTCGGTTTGCGCGAATACGTCGAGCCCACATTCGACCATCGCCATCGACACGATCGGCTGCGTGCCGCACAGAAAGCGCGCGATGCCCGGATCGGGCTCGAACGCGGGCTGCATCGCGAACGGCGCGCGATGGCCCCACCAGCCGGACAGCGGCTGCTCGAACGCTTGCTGATGGCGCTTCGGCACCCAGACGAACGCGGGCGAGCCGGGGCCGCCGTTCAGATACTTGTACGTGCAGCCGACAGCGCCGTCCGCGAGCGCGCCGTTCAGATCGACGGGCACGGCGCCCGCCGAGTGCGCGAGATCCCACAGCATCAGCGCGCCGGCCTGGCGGACCGTCTGCGTGACGGACGGCATGTCGTGCATGTAGCCCGTCCGGTAGTTCACGTGCGTGATCATCGCGACCGCGGTTTCGTCGTCGAGCGCGTCGGGCAGGTCGGCGGGATCGTCGATCAGGCGCAGCTCGTAATCGCGATCGAGCTGCGCGATCAGGCCCTGCGCGATGTACAGATCGGTCGGGAAGTTCGAGCGCTCCGACACGATCACGCGCCGCTTCGGCGCATGCCGCGCCTGGTGGCGCAGCATCGCGGACAGCAGCTTGAACAGGTTGATCGAGATCGTGTCGGTAATCGCGATTTCGCCTTGCGCCGCGCCGATGAGCGGCGCGAGCCTGTCGCCCAAGCGGCGCGGCAGCGCGAACCAGCCGGCGGTGTTCCAACTGCGGATGAGGCCTTCGCCCCATTCGGCGCCGATCACCTGCTGCGCGCGGGCGGCCGCCGCGCGCGGCTGCGCGCCGAGCGAATTGCCGTCGAGGTAGAGCACGCCGCCGGGCAGCGCGAATTGGTCGCGCAGCGACGCGAGCGGGTCGTCGCGGTCGAGCGCGAGCGCTTCTTCACGTGTTTTCATGATGTCGAACCTGGTTGGGGAAAGGGGCCATGCGAGCGCGTCAGCGCGGCGCGCCGGGCAGCGCGCGCAGCACCGCGCGCACGGGGCTCGCGTCGAGCGTCGCGAACTTCAGCGGCAGCGCGATCAGCTCGTAGTCGCCGGGGGCGACGTCGTCGAGCACGAGGCCTTCGAGAATCGCCATCCGATGCGCGCGAATGCGGTGGTGCGCGTCCATCGTCTTCGATTCCTGCGGGTCGAGCGACGGCGTGTCGATGCCGACAAGGCGCACGCCGTGCGCGGCGAGCAGATCGATCGTTTCCGGCGCGACCGCGCAGAACGCGCTGTCCCACGCGCGCTGCGGCGCGTTCCGGTACGTGCGCAGCAGCACGCGCGGCGGCGCGCCGGCGAGCGCCGCGCGTACGTCGTCGGGCGCGACGACTGGGCCCGCGCCGATGCAATGGATCACGCGGCAGCGCCCGAGATACGCGTCGAGCGGCACCGCGCCGATCGGCGCGCCGTTCGCGTCGTAGTGCAGCGGCGCGTCCGCGTGCGCGCCCGTGTGCGGCGACAGCGTGACGCGCGCGACGTTGACGGGCGAGCCCGCCTCCATGCGCCACACGCGCTCGACGCCGACGGGCGTGTCGCCCGGCCAGACGGGCGTCGCGGGGGCGATTGACGGGGAGATGTCCCAGATCGTGTCCATGCGTTGTCGAAGAGCCTCGAATGCTTCGCATGATAGGCAAACACGCGAAGCAAGTGCTTGCGAAATAAGCATGGACAATCCACCAATATGGCAGATAATTCGAATTAGATCTAAAACGGAGACCAAAAATGCATGCGATCACGCTGGACGCAACCGATTGCCGTATTCTCGCGGTCCTTCAGCAGGAAGGACGGATCAGCAACCTCGATCTGGCCGAGCGCATTGCGCTGTCGCCGTCCGCCTGCCTGCGGCGGATGCGGCTGCTCGAAGAGCAGGGGGTGATCGAACGCTATCGCGCGTGCCTGAGCCGCGAGAAGCTCGGGTTCGAGCTGGAGGCGTTCGTGCAGGTGTCGATGCGCAACGACCAGACGCAATGGCACGAGCGCTTCGCGGAGGCGGTGCGCGAGTGGCCGGAGGTGGTCGGCGCGTTCGTCGTGACGGGTGAGACGCACTACCTGCTGCGCGTGCTCGCGCACAACCTGAAGCACTACTCCGATTTCGTGCTGAACCAGTTGTACAAGGCGCCCGGCGTGCTCGACATCCGCTCGAACATCGTGCTGCAGACGCTGAAGGACGAGGCGGGGCCGCCCGTCGCGCTCGCGCGCACGGGCGCCGTCAAAGCTTTGTGAGGCGGTGGAAGACGCCGTTCTGGAACACGAGCGGCGCGAGCGCCGCGGCGTCGGGGTGCACGCCGCAGCGCTCGACCTCGCCGACGAAGATCACGTGGTCGCCTTCGTCGTAGCGGCTGCGGTTGTGGCATTCGAACCACGCGAGCGCGCCGTCGAGCACGGGCATGCCGGTGTCGCCCGCCGCGTGCGACACGCCTTCGAAGCGGTTGCCCTTGAGCGTCGCGAAGCGCATGCACAGATCGTGCTGCGACGCGGAGAGCACGTTGACGACATAATGGCTGTTCGTGCGGAACACCGGCATCGACGCCGACTTGTGCGCGAGGCTCCACAGCACGAGCGGCGGATCGAGCGACACCGAGTTGAACGAACTCGCGGTGATGCCGATCAACTGGCCGGACGGCGCGCGCGTCGTGACGACGGTCACGCCGGTCGCGAACTGGCTGAGGGCTTGGCGGAACGCGGCGGCGTCGAAGTTCGGCGGGCTGGCCTGTGCGTGTTTCATCGTGTGACGGCCTCGAGCGACGAAGGCGTGGTGCGGTGAGCGGAACGGGCGGCGGCGCCGAATGCGCAATGGCGGGAAGTGAGCAGGACGGTCATCGGAATATTCGTCTGGTTGGGACCGATTTTAGCGGAATCGCGCGGCGCTGCGACGGGCCGTCGCGCCCGGCGAGTGGTCGATGCCACATTTTTCGCGGAATGCGGCGCGCGTCGATGTGCGAACGGCGCGTGCCGGCGCGGCGCGAACGCGCGTGCGGCCGCCGCAACGATGCGGCGCGCGGCGATGCTTGGCGCATGCGCTTCGAGCGCGTCCGCGCGCGGCGTGCGAAACGCACGTAACGAACATAACGAACGAAAGGAAACCGATATGAGCGAAGCAACGAACGAAGTCGCGACGCTGGGCGGCGGCTGTTTCTGGTGCCAGGAAGCGGTGTTTCTCGACATCGACGGCGTGACGGCCGTGGAATCGGGCTATGCGGGCGGCCACACGCGCAACCCCGGCTATCACGACGTGTGCGACGGCGACACGGGCCACGCGGAAGTCGTCAACGTCACGTTCGATCCGAGCCGGATCGGCTATCGCGACATCCTCGAAATCTTCTTTGCGACACACGATCCGACGCAGCTGAACCGCCAGGGCAACGACATCGGCACGCAGTACCGCTCGGCGATCTTCACGCACTCGGACGCGCAGCGTGACACCGCGCTCGACGTGATCCGCACGCTCGAGCGCGACAAGCTGTACGACGATCCGATCGTCACGCAAGTCGGGCCACTGAACGGCAACTACTGGCCCGCGGAGGCGTATCACCAGAACTACTACGCGCAACATCCGGGGCAGGGCTACTGCGCGGTCGTGATCGGGCCGAAGCTCGCGAAGTTTCGGCAGAAGTTCGCGCATCGGCTGAAGTCGCGCGGCGCGTGACGGCGCGGGCGGCGGCGCCGCGCGCTACGCCGCCTCGCTGCGCCAGCGCGCGCACGCGGCCGCGATTTCCTTCGCGAGCGCGATGCACGACAGCGGCGCCGACCCTTCCGCCTTGTTGTTCACGGTGATGAGCACCGGCTGCCCCGCGAGCACGTAGCGCGCCGCGAGTTCGGCGAGCGCCGAGCGCGTGTGCGGGTCCTCGTCGACGAGCCGGTCGAACGGCTCGTACTTCGCCTTCGCCTGTTCGTACTTGAAGCCGCCGTGCAGGCTCCAGCGCACGATGAGCGGGCCCGACGGATCGCCGTCGAGGAGCGCGAGCGCCGCCGCCTGGCGCAGCGGGTCCGGCATCTTCGCGTGCAGCCCGACGCAGTAGCGCACGCCCGCCGCCGCGAGCGCGCGGATGAAGCGCGGCGTCAAAAGGCTCGCGTCGCGGATCTCGACCGCGTAGCGCGGGCCGTCCGGATCGTCCGGCAGCGGCGGCAGCGCGCCGAGGAACGCGCTCAGGCGATCGACGAGCGCGGCCGGATCGGCGAGCAGCGTGTCGGGCAGCGGCGGGAACTGGAACACGAGCGCGCCCGCTTTGTTGCCGAGGCCTTCGAGGCACGGGCGCACGAATTCGTCGGCGGCGAGCCGCGTGTTCAGGAACGCCGGATTCGGGCCGGTCGGCTCGCCGCGCGCGCCGCGCAGCACGGCGTCGGTGACGAGCGCCGGCGCCTTGACGACGAAGCGGAAATCGTCCGGCACCTGCTGCGCATAGCGCAGATAGTCGGCCACCGTGAGCGGCGCGTAGAACGAGCGGTCGAGACTCACGCTCTTCAAAAGCGGATGCGCGGCGTACGCTTCGAGGCCTTCACGCGACAGCTTCGACTGCGCGTAGTCGTCGCCGTAGACGATGTCCTTCCAGCCGGGGAAATACCACGACGACGTGCCGAGCCGCACGCGCGGCGGCAGCTCGCGCGCGGCGGCGGCGACGTCGTCCGAGATCGCGGCGGGCGCGACGCCGCGCCGGCGTGCGCGCTTTTTCGGCGGGGCGGGACGCGGCGTGTCGAAGCCGGGGAGCGTGGGCGTCGCGCCGGCGTCGGCCGGCGCGTCGGCGCGGTCGGCTTCCGTTCCGGGTTGGGGATCAGCGTCGGCGTCGGCATCGGCATCGCGGCCGCCGTTCGCACCGTCGCCCGCGTCTGTACCGGCGTCGGCCGCGGGCCCGGCAGTCCGCGCGGCGGCCGGCGGCGTATCGCTTGACGCCGCGTCGCGCTTCGCGTCGCGCGGCTTGCCGCCCGGTGCGCGCTTGCGCTTCGCGCCTGACGCGGAATCTGACGAGGACGAGGACGGCGAAGCAGGGCCCGGCGAAGCAGGCGGCAGCGGCTGCGCCCCGAACAGGTCGAACTGATCGCCTTGCGCGTCTTCTTGTCGTGTCGGCGGCGCAGGTTTGCGCCGCGTGCTGCCGTCACCCATCCGTCATCGCTGAAAGGCGCCGCCCTTCTAGCGCGGCAGCGCGTGTTGGTACATGTAGCGCCGCGACCACGGCAGCGTCTTCGCGCTCTGCCCGGCCTTGCGGCACACGATCTGGAAGATCGACACGTCGTCGTGCTCGAACGCATACGCGCAGCCGGCCAGGTACACGCGCCAGATGCGGAATTTTTCGTCGTCGACGAGCTTTCTGGCTTCCTCGGCCTTCGCCTCGAAGTTCTCGGTCCAGATGTCGAGCGTGCGCGCATAGTGCCGCCGCAGGCTCTCGACGTCAATCGCCTCGAGCCCGCCGCGCTGCGCCGCTTCGAGCGCGAGGCTGATGTGCGGCAGCTCGCCGTCCGGGAACACGTAGCGGTCGATGAACTCGCCGCCGCCGAGCGCCGTCTCGCCGCTTTCCGCGTCCGTCGACGTGATGCCGTGGTTCATCGCGACGCCGTCGTCGGCGAGCAGCTCGCGGATGCGCGAGAAGTAGAGCGGCAGGTTCTTGCGGCCGACGTGCTCGAACATCCCGACGCTCGTGATCCGGTCGAACTGGCCTTCGACGTCGCGATAGTCCTGCAGCCGGATCTCGATCTTGTCTTCGAGGCCCGCCCGCTTCACGCGCTCGGTCGCGAGATCGAACTGGTTCTGCGAAAGCGTGACGCCGACGCAGCGCGCGCCGAACTTGCCCGCCGCGCGCAGCACGAGCGCGCCCCAGCCGCAGCCGATGTCGAGCAGGCGCTGGCCCGGCTGCACGTGGATCTTCGTGAGGATGTGGTCGATCTTCTTGATCTGCGCGGTGCCGAGGTCTTCGTCGCCGTTCTCGAAATACGCGCACGAGTAGACCATGTTCTCGTCGAGCCACAGCTTGTAGAACGCGTTCGACACGTCGTAGTGATACTGGATCGCCTTCTTGTCGGAATTCTTCGAGTGGTTGAAGTAGCGCCGCACGCGCGCGAGCTTGCTCGCGTTCGTCACCGTGCTGCGCGCGAGCGAATAGCCGATGTTGATGATGTCGGCGAGCTTGCCTTCGATGTCGATCTTGCCCTTCACGTACGCCTCGCCGAGATTGTCGAGGCTCGGCTCGAGCAGCAGCGGCAGCGCCGACGCGTTGTTGACCTTCAGCGTCACCTGCGGCGCGGCGAACGTGCCGAAATCGAGCTGCTGTCCGTTCCAGAGGACGAGGCGCGCCGGAATGTTCGACGTCTCCCGTACTTCGTCCGCCCACTGTGCCAGTTTCTTTTCCCAGAACATTTGGAATCCCCTTTTGTTCGTTGAAACGAAATACAGCCAAGTTGTCGGGCGGGCGGCCGGCGTGCGAAAACGCCGGCCGCCCGCGAGCAAAACGAAATGCACGGCAGGGCGGACGCGGGCGCGCCGCGGCGAGTTACGGCGCGAGGCGCGAGATTTTCCAGCCGCTCGCCGACGCGCCATCGCGCGCGTACAGCAGGCGGTCGTGGAGCCGCGACGGGCGGCCCTGCCAGAATTCGATCGAGCTCGGCACGAGACGGTAGCCGCCCCAGTGCGGCGGGCGCGGCGGATTTTCGCCGAAGCGCGTGCTGATTTCCTTCTCGCGCGCTTCGAGCGACGCACGGTTCTCGATCACCGCGCTCTGGTCGGACGCCCACGCGCCGATGCGCGAGCCGAGCGGCCGCGATGCGAAATAACGGTCGCTTTCTTCTTCGCTCGTCTTCTCGATGCGTCCTTCGACGCGCACCTGCCGCTCGAGCTCGATCCAGTAGAAGAGGAGCGCCGCGTGCGGGTTGCGCGCGAGTTCGCGCCCCTTGCGGCTCTCGTAGTTCGTGAAGAACACGAAGCCGCGCTCGTCGACGCCCTTGATGAGGACGATCCGCGCGGACGGCCGGCCGGATTCGTCGACGGTCGCGAGCGTCATCGTGTTGGGCTCGGGCAGTTGCGCGCTGAGCGCTTCCTTGAACCAGACGTCGAACTGGACGAACGGATTCGGGTTCACGTCCGCGACGTCGAGCGACGCGCGGGAGTAGTTGGTGCGGAGATCGGCAAGTGTCGTCATTGGTGTGCGAACGCTCAATCGGGGCCAGTATAGCGAAGGTGGAAAAATCCTGCGTTGCAGTGGTTCGGCGTGTGTTCGCCGCCGGCCGATCAGGCAAAATAGCGGGCTGTCCCTCGCCTTTCGTTCAGCTTGTATGTCACGTACCGACGCCATTGCGACGCCTCACGATCTTACTCCGCAGCCATCCGGGCAGCTTGACGCCGATCGGGCGCGGCGCTTCGGCGGCGTCGCGCGGCTCTACGGCGCCGGCGCGCTCGCCGCGTTCGAGCGCGCGCGCGTCGCCGTGATCGGCATCGGCGGCGTCGGCTCGTGGGCGGCCGAGGCGCTCGCGCGCAGCGCTATCGGGGAACTGACCCTGGTCGACCTCGACAACGTCGCTGAAAGCAACACGAACCGGCAGGTCCACGCGCTCGACGGCAACTACGGCAAGCCGAAGGTCGACGCGATGGCCGAGCGGATCGCGCTCATCGATCCGGCTTGCCGGGTCGTGAGGATCGAGGATTTCGTCGAGCCGGATAATCTCGACGCGCTGCTCGGCGGCGGCTTCGATTACATCGTCGACGCGATCGACAGCGTGCGCACGAAGGTGGCGCTGATCGCGTGGTGCGTCGCGCGCGGGCAGCCGCTCGTCACGGTCGGCGGCGCGGGCGGGCAGCTCGATCCGACCCGCATCCGGATCGACGATCTCGCGCAGACGATCCAGGACCCGCTGCTGTCGAAGGTGCGCGCGCAGTTGCGCAAGCAGCACGGCTTTCCGCGCGGGCCGAAAGCGAAATTCAAGGTGAGCGCCGTCTATTCGGACGAGCCGCTCATCTATCCGGAGGCGGCCGTGTGCGACGTCGACGACGTCGCGCAGCACACGGCGACGCACGCGCACGCGCCCGGGCCGACGGGGCTCAATTGCGCGGGCTTCGGTTCGAGCGTGTGCGTGACCGCGAGCTTCGGGTTCGCGGCGGCGGCGCACGCGCTGCGGGCGCTCGCGGCGCAGGCGGCGCGGGCGGGGCAGGCGGGGCGGTAACGCCCGCGGTGGCCGGCTGGCGCCGCCGGATTTGCCTTCGGTGTTCGTTGAAATGGCGTTGGCGGCGCGCACGCACGACGCGCGGCGCGCACCGTCGGCCTCACGCCGGCGTGCGCGCCTTCGCCGCACATGCAGCGCCGGGCGGCGCAACCCTCGCGCAATTCTGCTGCGCAACGACTGAGCGACGGCCGAGCAACGACCGAGCGACCGCCGCGCAATCCCGCCGAAAGAAAAAAGCGGCGGACGCGCAACGCGCGCGCCGCCGCATGGCCGCTCCGGCCTTAGCTTGTCGTTACCCGTTTGGTCAGTTCAGCGCCGCGCTCAGCCTGCGCCGCCACGCCGATACGAGCGCGGGCTCGTCCGCCGCGAGCTCGAACACCGAAATCATCGTCTTGCGGCCGACGTCGTCGCCGAACGTCCGGTCGCGCCGGACGATTTCCAGCAACTGCTCGAGCGCGCCTTCGTACGCGCGCCGCGCGATCAGGCTCTGCGCGAGGTCGAAGCGCGCTTCGAGATCGCCGGGGTTGCTCGCGATCCGCGCTTCGAGCGCGTCGGTCGGGGGCAGATCGGCCGTCGCGTCGAGCGCGTCGAAGCGCGTCTTGATCGCCTGGTAGCGCGCGTCGGCGCCGCCCGTCGCTTGCGGCGACAGGCGCGCGGCTTCCGCGCGCGCGTCGTCGATCCGGTTCAGCGCGAGCAGCAGCTCGACGAAATCGAGGCGCGCTTCGTCATAGCCGGGATTCAGCGCGAGCGCGTTCTCGAGGTGCGAAATCGCGTCGTCGATCCGCTCCTCGGCGAGCGCGACCTGCGCCGCGCGGCGCTCGGCCTCGTCGGGCGCGGGCACGAGGCGGTCGAGGAACGCGCGCAGCTGCCCTTCGGGCAGCACGCCGACGAACTGGTCGACGGGACGCCCGTCCGCGAACGCGATCACGTGCGGAATGCTGCGCGTCTGGAAGTGCGCGGCGAGCTCCTGGTTCTCGTCGACGTTCACCTTGACGAGCTTCCAGCGGCCTTCGTACTCGCGCTCGAGCTTTTCGAGCAGCGGGCCGAGCGTCTTGCACGGGCCGCACCAGGGAGCCCAGAAATCGACCAGCACGGGGGCGGCAAGCGATGCTTCGATGACGTCTCGTTCGAAAGTGGCGAGCGTGGTGTCCATGGCGTCCTCGTTAGGGTAGGTGGATGCACAGTGAGGGTGCGCGGCCGTTTTTTCAATGCGCGCGACGCTCGGGCAGCGCGATCCAGTCGGCTTCGCCGGGTACGGTCCCCATCTCCTGCGCCGTCCACGCGCGCTTTGCGCGCTCGATCAGCTCGCGCGAGCTCGCGACGAAATTCCATTCGATGAAGCGCTCGCCGTCGAGCTTGTCGCCGCCGAGCAGCATCGCGCGCGCGCCGCCCGCGCTCGCGAGCGCAATCCGTGCGCCCGGCGCGAGCACGGCCATCTGCGCGGCCTCGAGCGGCGCGCCGTCGACCGTCAGGTCGCCGTCGACGAGATACACCGCGCGCTCTTCGTGATCGGCGTCGAGCGCGAGCGAGGCGCCCGGCGCGAACGCGGCCGCGACGTACAGCGTGCGCGAGAACGTCGTGACGGGCGAGCGTGCGCCGAACGCGTCGCCCGCGATCACCGTCAGCGCGACGCCGTCGCGCTCGAGCTTCGGCAGCGTCGCGGCCGCGTGATGCTCGAACGACGGCTCGCGGGCTTCGTGCTCGAGCGGCAGCGCGACCCAGGTCTGGATGCCGTGCACCGTTTGCCCGCGCGCGCGCTCGTCGTCGGGCGTGCGTTCCGAGTGGACGATGCCGCGCCCGGCCGTCATCCAGTTGACGTCGCCCGGCACGATCTTCTGCACGGAGCCTAGGCTGTCGCGGTGCATGATCGCGCCGTCGAACAGGTAGGTGACGGTCGCGAGGCCGATGTGCGGATGCGGGCGCACGTCGAGGCCCGCGCCCGGCGGCTGCGCGGCGGGGCCCATGTGGTCGAAGAAGATGAACGGGCCGACGGTGCGCGCGGCGAGCGCGGGCAGCGTGCGGCGCACGGTCAGGTTGCCGATGTCGCGGACGTGCGGCTTCAGGAGGGCTTTGATCGAGTCGGTCATGGCGGGAGGCGTTCGAAGCGTTCGGGGCGTTTTGAGTGTTCGTGCGGCGGATGGGGGATGCGGTCCATTGTAACGGCGTCCCGGCCGATGCGGCGGCGCGCACGCACGCGCGCGCCGCCGCCGCCGCCGCCGTCTGCAAGCTTGGCGAAACGCCGGTAGACTCGACGATTCGCGCAAAAAAAACGCATGGAGACGACGATGGCCCCGAAAGACCTGTTGCTGGCGCTGGTGGTGATCCTGGCGTGGGGCGTGAACTTCGTCGTGATCAAGGTGGGGCTGCACGGCGTGCCGCCGATGCTGCTCGGCGGGCTGCGCTTCCTGCTCGCGTCGGTGCCCGCGGTGTTTTTCGTGCGCCGGCCGCAGATTCCGTGGCGGCTCCTCGCGCTGTACGGATCGACGATCCTGCTCGGCCAGTTCGTGTTCCTGTTTTCCGCGATGTACGTCGGGATGCCGGCCGGGCTCGCGTCGCTCGTGCTGCAGGCGCAGGCGTTCTTCACGCTGTTCTTCGCGATGCTCGTGCTCGGCGAGCGGCTGCGCGCGCAGAATCTCGCGGGCCTCGCGATCGCCGCGATCGGCCTCGTCGCGATCGCCGTGCAGGGCGGCCGCGGCATGACGCTCGCGGGTTTCCTGCTGACGATCGGCGCGGCGGCGCTGTGGGCGCTCGGCAATGTCGTGACGAAGAGGATCGGCAAGGTGGATCTCGTGTCGCTCGTCGTCTGGGCGAGCCTCGTGCCGCCCGTGCCGTTCTTCGTCTTGTCGTACTGGTTCGAGGGGCCGCAGCGGATCGAGGCCGCGCTGACGTCGCTGTCGGGCGCGTCGATTTTCGCGGTCGTCTATCTCGCATTCGTCGCGACGCTGCTCGGCTACGGGCTGTGGAGCCGCCTGCTGTCGCGTTATCCGGCCGGGCAGGTCGCGCCGTTCTCGCTGCTCGTACCGGTCGTCGGCCTCGCGTCGTCGGCGCTGCTGCTCGGCGAGCAGCTCACGCACGCGCAGCTCGCGGGCGCCGCGCTCGTGATGGCCGGGCTCGCGGTCAATGTGTTCGGCGATCGCGTCGTGCGGCGGTTCTTCGCGGCGGCGTCTTGAGCGCGGCGCGGGTTTCGGCTGCGATGGGCGAGTAAGCAGGCAGGGCAAAGGTGGGGTGCGGCTCGGCGACGTGCGGCGGGCGCGCCGGTTCGGCAATCGCGGCGGGATCGGCCGATCAGCGCATCGGCCGATCTCGGCTCGGCATCGGCTCGGCATCGGCATCGGCATCGGCATCGGCATCGGCATCGGCATCGGCATCGGCATCGGCATCGGCATCGGCATCGGCATCGGCATCGGCATCGGC